>CAIZWU010000291.1 GCA_903936775.1 uncultured bacterium | reverse complement strand
TAACCTGGCAAAATTCACCGCATCCGGAGCAGCGGTCAGGCCAGCCCCCACCAGGGCCCCGGTGATGGCGTGGGTGGTGCTCACGGGAAATCCCAGACGCGTGGCCAGCAGCACCGTGCAGCCCCCTCCCAAAGCCACCGCCAGCAGGAAGGCCGGCGATGCCGTCAGGGCTTCCGGCACCAGTCCCTTTCCGGAAAACTTATGGAGCAGCTCAGCCGCCAGAAACAGGGCCGCCACAGATCCCGCCCCGGTGGTGACAGTGGCCCAGGCGAGGGCCTTCCAGTAGCTGGCAATGCCGCTGCCATAAAGGGCCGCCACCCCCTTGAAGTTGTCATTGGCCCCGTTGCTCCACGCAAGGAAAGCCACGGCCGCAAAGAGAAAGACGAGCATCATCATGGCCCGCCCTCTCACCGTGCTTGCATTAATCCGCAAACGAAATTTGCACCAACACGCAAATACAAAACCCCCGGTCTAACCCTCTATTTCATCCAGCCGGAAGGAGCAGCAGCCGAGATTGAGCACCTGGTGGTTCCGCTCCAATTCCTCCCGGATGGCCGGGCAGAGCCGGTAGATGCGCTGCTGGGCACACACCTCCATCTCCACCAGTCCGGCATCACGCAGCACCTTCAGGTGCCGCGAGGCATTGTAAACGGTCAGGCCCAGTCGATCCGCCAGAGCGGTCACGGCACTTTCCCCGGCCGCGAGCGACTTCACCAGCCGCATCCGGGTAGCGTCCCCCAGGGCACGGAGCTTCGGAAGGCAGGGTTCACTGCTGGTGGGGTGCTTTTTGGCCGCCATGGATGAGGGTGCGTAACCCATTGGATGCCCCGTGCCAAGTTCAGTTTGAGGCGGCAATTCAGGGCCGCTGCCACCGCGGACTCCGGACCGGCAAGGGTGTCAACGCCGCCCCTCTGCCCCGCCAGCCGGAGCCATGGCCAGCCCCCTCCTTCACACCAAAACCCACCCGCCCGCGAAGCGCTTGAGCCTGGCGAACTCGTTCAACAAAACGGATGCAGGCCACGGCTCGTATGGCATCTGTCGTGTCATCGACGCCTTCCGCTCGCCTTCGCCTGATCCAAAGCGTCCGGCATGAATCGCGTGGAACGCTACTTCGACAATTGAAAGACAGCACTATGAAGACGTTAATGATTCTGCTCCTCGGAACATGGGCAACGGTGGCTTCCGCACGGGACTTCATCCACCCCGGTGGAATCAATTCAGCGGCGGAACTTGACTTCGTCAAAGGCCGGATCAAGGCCGGAGCCCAGCCGTGGAAGGGTGAGTTCGATCAACTGAGGGCCTCGGGCTATGCCACCCGAACCGCACATGGCCTGCGGAACATTAACTCGGATGGCAAGGACGCAGAGGTCTCACGGGACGACGCGATCGCCGCCTACGCTCAGTCGCTGCTTTGGCACTTCACCGGAGAGGAGGTCTACGCACGGGGCTCCATCTCGATTCTCAACTCGTGGACGGAGCTTCAAGGATTTACGGCGGGCTCCGATCAAGATCGATTGCAAGCCGGTTGGATCGGATCGGTGTTCGCTTCCGCAGCCGAGGTCATGAGGGGGCATCCCGATTGGGCTGCCCGCGGAGTGCCGAAATTTCAAGGCATGTTCAAGCGGGCCTTTTATCCGCAGCTAAAGACTGCCAGCGGTTGGAACGGAAATGTCGATTTGACGCAGATTGCCGCGTTGATGGCGATTGCCGTGTTCAACGAGGACGAGGATCAATTCTCGAAGGCTATCGTTAGATTGAAGATCCGCAATCCTGCCTACTTTTACCTGAAATCCGAAGGACCACTCCCTCCGGCCATTGCGGGTGACGGAGGCGACCCGCAGGCGTTTTGGTCGAATCCCAAAAGTTGGGTTGACGGGCTGAATCAGGAAACCTGCCGCGACAATGGTCACCATTCGCAGTTCGGCTTGGGTTCGGCGCTCCAGGCCGCCGAGATCGCCTGGCATCAAGGCGTCGACGTCTACGGCGAGAACCAGCAGCGATACACGGCGGCGATGGAGTTGCTGGCGGGCCAGTTCCTTTCGGGTTCGATGAAGGGCCTCTGCAAGGACGACACGCCAACGTCGAACCGCTATGACGCCTGGGAGATCGGATACAACCATTATCACAACCGCAGGGGAATTGCGCTCCCGAACACCGCAAAGTTGATTGTGGAGCAGATTCGTGCAAGGGCGCCAAGGGCCGTTTGCAATCTCGCCTTCAATATGTTGACGCATAGTGGGCTTCCGAAAGTGCCGCATGACCTTGAGTAACACCGGGAGCAGCCCCGATGATAACGGGTGTTGAACGATTCACGGACGGCCTTCCCCGGGGTGGCGGTCAGTTCCAGCGCCCGGCCTGATCCTCACTGGGGAAAGCTTCCGGCCACGTCTCTCCCGTCAGGACGGACCAGTGCCGTCTGCCGGGTCATGGAGGTGAGGGTTTCCCGCGCAGGAGGCAACGGGAAGGGATGGAATATTCAGGATCATGTCAGGCAGACCAGGGACGGGACCCCGGGTGGGGGACGGGCACGGGGGAAGCGTCTTCCGGCTGATTTTGTCCGGGCATCAAAAGGGGACCGTGGCCAAGGCGTATAAAATCACCAACGGACAGAGAAGTTGAAATCTGGCGAGGCTGGATCACGGCAAGGAAAGCCGTGAGAAGTTCAGGGGCATTTTTGAGGGGTATTCCCTCCTCAAGATCAAAGGCAACTCAGATCGTAACGGGATCGGGAGCCAGTCAATCAGCACGGGGACAAATCGAATCCCGTCGGCCACTGGCTCCCATCACTGACCTTTGCATTCCCACCCAAACACCCTCATGAACTATCCATCCAAACGATCCTTGCTGGCGGCAGCCCTGGCGCTGGGCTTGAATTTCGTTCCGGGCTTAACGGTATTGGCGGCGGGGGTGATCGGGGCCACCATTTTCTTTAAAAAGCAGAGAGAAACCGGCAGGTCCGGGCACGGCCGCCCCGGATTGACCCACCGTCTGTCTGGTGCTGTATTTCCCAACTCGATCCGCCCCTCTCCGGTCCCTCTTTGGAACAGGTGCACCACACCCCTTGAACAGATCACGGACGGGCGCACGGATCTTGTCTTCGACTTTCTCTCCGCAGGGCATGACGCCCGGGCGACGGACTCCCAGGATGTCCCCCGCATCCGATGCGTGCGCCTACTACGGTGATGTCAGCGCGATCCGTTATCCTCCCCAGAGGGAGCGAACAGGCGCTCCCAATTCTGAGTGGTCAGGGTGGCGACATCGCCGGCTTCACGGTCGAGAGTTCCGGCGAGGGAGTGCAGCGCGACCAGCAGATTGGCAGGGTGGTTGAGCGGGCGGCCGTCCTGAATATCAGTTAGGTGGTGGGGATTGTGCTCTGGCGGGGGGCTCAGTTCCGGAGCGTCGGTTTCGATGAGGATACGCTCCGGGGGCATGAGACGGAACGCATCGCGCTGGGGGCGTTTCCGCTCCAGCAGAAAGTAGGGCGGGAAGGAGAAATAAGCGCCTTTTTCCACGAACCAGGGGATCCACTCCGGCGGGCCGTTGTAGGCGTGGATCAGGAAGCCGGGCAGATAGGGAGGCATCCGGCGCAGCGCCTGCCGCAAGGGTTCCCATGCCCTGACACAGTGGACGGTGACGGGGCGCTGGTGGTCGCGGGCCACTTCCCACTGACGGAGCAACAGGGTCGTCTGATCGGCCAGGTCGTGACCTTCCACCCAGGCATCCAGCCCGATCTCCCCCACCGAAGCACGGGAATCGGCGGCGAGGCGGTCCGACAAATCCTGTTCCCACCCTGCCCCGCGCCGGGGAGCCTGCCAGGGATGGATGCCATACGCAGGCCGTGCCCAGGGATGCTGCCTGACAAAGGCGGCGACGTCGGGCCAATCGGCTTCACAGGTGCCATTCACCACCGCTGCGGAAACGCCGGCCTGCCGGGCCACGGGCCATATTTCTGCCCACCGCGGCGCCAGAGCCGGGAAGTGATAGTGGGTGTGGGCGTCGCAGAGCTTCATGCGGAGGCCAGCTGCTGGATGCGGACCTCCATGGCGGCAAGCCCGCGCAGGCGGGTGGGCGAAAGCAGGCGGTCCAGCCCGAGGTCCGGGAGGATGCGGCTGCGGAAGGCGAGGGCGTCGGCCGGGGCGGTATCCTGATAGACCTGACAGATCAGCCCGGCGAGGCCGCGCACGAGGGGCGACTCGGCATCCCACTCCAAATGCAGCACTTCCGCCGGGCCGGTGCGGCGCAACCACACCCGGGAAACACAACCCGGCACCAGATGCCCCTCCGCCCGGTCGTGCTCCGGCAAGCCGGGCCCGGCACAGGCGGAAATGATGAGGGAGAGCCGCTCGTGCAGATCCGACAAGGGTTCAAAGGCGTCGCGCAGCGCCTGTTGATTGGACGTGGGAGTGACCATGTTCTTTGAAAGCAAAAGGAACGGCGGAGGGAGGCGGGATGAACAGGGGATTGGCCCTCCGCTTTTCGAACTTGGCAGCGTGTCCTGGGAGAACCTACTTCAACCGGACGACGAAGATCAAACGTCCCTTCCGCCAGTTGGGGCCCCCGAGAAAGATCGGTTTGTCCTTGAGGAGCACGGCGTCGGATTTCACCAGCACCTTGGTGTCTTGCCACAACTGGAGGTGCACGTTGACGCCACCGCTTTCCGCCGGACCCCGCGAATCGATCTTGAGGCAGAGGTCTTTGGAGGGCACCACCCACGATTCGTATTCCTTGAATACCTGCTGGCTGTGTTTACCGATGAGGTGATAGTGGGTGTAGCGAAAAACTTTCTTCAGACGCGCCTCCATGGAGGCCACCACCGCCGCGTCCGCCGTGACTTTCTCCTCCTGGGCCGGCGCCGCCTCATCATTCACCGCGAAGAAAAGATACCCTTCCACCGAGCCATCGGAGGCCGCCGCAGCTTTGGGAGACGGCGCCTGGTCCTGAGCCGGTGCCGGCATCCCCGGAACCACCAGCAGGCCAAGCAGGAGCGCGGCCCACCAGTGCCGGGTCCGATCAGAAGTTCTTCCGGGGAGCATCATGGGATCAGTTCAAGTCCCGGAAGCGGGGACCGGCAGAGGCGTCGGGAGAGAGCACCAGAATGGCCCGGTCCGGATCGTTGGCAGCATGGAGCACCAGCGGCTGACCGGGAGCGGCCGGGACAGCATCGGCGACATCATAGGCGCGGATTTCACGGTCATCCGGCACGGCCTCCAATCCTTGGAGATCAATCACCACGGCTCCGGCTTCCTCGGAGTAAAAGGCATTGGCCACCACCTTGGGATCCGGGGCATAGGCCCGCGCCACACTGCTGGCAGCGGCCCCGGGACGCGCGCCATTCATCGCCAAAAACAACAGGGCCACCGCAGCGGCGGAAGCCAGTGGAGCAAACCACGGCTGACGCAGCCATGAGCGGAACCCGGCCGGCCGGGCCACCGGGGCCACCGGAAGCGTCACGACAGGGGCTCCTTTGATCTCCTCCATGATGCGGCTGGTGAAAAACTCCGGCGAAGGCGGCTCCATGACGGACGGGAGATGCTGACGGAGCAAACCCCCGAGATGTTGGGCCGATTCCTTTTCGCGCATCATCATCGGTTTTACTGCCAGGGCACGCTCCACAGCCACCAGCTCCTCGGGCGTGAGGTGGCCATCAATCCAGCGGGTCATCAACTCTTCGTTGAGATCATCAGGGGGGGGCGTCGGGTTCATGGAAGGGAGCAGAGGGAAGTTGCAAAGATTAGACGGGGCAAAGGGGGAAATAATTCAGTCAGGCCAAAATCAGGCGGTGGTTTCGTAAACATCACGCAACAGGGTCTGGAGGCGTTTCCGGGCATAAAAGAGGCGGCTCATCACGGTGCCAAGGGTGCAGCCGACGCTGTCCGCGATCTCCTGGTAGGATAATCCATCGACTTCCTTGAGCAACACCACCGCGCGGTGCTCAGGGGACAATTCCTCCAGCGCGGCTGCGATACGGGCGCCCACTTCCTTGTTGCCCAGCCGGGCGTCGGGAGGGTCGGCGCCCTGAGGCACGGTGACGGCTCCGGCGGCCGGGGTCTGGCCCAGGGCATCGTCAAATTCCGTGCCGGGACCGATCTTGCGTTTCCGCAGCCAATCGTAGGTGACGTTGTGCGCGATACGGTAAAGCCAGGTGTAAAACTGGGAACGGGCCTCGAACCGGGGCAAGGCCTTCCACGCCTTCAAAAAAACGTCCTGCGACAAGTCCCAGGCATCGGCATCATTGCCAGTCATGTTGACGATCATCGCATAAATGCGGCCCCGGTAGCGGACCACCAGCGATTCATAGGCATCGTGCCGGCCGGCCTGGCAGCGGAGCACCAACTCGGCGTCATCCGGCTCGCCATCGCTACGCAGGGACGTGGTGGCCACGGGTGGCGCAAGGGGGACGGCATCCATAAAGATTGGACCTGACAGAACGGCTTCCATTGGTTCCTTGGACGGCGGGAGAGGCGGATTATTCACAGAATTCGTTCCAGGCCGGTCCGGGTCTGGGGCGTTGAGAAGATTACGCACCTCTGCACCGCGTGCAATTGCATTCCCATTTCCCGCCCCTACGCTTCCCCATGGTGAAATCCCTGTTCTCCGCCGCCGCGCTCCTCCTCGGCACCCTGCCCGCTCCGGCCGAAAATCCGCCGGCGCCCGCACCCGCGCCCTCCGCGCCGGCCACTCCATCGTCCAAACCTGCCGACGCCCCCAAACCGGACGCCCCCCCCGCTCCCGCCGTCAAATCCCTCGGCGGGCCGCGCTACGAACTGAATGGCATTACTTTCAACGGGGATACCCGCGCCATCACCTTGCCCGCCACGGTGAATATGACGGAGGGTCTCCTGGAATACGCCCTCGTCCACGAATCAGGCAAAGTGCACGAATCCCTCCTCAGCACCCCCATTTCCCCCTACGACCTGAATGTGGTCCTGCTGCTCCTCAATTACCAGCCCAGCGCCACCTTCTTTGACACTTCCGATCAAGCAGCCGGGGCCGTGGTGGTCAGAAACCCCAAGATCGAAGCCAAGGCCAAACTGCTGGTGACGCTCGACTGGAAGGATCCGGCGGGGAAAGCCCACACCGCCCTCCTCGAATCCCTGCTGCTCAACATCGATCAAAAAGCCCCCGCCAAGGACGGCCCCTTCGTCTATACCGGCTCCATGCTGATGGAAGACGGGACCTTCATGGCCAAGGAAACCGGCTCCATCCTCGCCCTGTATGCCGACGCCGCCGCCCTGCTGAACAATCCCCGCCAAGGCAATGAAAATGACGACAATTGGCTCGCCGATAAGTCCAAAGTCCCGCCGAAAGGCACCACCGTCACCGTGACCTTGACCCCCGCGCCGAAGTAACGCCCCGCCCGCCGCGCCATCATCAACCCTAACTCATAACACGCCATGAAACGCCGCCTCTTCTCCACCGCCGTCCTCGCCCTCTGCACCCTCCTGCCGCAGACCGCGCCTGCCCAGGGCGATATCTCCCTGAAAAACGAAGTCCAGGCCGCCATCAATAAAGGCGTCCGTTATCTGGTTTCCCGGCAGAACAAGGAGACCGGCTCCATCGGCGATCCCGACCACCCCGCCATGACCGCCCTCGCCATCATGGCCATGCGGGGCAATCCCGAGACCGACCGCGACACCCTCACCCCCGAGGCCAAAAAAGCCTACACCTGGCTGCTCGCGAACCAGCAGGAGGACGGCGGCATCTACACCAAATCGCTCCCCAACTATAACACCTCCCTCGCCTTGACCGCCCTGACCATGGTCGACGGAGAACCCTGGCGCGAGGCCGCCATCAAGGCCCGCCGCCTCGTCATCGCGGGGCAATACGATGACAACAAGGACGGCCAGATGAACCATCCGCAGGACGGCGGCATCGGCTACGGCAGCAAGCCGCCGACCGACATGTCGAACACCCACCTGGCGCTCGAGGCCCTCTACCTATCCCAAAAGCTTCTCGCGGACGACCCGGACCGGGAGAAGCAGGAACCCAAGCTCAATTACGCCGCCGCCATCCAGTTTGTAAGCCGGTGCCAGAACCTCACCGCCACCAACGACCAGTCGTGGGCCAGCGATGACAAGAATAACAAAGGCGGCTTCGTCTACCGGCCGGGAGACAGCAAGGCTGGCACCGAGGAACTCGGCAATGGCAAGACCGCGGTCCGTTCCTATGCCAGCATGGGATATGCCGGCCTGCTGGCCTTCATCTACGCCGAACTCAAACCTTCCGATCCCCGCGTCACCGCCGTGAAGGAGTGGCTCGCCGCCCACTATTCTGTCACCGAAAACCCCGGCATGGGCGCGGAAGGTCTTTATTATTACTATCACACCATGGCCAAGGCGCTCAATCTCGCCGGCATCCAGGAAATCACCAGGCCCGACGGCACCAAAGCCAACTGGCGGCTCGACCTCGCGAAACAGCTCTTCAACCTCCAGAACATCGACGGTTCCTGGTCCAACCCCAATGGCCGCTGGATGGAAAAGGACCCCGATCTCTCCACCGCCTACTCGGTATTGGCTCTCGAACACCTGATCCGCGGACTGTAAGTTCAGCCGCGATTTTTCCGGGCCGGAGACCGCTTCCCCGTCGGCTTTTTCGTGGCCTTGGGTTTCGGAGGCAGCGACTTCAGCACGATCGTTTTCTTCACCGCGGTGGAGGCTTGGCGCGCCTGCCCCGCCGTCCCGGCTTGGTATTTCCAGCCTGTGGGCGACTTGATGCCAGCACTGCTCCAGGGTGAGCCCTGCTGCACCCAGGTGCCGCGCCATTGCTCCGGAGTGATCCCCCGATCGTCATCATCGACCCCATACTGATACCCGCAGGCCGGACAGATCTCATAGGATCCTCCACCAGCGGGAGAACGCGGCGGTTGCTTCAACTTGGGCCAGGCACAGACAAGACAGGGGTAGGACATGATGCAATAAATGAGAATTATGGGGTGGCGGCGGGGTGGCGCAGCCGCACCGGTTTTCCCGGCTGACGATTGAAATAGTCGGCACTGCGGGGCTTGAAGAAGGTCTTGGTGGAGAAGTTGCGGTTATAGGCCGCGAAGGTATGGGTTTTCCCGTCCCACACCCGGATCGTGCCGTCACTTTCGTCCTGTTTGGCGGGCAAGCCCTCATCCTTGGCCTGCTGCAGGAAAAGCCATGCCTTGGCCGCATAGTCCCCGGCATTGGCCGCCCCGAAATCAGCCCCGTGCCGGTTGAAATGATCCAGCAAGGAATAGCGGTCGCCCCAGGTTTTGGCGGTGGGAGGCACGGCATAAACCGGTTTTCCAGCCGCTAGTGACGGTGGCGTGGACGGTTTCGCAGCAGGCTTGGCAGAAGGCCCGGGCGGCGCGCTGGGCGGGGGCACCTTCTGGACCGCCGCACCGGCTGGCGCCAATCCCTTGGTGGTAAACGCCCCTTCCTTGAGGGATTTCTTCGCAGTGCCGATGCTGTAATAATACTGAGTGCCCGGCAGCAGCCCCGCAGCCCGCACCGCATGCTTCAATCCCACCCCACCCTGCACCTTGTGGTTATAAATATTTTGATTTAACCCGAACTTCAGTTGTGTCCCGCACTCCACATCGGTGCTCCACTCGAAATCAGCCGCATTTTCCGAAACGACCACCAACGGCCCCTCTGTTACCTCCACGGCCTGGGCCGCCCCCTCCAGCCCCACCCAAAGCACCAGCAGGAGGGTCAGAAATTTCGGAAATCTCATGGGCGGCAATGGTAAGCCACAGGTCCGGGCTCCCGGACTTTTTTCAAGCTGACACGCAGAAATCCGCGCCGGCTTCATTCGGGTAAATTCCACTTTCCATTCCAGCAGCCCCGCCGTAACCGCAACGGATGAACCATTTCCCCAGCCTGCATATTCTCAGCGGTAGCGCCCACCCGGCCCTGGCCGACCGCATCAGCGAATACCTCGGCGTGAAACGGACGGACGCGACCGTCACCGCCTTCCCGGACGGGGAAACCTTCGTCAAAATCAACGAGAATATCCGCGGCGGCGATGTTTTCATCGTCCAGCCCACCTGCCCTCCGTCGAATCACAATATCATGGAACTCCTCATCATGGTCGACGCCGTGCGGCGTGCCAGTGCGGAGCGCATCACCGCCGTAATTCCCTTTTTTGGTTACGCCCGCCAGGACCGCAAAGAGCAGTCCCGCGTGCCCATCACCGCCAAGCTGGTGGCCAATCTGCTGACCGCCGCCGGCGTCCAGCGCGTCCTCACCGTGGATCTCCACGCCGGTCAGATTCAGGGTTTCTTCGATATCCCGGTGGATCACCTCTACGCAGCGCCCGTGATCCTGAAACACGTCCGCGAAATCGGCTTGGGAGATGATCAGGTTGTCGTCGTCTCCCCCGATGTCGGCGGCATCAAAATGACCCATTCCTTCTCCAAGGCCCTCGGCTCCAGCTTCGCCATTGTGGCCAAACACCGCACCAGCGCCACCGAAGTGGAGGCCCACAATCTCATCGGTGAAGTCGATGGCCGCGATGTCCTCCTGATTGACGATATGACTGAAACCGCCGGCACCCTGACAGCCGCGGCCCGCCTCCTCAAGGAACGCGGAGCCCGCCGGATCTACGCCGCCGTTTCCCACGCCATCCTCAACGAGATGGCCGTCAAACGCCTCGCGGAAAGCCCCATCGAGCAACTCATCTGCACCGACTCCGTCCCCATGGCCAAAGGCGAAAAGGTCACCACGCTGGGCATCGCGGATCTCCTCGGCGAAGCCATCCGCCGCATCCACGGCGGCGAAAGTGTGACCTCGCTCTTCAAGGTCTGACCGCCGGCGTGGGCACCGGTTTTCCAAGGTGGGCACCTACTTCCTGGGACCAGGTCAAGGTAGCCATCACGGGTGAATGATCGGACCCGAGGTTGTCCCCATGCACCTGCCAGTCCAG
>CAIZWU010000290.1 GCA_903936775.1 uncultured bacterium | reverse complement strand
GGTCCTTCAAAATGAATGACTTCCAAAGAATATCTGCTGACGTGAAGCTGGGCCGCGATGTCAAAATTTTTGCCTTCGTCAATCTGTACGGCTGCGAAATCGGCGATGGATCCAAAATCGGGACGTTTGTGGAGATCCAGAAGGGCGCCAAAATCGGGGAGCGCTGCAAAATCTCCAGCCATAGCTTTATTTGCGAAGGCGTCACCATCGAATCCGAAGTCTTTGTGGGTCACAGCGTCACTTTCATCAACGATGCCTACCCCCGGGCCACGGCCGCAGATGGCCAACTCCAGACTGAAGCCGACTGGGTCTGCCAGCAGACCCTGGTCAAACGCGGGGCCTCGATCGGCTCCGGAGCCACCATCCTGGGCGGCATCACTATCGGTGAAAATGCCATCGTGGGCGCCGGCAGCGTCGTCACCAAAGATGTGCCCGCCGATACCACTGTCGCGGGAAATCCTGCCCGGGTCCTCGTCCGGGTCGCCCGCTGACTGCGCCCCCCGCCTGGACCGGCAACACCCCATTTTTCTTGAATCAGCCATCCCCACCCTCCATGAGCATCCAGTTTCTTGATTTGAAGACCAACCATCAGGCCCACCGCGCTGAATTTGACCGCGCGATCGGTGAAGTGATCGACAGCGGTGCTTTTGCCGGTGGTCGTTTCGTAGAGCAGTTTGAAAAGGAATTCGCCGCGTATTGTGAGGCCAAACATGCGATTGGGGTGGGCAATGGCACCGATGCCTTATGGATGGCCCTGCTCGCCCTCGGGGTCGGGCCGGGCGATGAGGTTATCACGGTGCCGGCCACGTTCATCGCCACCTGTGAGGCGATCTCTTTTTGCGGGGCCAAGCCCGTTTTTGTGGATATTGATCCTGACAGCTACCTGATGGATCCTGCCTTGCTGGAGGCCGCCATCACGCCACGTACCAAGGCTATCATGCCAGTCCACCTCTTTGGCCAGCCGGTCGATCTGGACCCCATCCTCGCCATCGCCGCAGCGCACGGTCTGCCGGTGGTGGAAGATGCGGCACAGGCTCATGGTGCCCGTTACAAGGGCCGCCGCGCGGGTTCAATCGGCGCAGCCGGAGCCTTCAGTTTTTACCCGGGCAAAAACCTCGGCGCTTTTGGTGAAGCCGGGGCCGTCGTCACCAACGACGATGCCTTGGCTGCGAAGATGCGGATGTTCCGCGATCATGGCCAGGCCAAAAAGTATTTCCACGATGTGGTGGGCTGGAATTGCCGCATGGACGGCATCCAGGGCGCAGTCCTGAGCATCAAACTGCGCTACCTGGATGAACGGAATCAACTCCGGCGGGAACGTGCCGCCCAATATGACGAAGCCCTGCGCGGCCTGGCGCAGGTGATCACCCCGGTGCCCTCGGCCAACGCTGGACACATCTATCACATTTACGCGGTGCGCGTCCCCAACCGGGATGCCGTGCTCGAGGCCATGGGCGCTGCGGGAGTCAGCTGCGGGATTCACTATCCAGTCCCTGTCCATCTCCAGAACGCCTATGAGGAACTGGGACTGGGCCGGGGTTCTTTCCCCGTCGCGGAGCGCTGCGCGAGGGAATTCCTCTCTCTCCCTATGTATCCCGAACTCACTCCCGCCCAGGTGGACGAGGTGGTGGCCACCCTCCGGCAGGTTCTGCAGGGCTAGAGCTGGCTTCCTGCCGGGCTTCACTTCTCCCACCATGCATCCTCATGGCACCACGCTGGTGGACTTCCACCCGCTGACCCGGCCCCGGCTCCTGCGCTCTCCGGTCCGGTCCGCGCCGCGGCTGGAGGTTCCTGCTCCCTGCATGGAAATTCTCGATCCGCTCGCCTCGCCTGACGAATGGGACCGGGAATGCCGGGCCCATCCCGGAGCCACGGTTTTTCACTCCGCCGCCTGGGCCCGGGTCCTTGCCGCCACCTACGGACACAAGCCGCTTTATCTCCGGTTCCGCCAGGAGAATGGTTCTGCCGCCCTCGTTCCCCTGATGGAGGTGAACAGCCTTGTCACCGGCCGGCGCGGCGTGTGTCTTCCGTTCTCGGATTGTTGTGTTCCCCTCCTCCCGGATAGCATTACTTTGGACTCCCTGCAGGCCCCGCTCCAATCCCTCGCCCGGGAGCGCCGCTGGAAATATCTTGAATTGCGCGGAGGCGCTTTGCCGGCCACCTCCCCGAAAACCCATCCGCCGAGCTTTTATGGGCACGAACTCGACCTCCGTTCCGGTCAGAAATCCCTTTGGAACGGATTGGAGGGATCTGTCCGTCGCGCTCTCCGCAAGGCCAAAAGTCATGGCCTCGAGCTCCGGTTGGCCCACGATGAAGCCGCCCTGCGGGCATTTTTTGAACTGCACACCCTCACCCGGCAACGCCACGGTCTTCCGCCGCAGCCGTGGGCCTTCTTCCGCCAGCTGCACCGCGAAAAACTCCTCGGGCCCGACGCCGGATTTGTGGTGTCGGCCTCCACCCAGGGCCGCCCGGTGGCCGCGGCCGTCTTTCTGCGCTGCGGGACGGCCGCAGTCTACAAGTTCGGGGCTTCCGATGAACGGGCCTGGGACTGCCGCCCGAACCACCTCGTGATGTGGGAGGGCATCCGCCACCTTGCTGCCAGCGGGGCGCGTTCCCTTCATTTCGGCCGGTCCTCCATCGGTCAGGAAGGCCTCCGGCGCTTCAAACTATCCTGGGGCGCCACGGAATCAGCCATCACTTACCGCCAATACCTCCCGCGCACCGGCACTTGGGAAACCCTGCACCCGAAACCGGGCCGCCCCCTCGTCCACGCCATCTTCCGTCACCTCCCCCTGGTGGTGAACCGCTGGACCGGCTGCCTGCTCTATCCTCATCTGGACTGAGCCTCATAACGGTTCCTGACGAACCCTTTGATGGCCTCCCTTTGATCGCCTAAACTGCTGGGTTTCCCCCGCTGGACACCGCATCCCTATTTCCCCCTACGCCATGAAATATCAACATTCAGGATCGGACAACATCGCGGAAGCCCAGGTCGTCCCCCCCCCCCGCTTCAGGGCTCCCCGCCCGGCCGCCGCCAGCGGGATCAGCCTGCACGACATTCTGCGCACTCTTTTCCGTCATAAAGGAAAGATCATCCTTCTGGGTCTGCTGGGAATCGGCGGCGCCGTGGCGGTATATCTCACCCGCACTCCCCTCTTTGAATCCCAGGCCAAACTTTTCGTGCCTTACGTCCTTGACCGCAACGTCTCTGAAGATGGCGGCTCCAAGGTCACCTCATCCGCCGGCGGCGCCGGCAAGTCCGTGCTCAATGTCGAAGTGGATCTCCTGACCAGTTGGGATCTGGTGGAAACGGTAGCCAAGGAAATCGGCCCTGAATCGATCCTGCCGCCTGGCAGTAAATCCATCACTGTGGCTGAAGCCGCCGGGGCGCTCCTGAAAAACCTCCAGGTGGAAGTGCCTCTCAACAGTATGGTGATCCATGCCAGTTATCAGCATCCCGATCCGGAAAAGGCCCGCTCCATTCTGGGCAAACTGGTGAACGAATACCTCGTCAAACACAAGGAAACCCACCGCTCCAGCCGCTCCCTCTCCTATGTCGATACCAAGGCCAGTGAAGCCAAAACCAATCTGGAAACCGCCCGGCAGGAGTTGGAGAAGCTTAAAAAGGACCAGAACATCATCTCCATCGCCAACCGGGAAGCGGCGCTGTCCAAACAACAGTCGGCCATTGAGGACGAACGGCTGGCCACCGAGGCGAAACGGGCGGAACAAAAAGTCAGGGTGAGCTTTGCCGAGGCCATGAATCCTGGTCCGAAGGACAAAGGCAAGGATACCATGGGCAGTCCTGAAGAAACAGTCCGGCCCGCCGGCCCGCCGAACCGGGAGGTCGAAGAATACCGCTCCCTCTTTGAGTTGGTAGAGTCCCTCAAAAAACGCAAAAACGAACTCAGACTTTCCTACACCGAATCCAGCAGCCAAGTCCAGACCGTCCAGTCGCAGTTGAATGAAGCCGAAGCCAAACGGCAGGCCATCCTGACGAAGTTTCCGGCATTCGGAGCTCCCAGCATCAAGGGCACCGACGGCAACCCCATCGCTCCGCTCGATCCCCGGGCAGAGCGGGGAAACCTCGATGCCATTGAAGCCCGCCTGCAGTTTCTAACCAATGAAAGCACCAAGGTCAAAGCCGAGCTGACCACCCTTCTGGGAGCCGGGACCAGCATCGCCAAATTGGAACGCGATATCCAGGAATACGACGCCAATTTCCGTTATTACAGCACCGCCCTCGAACGGGCCCGCGTTGATGCCGCGCTGAAACCTTCCGATCTGGAAAACATCACGGTGATCCAGCAGCCTTCCGTGCCCGCGCCGGCATCCCCCGGACTTGTCATGAAACTGGCCGCTGGCCTCGCCTTCGGTGGATTTGCTCTTGGGATTACCTTGGCCTTTCTGATCGAATTCCTGCTCGACCGCAGCATCAAACGCCCCCAGGAATTTGAATCCAAACTGCAGGTGCCCCTGATGCTGTCGATTCCCTTCCTGACGGATTCCAGGCGTCCCCGGTTGCCTCTGAATGGTGCCCCCGGCGGGTCTTCCGCAAATGGAGCCAGCCATCCCACCGGCGGGGCAGGGGCTTCCAAGGAAATCTCCCGCAAGGCCGCCCCGCCTTCGCCCTGGGAGACCGCCCACTTCATCCGGCCCTTCGCGGACGCCATTCGCGACCGTATCGGTTATCACTTCCACATCAATGGGATCACCCACAAACCGAAGTTGATCGGTCTCACCGGATTTTCCGATGGGGCCGGCACCTCCACCCTCGCAGCGGCTCTGGCCGCTTCCTTTGCGGAAATGACGGATGGCAAGATTCTTTACGTCAGCTTGAACGGTGGGGCTCCCCTTCCGGAGCAGAAGGATGCCAACGGAAGTCCGGCCAAAGCCAGGGGTAAAGGAGCGGATCCGGCCAAGGAAACTTTTGGTCTGGTCGAGCATCAGGACAATCTATTTGTAGCCAGCATCACCCCTGGCAAGGTCAGGAACGGCATTCAGGATGGCAATGAACCCGGGGCTTACCAGTCTTTTGTGCCCAAGCAATTGTTTGAACTGATGCCCCGCCTCCGTGCCAGCGACTTCGAGTATGTCATCTTCGACATGCCGCCGCTGGCGCCCACCAGTCCCACCCTCGCCATTTCCGCCTTTATGGACAAAGTGCTCCTGGTGGTCGACGCCGGTAAAACCGACCGGGATGTCGTGCGGCGTTCTTATCGCGAAATCACCGCCAAGGCCAACGCCGACGTCTCCACCATCCTCAACAAGACCCGTGAAACCCTGCCTTCCTGGCTGCAGGGCTGAGGAATCAGCGCCCTGTTTCATCGCCAAACCGATGCCCGGCTCACGAGTGGTCTGCGACACACTCATGCTACGTTTCCTATTGACGACCGCTGATCTCTGACCGCCGACCGCTGACCGCTGACCGCTGACCGCTGACCGCTGACCGCTGACCGCTGACCGCCCCTTCCGGGTTATCCCAGATCGACGACATGCCCATGACCCGAGTTTATTACCGGCTCAAGCCGATGCTGCCGCGTTCTCTCAGACTTTTTCTGCGGCGGCGGCATGCCTCCCAGTTGAGGGAGCGGGTCGGCGCCCTCTGGCCGGTTTTTCCCGGTTCAGAACGGCCTCCGGAAGGATGGGCCGGGTGGCCTGACGGTAAAAAATTCTGTCTGGTGCTGACCCACGATGTCGAAGGACCGGCCGGCCTGCGGAAATGCTCGGAATTGATGCGGAGAGAGCAGGCGCTCGGTTTCCGGAGTTCCTTCAATTTTATTCCCGAAGGATCTTACCGGGTGTCCCCGGAACTGCGGCGGGAACTCACCGCCAATGGGTTTGAAGTCGGAATTCACGATCTCCGGCACGATGGGCATCTTTTTGCCTCCCTCCCCGCTTTTGAAGGGCAGGCGGTGCGCATCAATCAGCATTTGCAGGAGTGGAATGCCCACGGATTCCGGTCCGGTTTCATGCTGCAAAACCTCGATTGGCTCCACCAGCTGAAGATCCAGTACGATGCCTCGACGTTCGATACCGACCCTTTCGAGCCCCAGCCGGAAGGCCGGAATACCATCTTTCCGTTTTGGATCGACCGGCCCGATTCCAAGGGGAGTTCCCCGGTCCCGGAAGGTTATGTGGAGTTGCCTTACACGTTGTGTCAGGATTCCACGCTGTTCCTCATCCTGCAGGAAAAAACCATCGATATCTGGAAAAGGAAACTCGACTGGGTCGCCTCCCACGGCGGGATGGTCCTGCTCAATACCCATCCCGATTACATGGCGATGGAGGGAAGCCCGCACGGCCAATTTGAGTTTCCTGTCAAACATTATGAGGAACTGCTGCAGTATGTCAATTCCACCTACCCAGGGCAATTCTGGCACGCCCTCCCCCATGAAGTGGCCAGTCTCGTCCAGGCACGGGAAACCACCCGCCGCCATCAGCACCCCGGGGGGGCTTCCCCCGTTCCCTCCCGACATGGCATGAAGCGCAAACCAAAAATCTGGATTGATCTCGACAACACTCCTCACGTCCCATTTTTCGAGCCGATCATGGAGGAGCTGGAGTCCAGGGGCTATCCCCTGCTGGTCACCGCACGGGATGCCTTCCAAGTGTGTGAACTTGCCGACAAAAAAGGTCTGCCCTATTTCAAAGTCGGACGCCACCACGGAAAAAACAAGTTCCGCAAGGCCACCGGCCTGATGCACCGCGCTTCGCAACTGGCTTCCCTGGTGCTTCGGGAGGGTCCTCTGTTGGGGGTCTCCCACGGTTCCCGCTCCCAACTCATGCTGAGCAATCTGCTCCGGATTCCCACCCTCCTCATCGAGGATTATGAATACTGCCAGTTTCCCTTCATGATGAAGCCTTCGTGGATTTTGGCCCCCGATATCATTCCCGGGGAGGTCCTCCCCGTCCGGCCCGACCGGGTCCGGCATTACAGTGGCATCAAGGAAGACGTTTATGCCTGGAAGCTCGTGCCCGATCCCTCCCTCCGCCTTGAACTGGGGCTGGCTCCGGATGACCTCGTGGTCACGGTCCGTCCTCCGGCCACGGAAGCTCACTATCATAATCCGGAAAGCGAAATTCTGTTTGCCGCCTTCATGGACCGTGCCTGCCGCACCCCCGGGGTCCGGGTCATCCTGCTGCCCCGGAACCAACGTCAGCGCCTCGCTTTGGAAAAGGAAAAACCAGAGTGGTTCCGGGAAAACCGGACCGTGGTTCCCCAGGGCGCGGTGGATGGGATGAATCTCATTTGGCAGTCCGATCTGGTGGTCAGTGGAGGAGGGACCATGAACCGGGAAGCCGCCGCGCTGGGCGTGCCGGTGTTCAGCTTGTTCCGGGGGAACCTCGGCGCCGTGGACCGCCAGTTGAATCTGGAAGGACGGCTCGGTCTGATCACCTCCTTGGCGGATGTGGACCGGATCCCAGTGGTAAAACGCCAGGTCAAACCAGTCACCGAAGTGACTTCCCGCAGCACCCTGATGCAGATTGTCGACACGATCGAAGAAATCGCCGCCTTTCATCTCGCCTCCCGTTAAATCCCATCGCCCGTTCCCATGCCTGCCCGCCCTCTTAAATTCATTCTCGTCGCCGGAGCCCGCCCCAATTTCATGAAAGTCGCGCCGCTCATCAAAGCCGCGGCCGCCCACAATGCCGCCGTGGGGGATACCGGCCGGCAGGTGGAATATTGCCTCGTCCACACCGGCCAGCATTACGACGAGAAGATGTCGGATGTCTTTTTCCGGGATCTGGGCATTCCCGCCCCTCACGTCAATCTGGAAGTCGGCTCCGGTTCCCACGCCGTGCAGACTGCCAACACCATGATCCGCTTCGAACCGGTTTGCCTCGAGCAAAAACCGGATTGGGTGGTCGTGGTCGGGGATGTCAATCCCACCGTCGCCTGCACCCTCGGCGCCGCGAAACTCGGCATCCCGGTCGCCCACGTCGAGGCCGGCCTGCGCAGTTTCGACCGCTCCATGCCCGAGGAACTCAACCGCCTCGTGACGGATTCCATCGCCGACCTGTTGTTGACGCCTTCAGCCGAGGGGGATGAAAACCTCGCCCGTGAAGGAGTCCCTCCCCACCGCATCCGCATGGTGGGCAATATCATGATCGATTCCGTGGTCGCCCGCGCCGCCGCAACCAACGGTGGAGAGCCCATCCTCGACCGCTTGGGGCTGTCCCGCCGGGGGTTCATCTACGTCACCCTCCACCGCCCCTCCAATGTGGACGACCGGGAGACCCTGACCGTCATCGTCCGGGAACTCTCCGCCATCGCCCAGCAGTGGCCCATCGTTTTCCCCATCCATCCCCGCACCCTCAAGCGCATGGAGGAATTCGGACTGTCCTTTACGGACCACCCGAACCTTCAACTGATCGAGCCGGTCGGGTATAATGACTCCCTCGCCCTCACCGAACATGCCCGCTGCCTCCTCACGGATTCCGGCGGCCTGCAGGAGGAGAGCACCTATTTCCGCACCCCCTGTCTGACCCTGCGGCCCAACACCGAACGCCCCATCACCGTCACCGTGGGCAGCAACCGCCTGACAAATCCAGAGCGCCTCCGCGATGACCTGAAAACCACCCTTGATGGTCCGGAAAGAACCGGAGCCACCCCTCCCCTCTGGGATGGCCACACCGCCCAGCGTATCATCAATATCCTCCTGGAACAGTGATCCGGCCAGCCGCCGGCCACAGGTAACATGCAAAACGCAGCATGCAAAACGTAGCATGCAAAACGTAGCATGAGTGTGTCGCAGACCACTCGTGTATTCTCAAAGCATTGGCCGCAAAAGCATTGGTCCACGATTCCCCGCTCCAATTCTCCGCTCACGACCCGCCTGCGGCAGAGTCATGCTACGTATCCAAGGCGGCACACTCATGCTACGCCGCCGACCGCTGACCGCTGACCGCTGACCGCTGACCGCTGACCGCCGACCGCCGACCGCCGACCGCCGACCGCTGACCGCTGACCGCTGACCGCCGACCACCGGGGAAAGCTTCCTGGTAAAAACTCCATTCCGGATGATACGCACTACACTGCTGCTGCTGCTGGTAGCCTACCTTTCCGTCTATGCCTGGCGGAACTGGTTCGTCAGCCTTTGCGGGGCGATCCTGCTGTTGGCGGTGGTGCAGCACCCCGATTTTCCCAACAGCATCGGGGGCATTCAAGGTGCCAATCCGTGGAATTTTTTATTGTTGATGGTCTTTCTCGCCGCATCGAGCGAGCGGCAGCAGCAGGGAAGGGAATGGGACATGCCGGCTTGTGCTGGATGGATGCTGCTGGGATACCTGTTTGTGGTCCTCAGTGCGGCCTTCCGCCTGATGCTCGAGCCGCCGGTTGCTCCGGACCATACGGTCATGAGTATTATCAGCGAGGATCTCATCAACTGCATCAAGTGGGTTATTCCGGGCCTGCTTTTGTTCGATGCCTGCCGCACCCGTCAACGGGTGCTAATCGCCTTGGTGGTCATTCTGCTATTATATTTCCTGATTGCCCTGCAGGTGATCAAATGCATGCCGTTGGGTTCTGCTGTTTCTGGGGATGCGCTTTCGGCCCGGGCTTCCAAGATCACCCAAAGCAACATCGGTTATAACCGGGTCACCCTGTCCATGATGCTTGCCGGGGCCTCATGGGCGATGCTCGCCTTGCTACCTCTTGCAAAACGGAATATCCATAAAATATCCTTGATGGCGGCCGCTGGAATTGTGGCCTTGGGACAAGCCCTTACGGGAGGCCGCACCGGCTACGTTACTTGGGCTGCGGTTGGGTTGGTGCTGGCAGTGGTCCGGTGGCGGAAACTCCTCCCCCTGATTCCCGCCGCCGTTTTACTTACCGTGGCATTGCTTCCTGCCGTCCGGGAACGGATGCTGCAGGGGTTGGGCGGCAGCCGAGGTAACATCGCGGTCCAGACCGACAGTTACGAAATGACCTCCGGCCGGAACCTCGCCTGGCCCCGGGTCATCGACAAAATCCAGGACTCACCGCTGATTGGTTATGGAAGGGAGGGTATGAGCACCACGGGAATCAAGGAAGGTCTGTGGGAAGAGCTGCAGGAGTCTTTTCCCCATCCCCATCAAGCCTATTTTGAAATTCTCCTCGACAATGGAATCATCGGTTTTCTGCTGGTGGTCCCTTTCTACCTGTATTGCCTCCGCCGCAGCTTCCAACTGCTGGGGGACCGGATAGACGCTCTGAATGCTGCTGTCGGAGGGGTGTCCGTAGCGCTGATCCTTGCTTTGATGATTGGTGCCATGGGAGGCCAGACGTTTTATCCTCGGGAAGGTGCGGTAGGGATGTGGGCCGCGATCGGACTCATGCTCCGGGTCTCTGTCGATTGGAACTGGGCAAAAGAGACAGGGTACCCAATGTATCAGGAAGAGGAATGCGAACAGGAAATGGAGTTTGCTCCGGAATGGCCTGCAAATACTTACGCGGCAAACCTGAACTGAAGCACGGTGTCATCTCTTCCC
>CAIZWU010000289.1 GCA_903936775.1 uncultured bacterium | reverse complement strand
GCACCAAAGTCCTCATTTACCTCGGCAAACCCGACCTCTACCACGCATCATCACGCCACGGAAATCCCGGAAAAACTAAAATAATTGTGCTCTGGGTTTCCCGCGACCTTCAATCTGGCGGCCACTTCCACCTTCACTGCGGGGGATGCCAATTTCGTGCGCATGCCCGTGACCGACAATCAGTTTGGAACCGGTCCCGATGGTGGCGACCGCGTGGGTATTGCAGAAATACGCTTCCTCGGCACGCCCGTCCCGGAACCCTCGTCGCTCCTGCTTGGTGGGCTGGGACTGCTCGCCCTGTCGCGCCGCAGGCGCGCCCGACACAGGCACTCCATCCGCCCTGATTTTCCGGATCCCCGCCCGCGGCTGCCGCGCGGCGGGGATTTGTTTTCACCGGGGCAGCTTTTGATCCTGCCGGATACCCGGAACGGCAGCCCAGCGGGTCATCACCATCAGGGGGCGACTAGCGGCGGATCCCCGGCAAAGCCGTGCCGTGGTCCAATGCGCTGAGAGTCAGGAGAACCGCGGGCATTTTTGACCGGAACGCAAAAAAATGTGCTGCCCTGCGGCCCTGGGCACAATCTCACGTGAAGTTAATCCTTCCATTCCTCCGGTATCCCTTTTGCCTCCATGAAACTGTCCTGCACCCGCCCCATCCTTCTGGCCCTTGCCTTCACCTCCGGTTCCGCCTCAGCCGTTACCGTAATCACCGATGATTTTGACACCGGAGTGGTCAGTTCCTCCTGGGACACCACCGCGGGAACCTCTGTTGTGTCCGGTGGCGCCCAGGGATCGACCCAGGCGGTCACCCTGGCCGCCACCACCGGTAACCTTGGGGAGACCTTCGGGGCGGTCAGCCCGGGCGGGGCAGAAGACTTTGTGATCGATTATTATTTCCGGGTCCAGGCGGTGGCAGCCCCGGCGACCACGCGGCAGTTCAATCTCCAGGTCTCCACGACCTGGGTCACCCCCAATACCAGCGCGGCCACGATCAACCTGCGTTATCAGAATGGCGGATGGGCTCTTTTTAATACAGCGTGGGTTCCCGTGGCCGGCCTCCCGGCCGTCGCTGACGGCACCTGGTATCACATGCAGTTGGAGGGAGTGGATTGGGGCACGGCCGGAGCGAGCTATACGCTGCGGCTTTCGGATGCCGCCGGTTCGGCCTTTACCAGCACCGCCACTGGACTCAACATCGTACAAAACGGCAACATCATCGGAACCAAGGCCCAATCCTTCAACTTCAATACGGCCTTCGGGGCCAACCCCGGATTCAGCGTGGACCAAGTGACGGTGACCGCCGCCGATGTGGTGCCCGAACCCGGCGCCGTGAGCCTCGGCGGTCTCGTGCTCCTCGGCCTGCTGCGCCGCCGCCGCTAATCCGTCTGTTAACCGCGTCAGCCCTGCCCTGCCATGAAAGCCCTGATTTTTGCGGTCCTGGCCGCGGCCACCGCTCTGAGCCCCGCCCAGAACCTCCTTACCAACGGCGACCTGGAAGCCGACCCGTTCAACCTCGACTGGACCATCCTGACCGGCACCAGCCAATTCGGCGGGCTGGCGCCCGGTTCCACGAAAAGCGCTGCCCTCGCTCCCCTGGAGCGCCTTGGCCAGAGTGTTATCGGGGTGCAGTCAAACTGGCAGCTCGACTTCTCCTTTGCGGTCAAGGACACTCCCAACCGGGCCTTCTCCCTGTTTGTATGCACCACCACGAATCCGGACGTTGCCACCATCAACCTCCGCTATCAAAGCGGACAGTTCAACACGTTCGGCGGCGGCACGTTTGGTTCCGACCTCGGGCTGGGAACGGTGGCCTTTTCCAATGATGCCAATGCGGACGGCGATTTCGATGACGCCGGTGATATTAAAAACATCTACCGCATGAGAATTACCGGCAATGGCTGGGGCAGTGGTGCCGGCACCTACGATATCCAACTCTCCAACGCAAATCAAACCACCTTCAGCCGCAGTGTCACCGGCCTCTCCCGCTATCAAAACGGCTCGGGAAATTCGGCGGTTCCCCAGGTCTTCATGTTCAATACCAACTTCGGCACCAACCCGGGTTTTTGGGTGGACGACGTTTCCTTTGAAAACATCCTGCTGCCGGATGATCCGAATCTCGCGGTCGTCACCGGCCTGCCGGTTTTCGGCACCCTGCCCGTGGGCTCCGGCGCCACCAGCCGCACCATCACCGTGCAAAACACCGGTGCCATCAGCAACCTGACTTTGGCGGCGGCCTCGGTCACCGGAGCGGATGCCGCGCGATACAGCGTTCCGACCACGTTTCCGATCGTCATTCCACCCGGCGAAACCCGGGACTTCACGGTGAACTTCGACCCTGCCGGCTCCCGCGGAACCTTCGCCGCCACCCTGAACCTCACCAGCAACGACACCAGCAGTCCGTCCATTCCCGTTGCGATCCCGGCGCAGCTTTATGCCGCAGGGGATTCTTTGATCACCAACGGCAACTTTGAAGCCGATCCCTTCCCCGCCGGCTGGGCGCCCAGTGGCACCATCACTTCCACCGCTGGCCTGACCGCAGGTTCCACCCGCTCGGCTTCCCTCGCCGGACCGGGCACCGGCGGTTTGAATAGCACCCTCGGCCAGTCCGTCATCGGCTCCGCCGACTGGCAACTGGAATTCGATGTGCTGCTCCCGCCGGTGACCGGCCGTGGTTTCCAACTGCTGGTGCACAACTTCGGGGAAGCCACCCGGCTCGACGCCGCCCCGGTCATGCTCCGTTATGAAGCCGACGCCTTTGCTGTCATCAGCGGCACCACCTACATCGACCAGCCCGGCCTCGGTCAGATGCTGACTTCCCTCGATAACAATGCGGATGGCGATTACGATGATGCCGGGGCGGGAGACGTCAAAAATGTCTACCGCATCCGCCTGAGCGGCCATCGCTGGGGCACTCCGGAGGCCACTTATGACATCGCAGTCACCGAAGCCAATGCCGCAGTTTTCACCCGCTCCGTCACCGGCCTCACTGAAAACCAGGCCGGCCTCGGCAACATGCGCACATCTCCGCCCGCCGCCTTCCTCTTCAGCACCGCGGCGGGGAACAATCCCGGCTTCACGGTGGACAATGTCACCATGACCGCCGCTGCCGTGCCCGTGACCGGGCCGAAGTTTGTGCCTGTGGATATCACCAAATCCGGCACCCTCGTCACCCTCTCGTGGACTCCTGAATTCAATACCACCTACAAAGTGTGGGCCTCCGGGGATCTGGTGGACTGGTCGGCCGTGGATACCGGTTTGCCGGGCCCCACCTATGAGGAACAGATCGTGCCCGGCCGTCGCTTTTTCCGGGTGGAGGAGGAATAACCGCCGATTGCACGCCATCCGTCCGCGGATCGGCCAGAGCCCTCCCTGACTCCTGCTCTTTCCTCCGGCGGGAGGCTCCGGACTCCCCACCCATGAGATCCACCCTAATCGCCTTCCAAGTCCGGCTCGCCGCCATCCTGCTTGCCTTCCCGGCCGGAGGACTTGCGCAGACCAACGGCGATTTTGAAATCACCACGCTCCCCTTCCCCACCGGGTGGATCCCCACGGGCACGATTGCACCAGTCGCCGCGATTGGGGTCACCGGCACTTTCTCCGCCCAGTTAGAAGCGGGTGAAGGAATCCATCAGGACTTTGCCCCGTCCCCCGCAGATGCGCTGGCCACTTTCGACCTGCGATTCGCCTTCCGCACCAGCACGCTCTCCAACAACGATGGCAATACCGCGCAAAACCGCATCCGCATCCGGGGAAATAACAATGCCACCGATATCATCACGCTGGGTTTTTCCTCCGACGCGGTGCGGTCCTTCATGGGGACCTGGGGAGATGCGCTGACCGGTATCACCCTGGCTCCCGGCACCACCTATCACCTCCGGATCATGGGGCAGGATCTGAATCTCCCCTCCCGGTCCTACACCATCGGCCTCTCCACCGATGGCGTCACCTATACCACCAGTCCGCCCTCCACCCGGTTCCATGCCGGCGCCGGCGCCTCATTTGAAACTGTCCGCTTCGAAGGCAATGGGGCCACCTTCACGGTGGATGACGTCACCACCGGGGCCCCCGTCCTGTCCGATCCTCCTGAGATCGCCTGGATGGTGGCCTCGCCGGAACACGTGACCGCCGGCGCACCCGTCACTCTGACATGGTCCGCCTCCGCGGCCGACACCCTTGCCCTGACCCCCGGGGGCGCATCCCTGACAGCCGCCAGCACTTCCGCCGTTGTCACCCCTGCCACCACCACCACATACACCCTGACGGCAACCAATCCCGGGGGGAGCACCCGTAAAACCTTCACGGTCGGCGTGGGCGGCACTCCTCAACCATTGAAGATTTCGGAATTCATGGCCGCCAACGCCAATGGCCTGGCGGACGAGGACGGGGACAAGTCCGATTGGATTGAACTCCACAACCCCAACCCCTGGTCCATCAATTTGGGTGGACTCGCCCTCACCGATGAGGCGGATCTCCCTGACAAATGGATCTTTCCGCCGCAGGGGATCGCCCCCGGGGCGTATCTGCTGGTTTTTGCCTCCGGAAAAGGCCGCGCCGTGGCCGGTCAGCCCCTGCACACCAATTTCAGTCTCGCTGCCGCCGGGGAATACCTCGCGCTGGTGGACCGTGCCGGCTATCCACTCCAATCCTTTGCGCCCGCCTATGCCCCCCAGTTGGATGACGTTTCCACGGATGGCTCCGGATTGTTCTCCACGCCGACTCCTGGAGCCGCCAATCTGCCTGGACCGCTCCTGACCGCTCCCGGATTTATCCGCCAACCCGATGGGTCGTGGAAAATCTCCGTGCGCACCGTGGAGGCAGCCAACGTCACCCTCATTCACCGCACCATGTTTCTCGCGGAGCAATCCCTTGGCATGATGCCGGGGGAAGATGGCTGGTTCACGGCCACGCTGCCTGCCACCGTGGCGGCTCCGGGCCAGATGTTGCGCTGGTATTTCCATGCCACCGACGCTGCCAACCGCACCGCCCGCCTGCCGGCCGGGCTCAGCACGTCGG
>CAIZWU010000288.1 GCA_903936775.1 uncultured bacterium | reverse complement strand
TGGCGCCGAGCACGGCGGTCGCGAGGGCGGCCCGGATGGCTTTCACCTGTTGTTCCAGCGCAGCGAGGGTGTCCAGCAGGTCCAGCAGAGTGCCTTCCGGAGCGGGGCCGGACGATAACGCCTTACTCCTCCCGGGGCAGGCGCACGGCGGCTCTGGTCAGGCGATCCGGGCCGGTGACGACCGCGATATCACGGGCGCGGCGTTGCACGATCCACCGGGCGATGTGCAGCCCGGGCCCGCTGCGTTCGAATTCATCCAGAATCGCCTCGCGTTGTTCTACACGATCACTCACGCGGCCCACCGCGTCCCGTTGCAACATCTTCAAGGCCTTGGCTCCCATAAGAGCCGTAGTTTATGCCTCCAGCTACGCAGCGCACCACCCTTCCAATGGGACTGCGTTTGACGGATACTTCCAATCTGACACCCCAACAATCCGTCGCACCATTTTTACAGATGGGTAATGATCAAGGGCTCACAGCTTCTCGAGGAGTGGGCGGGAATGGCTGATCACCGTCGGCCAATGTTCTCTTAATCCTTGTCCCGGGGTGTATCGCCGGTCATCTTCCTTCCGATGGTAACCCCTTTGCTGATCCACGTCCCCCACGCTTCCACGGTGATTCCGGATGAGGTCCTTGGCGACTTTCTCATCAGTCCGGAGGAGCTGTGTCATCAGCGGCTGCGACTGACTGACTGGTTCACCGACGAGCTCTTCACGGCCGGTTTCCCCCGCGGGCAGGTCCTGGCGGCTCCCGTGTCCCGGCTGGTGGTCGATGTGGAGCGCTTCCCCGACGACGGCAACGAACCATGCTCGAAGGTGGGGATGGGGGCGACCTACCTGAAAACCGTCGAGGGGCGGCCTTTGCGGAGCCTCTCGCTGGAGCGGCGCCAGTTCCTCCTCGAGACCTATTTCTGGCCGCACCATCGTCGCCTGGATGAAGCTTGTGCCGCCAGTTTGGGGAGTCACGGGCGCTGTGTGATCATCGACGCGCACAGCTTCCCAACCGACCCACTGCCCACCCAGATCGAGTTCTCCGCCCCGCCGGAGATCGGCATCGGCACCGAACCTGGTCATACCCCGGCAGGACTACTGAGCCTGACGGAGGAGTATTTTCTCTCGCACGGGTTCGTCGTGGGGGTAGACCGCCCCTTCCGCGGGGCTCTGGTCCCGAACGCCTTTTTCGGCAAAGACCCGCGGGTGAGTTCCATCATGATCGAGATCAGGCGTGATCTCTATATGGACGAAATGTCGGGGACCAAGAACGAGGGCTTCACGCGAATGCAGGAGCTGCTGACAGGCTACCGGGCGGCTGTGGGGTAGCAGGGACAGCTTGAGACGTCGGAGGAATTTTCCCGGATGTTATCACCGAGGGAGTCGAAGAGAGCCTGCAACGCAGGTGGGGAACAGGACGCTAAGCGGCATCCTTGAACACATAGCCTTCGATGGCGCCGTGGTATTGGGCCACAAGGGCGGGGTCCTGACGTCCGGCTGCCATGCGCAGGAATTCCTGCAGCAGGAGCTTGGCGCCCTCACCTAGGAGGCGCTCCCGGAAGGTTTGCCAGTCGGATGAGGACATGCCGGCTGCGGTGAGGCGACCGGTGAAGGCGGCTTCGATGGAGGCGGCCTCAGCGAGGGATCGATGGAGGGTCACTTCGATGTCCTTGGTTTCGGCTGGGCTCGAGGCCAGGATCTCCACCGGGCTGAATGTCTGGCCCATCAGCCAGACGGCGCAGGGCTCGAGGAGCAGGCTGTTGTGAAGGGCGGCAAGGTGGGTGAGGCGGACAAATTGGTGGCGCACTTTCCCCATGGTGTGGTTTCCGTCGGAGGATGCCGTGGCGAGCCGGTGGAGCTCTGCATGATCCGCCCGGCTGAAGGCGAAGACCATGGCCCGCAGGCGCTGGGGCAGCTTGAGGGAGGAATAGAGGGTGGTGGTTTTCATGGGCGCTTTGTTTGTCCGGATTTCGGTGGGGTGACGGCTCTCTCGAGAGCTTCGAGGCGGGCTTGGAGTTCTGCGGTTTCGATGATGCGGGTGAGGCTGGCGGTCGCGGATAGCAGCTGCATGGCGGCATCCGGTGGGATTTTGCCGGTGACAGCTGCGGCGAGGGTGGCCTCGGCGGTGGCTGCCGGGCCAGCGGGGGTATCGAGCGGGATGAGGACGCTCTCGGCGTGCGGACGCAGGGGCGGCACGAGGCGGTCGAGGATCATCTTGGCGGCGGCCATGTCGCCGCTCAGGGCGGCTTCGAGCACGGCGTGGAGGACGCCCTCTGCGTGCTCAGCCATTTGCAGGCGCAGGGCGGTGCTTTCACTGCGGGGACGGCCGTTGGGGTTGCCGGAGTGGCCGGAGCGGAATTGCCCGCCGCTGGTGCGCTCCAAACGATCTCCCGGTGGGCAGGAGGTGGGTGGCTGGGTGACCGGCAGCGGCAGGTCGGGGCTGGAGGAGGGGCTAGCTTTCATAAAGGAATACTGGAGGGGCTGGGGAGTAGTGGGCCCGGTCATGGAGCTGGCAGGGGGGTGCTCTGAAGCAATCCTGGGAAGGGGGCCAGGAAGGCTAGGAATGACGCGGTGACGCACTACTTTTGAATTATTTAAG
Organism: uncultured bacterium; assembly: GCA_903936775.1. Taxonomy (GTDB): domain Bacteria; phylum Verrucomicrobiota; class Verrucomicrobiia; order Verrucomicrobiales; family V1-33; genus CAIZWU01. Next base: position 2,864 of record CAIZWU010000288.1, on the reverse strand, counting down.
AAAGTGAGGGGTGAGGGGAGGAGGATGAGACTTTTCCGGCTGCCGTTTTGTGGACGATTCACTTTTTGCGCGTCATTGCGTCATTGGCCCAGGCGGCGGGAGCTGTCATTTGGTGGAGCCGGGACAGGCATTCCCGAGCAGGCTGCTCACGGGCGAAAGATCTGGCGCAGACAATAGTGGGGGGACAGGGGATAGGATTCGGGTCGTGGTCGTGGTCATGGTCTCATGAATTCGGTGAGGTTGTGCCACGGGCCTCCATCAATGCGGATCTGGCAGGGAGGGTGGAGTTGCGCGGTATCGGCGCGGCACCATTGGATGCGGCCGGAAGCGGCGGCCTGCTCGTAGGGGCTACGTGCCATACCCAAGGTCGCCGCGCTGGCGATGTGGAACTCATCCTCCATCCGGGCCCTGTGGGCATCGATGTCATCCGGATTGATGAAGAGTTCCAACTGCCGCAGCGTGGCAGGCATGGCGGAGGCAAAAAGCCGGTGCGTGGTATGTTTGATTTCACGCCAGTGGACGGGAGCACAATCGGCTGGGACAAATGGATTGATGAGGGTCATGCTTCTGTGAATTTAAAATTGGGGCCATCGAAATTGAGCGGGATGCCAGGTGCTCCCACCCGTGCCCGGCTGATAGGGCCGTGGGCTCTGCCACCGCGCTGCTTGGAGACGCGGAGGAAAAAGTTGTACTCGCCGGTCTCGATCCTCGGGCCGTTCCTGTTTCTGGGGTCAGGCTCGGTCTCCGGTACGTCCACGATGTGGAGCACTAAATCGGCGTCCTGCTCAATGGCCCTGCTTTCGCGCAGCTCCCCGTCAGCATTGACTTGGGAAAGCGCAACGACCACCACCCCATTCTCCTTGGCCGCGATCTTGAGGGTGCGGCTCATATCGGCCACGATTCTTTCGCGGGTCTCCCGGCTCCCGCCGTCACTACCCAGCAATTGGAGGTAGTCGACGATGAAAACTTTGGCCTGATGCCGACTTGCCAACAGTTTGATTTTGGCGGCAATGCTGCGGGTGGTGACGTTGCTGGAATCGTCGACAAAAAGCGGAAGGCCACGGACGACTTCGAAGGCGCCGGCCTCACCATGGGCCGAGCCTTCGCTCATGATACAGCGCATCACCAAGTCCTGCGCTGACATTTCCAGGGAGAAGGTGACCGTAGGAATTCCGGCTTTGCAGACGTGGCTGGCGATATTCATGGCCACGACCGTCTTTCCTCCTCCGGTGCGTGCGGCGATGATGACCAGCTGGCCTGGCTTCAATCCGCCCCCTGTCATCCGGTCCAGGGTGTCAAAGCCGGTGGGGAAACGCGGGGTCAGGGTTGGGTTTGCGAGGGCGGCCTCGATGTCTGCCACGATGTCGGCAGCTTTGCGGGCGGACTTGGTGGCGGTCTCGCTGCAGCACAATTCAAAAAGGTCCCGGACGCCGTCCTCGATCTCTTCCACGGTGGTTGCAGCCTCGGCCGTGACGGCCAAGCGGGTGACGGCAGACTGTGCCCGGACCCGGCGGGCATGGGCCCGTACGTCGCGTGCGTAGTCTTTGACGAAGATGGGCATGATGCCGTCAGACAATTCCCGGACGAGGTGGCTGAACGTCGCGAAATGGTGGTGGGTGCTGAAACGCTGATTGATCGTGTAGCTCGTGATTTTCGTCCCTTCCCGGTGGAGTATCAGGAACCACTCCCAGGCAGCTTGAAGTGCTGGTTGGCTGAAGTCTTCGGCATGGACCCTGTCGATGACGTCGAGTAACCGGCGGCCGTCATCCAAGACGACCGAAACGAGGTTCCGCTCGGGCTCCAGCCGGTCAGGGATGCGGGTGATGAAATTGGGTTGCATAGGTGATCAGAATTTGAGCCTTTCGGTGGAGGGTCTGTCGGCATGGATGGCATTCGACCAGGCGCGTGCCTTATCGACCTCGCCCGGGAAGTTGTTGAGAAGGGTGGCCAGGCTGGTCCTGAGGTAGGCTTTCTCGTTGGACTGATTCTCCCGGTAGAAGGTCTCCACCGCCTCCAGGTCGGAAGGATCGATATTCCCGAGGGCCTTCAATGCGGCCAGTTCCTTCGGCGACCATGCTGACGACAGCCTGCGGCCCATGATCCTCGAAAACCGGTGTTGGCTGTCGGTGGTCTGCTCCGGGGACTCGGAATTCCCGGTCGCCTTTTTGCCCCTCGGTGGTGACGAAGGAACCAGAGAGAGAAGATCTGTATCTGTATCTGTATCTGTATCTGTATCTGTATCTGTATGTGCTGACATTGCTGACTTCGATTGACCGCCTTTGACAATGTTTGACATTGTTTGACATTTGTTGACATCGTTTGACAGTGGTTGACAATTGTTGACGTCGTTTGACATTGGTTGACAGCTGCCGGGCTTTTCCTTCTCCCGCTTTGTCCGGCTCTCGGCTTGCTTGACCCGGTTGTATTCCTGCCGATCGACCGCACTGGCCCGGTCGCGATACTTGTGGTGGTTCAGGAGCTTCCAGCCGCCATCAATGGCTTCGATGCGCCGGCCTTCATGCTCCTTGGTCCGGGAATGAGCGTCTGGAGAGGACAGGACATGAAGGGCCGCCTCCGTCTCTGCCATGGTCAGCATGGCGATATGCGCCAGTCCCGGAACCGATGCCTCCACAACTCCCCAGCGGTCGCAGGAAGCCAGCATGGTGACCCATAGGAGTTTCACTTCCTTCGATTCCTGCCAGACGGTGGAGGTCAGGATGGAGCTGAAAAGCTTGGTGAAAGTGGTCACGCGGCGTCCTCCTTTGTGGGATTCTGGAAGGAGCTCTGCCTGGCTTTGGCGAACAGAGCGGCCAAGTTGGGAAGAGCCAGTTCGGAGACGGATTTGAACTCAGCTGGGGCAAGGT
>CAIZWU010000287.1 GCA_903936775.1 uncultured bacterium | reverse complement strand
AAGGCCGGCAGCGGACCAGTGGCTTCAAAGGGAACCGGAGGCGAGGTCATGCGGCGGGAGACAGGAACAGGCTCATGGAATGCTGTTTCCAGCACCTCCGTGATGAGCTTTTTGAGCGTTATCCGCCTCTGCACTGCGAGGAGCTTCGCCCGGTGGAAGAGAGGCTCAGGAAGATCAATCGTCGTGCGCATGAAGCGAATATGCGCATATTTGTGCGTGCGGCAACGTCACATTTCAATCGGCACGCCGAAACTGGGCGGTGCTTGGGATTCGTTCGAGCTGAGTTCCTACCGGCGATTTCAAATGAGGAATGATGCTTGGGTCATAGTTCGCAATCGTGTTGAGGTCGTAGATAGCCAAGTTATCGGCGTCGTCCAAATACTCCTGAGACTCATCACCTGAGAGAAAGCGCCACCCGCTGTCGATGTTATTATCCGGTTCTTCGCGATACATGTAACCCACAGATCTGCCTTCTACGGTTATGTGGTCGGAAGCTATTCCCGAACCCATGGGAGCTGGCAAAAGCTGGACAATTTGTTCAGCGGTAAGCTTGAAGCTACGAGGTTTAAACATGATTGGCGATTGATAGTTTAGTGCCGCCCTTCGTGCCCGTCTGTTCAAATTCACGCAGCTATCCCGCCGCCAAGCGCTTGGCTTCGGCCAAGGCGGCATCCAAGCCGCTGACTTCCTTGCCGCCGCCGCGGGCGAAGTCGGGTTTGCCGCCGCCTTTGCCGCCGACGAGGGGGGCGATGGTTTGGATGATCTTGCCGGCCTGGATTTTGGCCTGGTGGTCTTTGCTGACGGTAGCGATGAGGGCGACGTTGCCGCCGCCGCTGGTGCCGAGGACGACGATGCCGTTGAAGAGGGACTTCAGGGCGTCGCTCACGGCCATGGCGTAGTCGCCGTCCACGTCGCCGAGATTGGCGATGAGGACCGGGCCTTCGGCACGGGGCAGGAGTTCTTTGGCGCGGCCGGCAGCTTCGCGCTGCTGGGCGGATTTCAGGGATTTTTCGAGGGCCTTGGTTTGCTCGAGGAGAAGGTCGATTTTCTTTTCCAGGTCCGGCAGGGGCGCGCCGATTTTGGTGGCGAGTTGTTTGAGGCGGGTGGCGTCGGCGGCGGCCTGTTCGTAGGCGGGGAGACCGGCGACAGCTTCGATGCGGCGGATGCCGGCTCCGGTGGCGGCTTCGCTGAGGATTTTGAAGAGACCGATCTGGCCGGTGCGGCGGATGTGGGTGCCACCGCAGAGTTCCATGCTGTAGCCATCGAGGGCGTCAGGCGTGCCGCCGATCTGGACGACGCGGACGGTGTCGCCGTATTTTTCGCCGAAGGCCTGCATGATTTCCGGGCGGGATTTCACGTCGGTGTATTTCACCTCCGACCAGGAAACGGGGGCGTTTTCAACGATGCGTTCGTTGACCAGTTTCTCAATGTCCGAGACCTGCTGCGGGGTGAGGGCGGCGCTGTTGAAATCGAAAGTCAGCTTCTCCGGGCCGACGTAGGAACCCTTCTGGGTGGCGTCATGGCTGACCACTTCGTGCAAGGCCCAGTGCAGCAGGTGGGTCACGCTGTGGTGGCGGGAAATGGCGTCGCGGCGGGCTTCGTCGATGCGCACGGTGACGGCGGCTCCGGGGGTCAGGGTGACTTCGTCGGAGGCGAGATAATGCAGGAAGGTGTTCCCTGATTTCTGGGTGTTGGCGATGGCCAGAACTTCGGCTCCGGCGAGCAGGGTGCCGGTATCGCCCAGCTGCCCGCCCATCTCCGCATAACAAGGCGTGGCATCCAGAATCACGGCGGTCTTGCCGCCGACCGTGACGACCTCGAGGACTTTGGATTCGGTTTCTTCGGCATCGTAACCGAGGAAGGCGGTGGGTTCTTTGGTTTCGATTTCGGAGAGCTTGATGACGGATTTCACCTGGGCGGCGCGGGCACGGTTCCGTTGCTCGTCCATCAGCACTTCAAACCGTTCTCTATCCACTTTGAGTCCCCGCTCGCGCGCCATCAGTTCGGTCAATTCGATGGGGAATCCTTGTTCATCCTTCAGGCGGAAGGCGAAATCACCGCTGATCTCTCCTTTGCTGGCTTCGGATTCAAACAACGCGATCCCATTGTCGAGGGTCCGGTTGAAGGCTTCCTCCTCGGTTTTGAGGGTCTGTTTCACGAACTCTTTGCGGGCGCGGAGTTCAGGGAAGACGTCGCCCATGTGAGCAGCGAGGACGTCCACGAGTTTGTAGAAGAACAAGTCCTTGAAGCCGAGGGTGCGGCCATACCTGACTGCACGGCGGAGGATGGACTTAACAACATAATTCCGGCCGTTGTTGCCGGGGGTGATGCCGTCGGTGACGCTGAAGCTGAGGGTGCGGATGTGGTCGGCGATGACACGGAAGGCGATGTCGATTTTCTCCTGCTCGGTTTCGCCGGTGCTGCCGGCGGCCGGGAGGGTGCTCGTGTATTTTTTGCCGCTGAGTTTTTCGATTTCGTCGAAGAGCGGGCGGAAGACGTCGGTGTCGTAGTTCGAGATTTTGTTGGAGTGCTCGAAGGTGGTGAAGTTCTGCGTGCCGTGGATGATGGAGACCACGCGCTCGAAGCCCATGCCGGTATCGACGTGCTGGGCGGGGAGGGGGACGAAGCTGCCGTCGGGGTTGGCGTTGTATTGGATGAAGACGTTGTTCCAGATTTCGATGCAGCGGGCGTCGGGGCCGTTGACGAGGAGGGCGCCTTCTTTCTGTCGCTCGACGCTGGTGCGCACGGGACCGGGCGTGAGGTCCACGTGGATTTCGGTGCAGGGGCCGCAGGGGCCGGTGTCGCCCATCATCCAGAAGTTGTCCTTTTTGTTTCCGTTGACGATATGGATGTCAGGATCGAGCCCGATGGAGCGGAATTTTTCGGCCCAGAGGTCCCAGGCTTCCTGGTCGCGTTCGGCGGGGTCGCCGAGGGATTTGTCCGGCTGGTAGATGGTGGCGTAAACGCGCTCGGCGGGGAATTTCCAGACGTCGATGATCAGTTCCCAAGCCCAGGCGATGGCTTCCTTTTTGAAGTAGTCGCCGAAGGACCAGTTCCCCAGCATTTCGAAAAAAGTGTGGTGATAGGTGTCGAGGCCGACATCATCGAGGTCGTTGTGTTTGCCGCCGGCGCGGATGCACTTCTGGGTATCGGCCGCGCGGCCGGGTTTGTAGGGGCACTCGATCTGGCCGAGGAAGATGGGCACGAACTGGTTCATCCCCGCATTGGTGAAGAGCAGATTCGGGCTGTCCGGCATCAGGCTGGCGGAGGGCACGATGGTGTGCTGCTTGGACTTGAAGAAATCGAGGAAGGACTGGCGGATCTGAGCGGCGGAGAGCATGGGCTTGGGACGTGCTAGAGGAAAATGGCGGGAAATTGGGAGCGCGTATTTTAGAGTGGAGAGCGGGTGGGGGAAACCACGGATTTCACGGCGGGCGCGGATTTTTACGGGAAGGGGGTGGTGTTCAGGTTCTCAGTTTTTTGAGGAGGCGCTGCAGTTCCGTTTCGGCCTGCTGGAGGCGGGCGGCGAGTTCCATGGAGGTGATCCAGTAACCGCCGCTGACTGAAATGGTGGTTTGGACGAGGCGGTCGTCGCTGGCGATGGTGAGGTGATGATCCGCGGCGTAGCGGGCGGTGAGGCGCTCAATCACGGTATCGGCGGTCTCGGAGGACGGGGCGTAGATGATTTGGATGTCGTCCTCGTTGGTGCGGCCGCTGGTGATTTTGGGGCCTTTGCCATCGAAGACTACCACGACCCGTTCGCCGGAGTGGTCCTGCCAGAGCCGGAGGAGTTGGCAGAGGCGCTCGCGGGCCTGCATTTGGTGGCGTTGGTGGAGGGCGCGGAGGTCCGGCCAGGCGAAGATCATGCTGTGGCCGTCCACGATGAGGAAGGACATGCCCCTTCCATGGACGGGATCACCGGGAAGGGAACGGAGATTTTTCGCGATTTAGCGGCGGGCGCGGCTGGCCCGGGGGGGAAAGAGGGGAAGGTCTGAGCCGCAAAAAACCCCGCCGGGATGGGCGGGGTTTTTTTTGGGGAAAGGAACTTGCGGGAAACTCGGCGGGAGCCTCGTCCACCATTATGTTTACTTCAGCTTCGCGGCCGCTTCCAGCACCTTGGTGGTGTGGGTGGCGGGATTGACGTCGGGATCGGTCCAGACGATGAGGCCGTCTTTGACGAGGAAGGACTGGCGTTTGCTGAAGCCGATCCGCATGGTGGGGACCCCGAAACCGGCGACGATTTTGCCGTCGTGGTCGGCGAGGAGGGTGAAGGGGAGTTTGTATTTTTCCTTAAAGGCCTTTTGGGCTTCCGGTTTGTCCATGCTCACCCCGAGGATCTGGATGCCGGCTTTGGTGATTTCCGCATTTTCGTCGCGCAGGCTGCAGGCTTGTTTGGTGCAGCCGGGGGTGTCGGCCTTCGGGTAGAAATACACCAGGGTGAGGCCTTTTTTGTAGGCGGCGGCGAGGTCGAAGGGCTTGCCGTCCTGATCCAGGACGGCATCCGTCGGGGCTTTGGCTCCGGCGGGGAGGGGTTCGGCGTGGCTGGTGGTGAGCAGGTAGGCGGCGGTGAGACCGACAGCGAGCAAGGAGAAGAAAAGGGCCTTGAGCATAAGGATGGAAAACTGCCGGATCTTAAGATAAACTAAACAAAATGTCGAGCCGCATCTTTACCGGGAAGGGTGCGGGAGAAACGCGAGGGGTCGAAAGCTGGACTATTGGACTTCCTCTTTCGAGCCGGAATATAGCCATTTCACTACTTTATCGTCCCGGATCAAGGCCATGAGTTCGGTGGGGGTAGGGCCGAAGATGGGGTTGTCCACGGTGCATTGGATGGTGCCGGTCCAGTAGCTGGTGCCTTCCAATTGCTCAATGTTGAGTTCTCCCCACCCGGTAATGCGGTCTTCGGCGGTCTCTTTGATTTGTTTGGCGCGCAGGCTCTCGACCATGGCGGCGACGATACCGCCGGATTCGACCTTGGGCTTGGGCCCGGCAGCGGCCAATTCGGCATCGGTGGCGCCATTGGCGCGGGCTTTGAGGCCCCGGGCCCGGGTCCGTTGTTTCATCACCAGTTCGGTTTTGTAGGTTTTGTATTTTTCGTACAGTGTCGACAGGGTTTCCTTGAGGTCGGTATTGGCGAGAGGGACCAGACTGCGGGCGGGGTCCTGACGATTTTTCATCAGGACGAGCATTCCTTGGGTCATGCCGACAGCGAGGGCTTCGGATTTTTCCGGGAGCGGGACTTTCCCATCGGGGCCTTCGAGGGTGATGGCGACGAGCGTTTTGACGGTGCGGGGAAAGGCGCGGCTGGGAATGGTGGACCACTCCTTGGTGATTTCCTCGATCTCCTTGAAGGTCGGCAGAGGGTATTTGGCGTCGATTTCGTCTACCTGGGCCACCACGGGGGTTTCCGGGGAAGGCGTCCCGCCGGGTGGGGTGGTGGAGGTGCCTCCGGGAAGTTCAGGAGCAGGGGTAGCCGAGGAAGGGGCGCTCTTGCGCATGGATTCCGCCAATTGCCGGGCGGAACTGGAAGCGGCGGCTTCCTTGGCGCTGGTGCCATCTGGCAGGGTGGCTCCGGTGGCTTGTTTTACGGCGGCCGCAATTTCATCGCTGCGTTTCTTTTGCGCATTCGCCTTGCTGGCATCCATGGAGGTCACGATTCCCGGTTGGAAATACCAGCCCGCCGCGACGGCGAGGGCGATGATGAGGAGATTGAAGACGATTTTCATCGGACAGGTAACGAAGGACAGACCTGGAAAAATAGGATTCCTTCCTCACTTAATCAAGGCAGAAGCGGATGGGGGAATGCCTGGTGCGGAGCTACCGGATGATGACGCGGGAGCCGGGGCGGAGCAGGCCGGGGAGGCGCACCGCATCCCAGTTGGCGAGGCGGATGCAGCCGTGGCTTTCCGCGCGGCCGATGGTATGCGGGGTGGGGGTGCCGTGCAGGCCAATGCCGCTGCGGCTGGTGCCGCACCACATGATACCCACGGGATTATTCGGCCCGAGCGGCAGTTCGTAGAAGCTGTCGCTGCGCTTGCCTTCCTCCAGCATGGATTTGTCCCAGCGGAAGGTTGGGGTGCTGACCATGTTGGTCACTTTCCATTCGCCGAACTGGATGAATTTGGGCCGGCCCGGGGTGATGGGAAAACTGGCGATGGGACGGTTCTGGTCGTCGAAAAAGATGGCCACCCGCGCCCGGATGTCCACCACCACCGAGTGGCTGGCCTGTGGTCCTTCGGGCTTGAATTTGACGTGTTTGGCCCAGTTTTCGAGTTCAAAGGGGGAGATGTTGGGCACCTTCACCACGCTGCCTGGTGCCAGGCCGTAAAGGTTCTTGCCATTGATCTGCTGGAGGAATTCATCGCTGGTGTGAAACCGTTCGGCGGTGAATTCGAGGAGATTGCGGTAACCCAGATATTTGGTTTTCGCCTGCTCCGGCGGGTTCGGGGGCAGGTTGGCGGTGACAAATTTCAGGTCCTCCTCCTTGATGGTGTATGTGGTGTAAGGCTCGGGCACCCGTTTTTGGGAGGCCTCGATCAGGGGATGGTAGTTTCCGACCGGGATTCCATTGATCTGATTGTAAACCGAGGCCGCTTTTTTGCCGAATTCCCCAATTTTCCCGTCGAGGTAACCCGGCCCAAAGTTGTTTTCGTCGAGGTAGATCTGGATGCGCAGATTGGCATCAAGGTCCGTTTTGGGGGGAAGCGGGGCGTAGTTCCCCTCCTTGTCGGCGAGGTCGAGGGGCACCGCGCGGGGCGGTGGGGGGTCCTGGGCGCTGAGCAGTGGGGCGGCCAGCAGGAGGAGGGTAGACGTGAGCAGGGCAGGGAGGCGGGGGATCATATCGGCTTCGGACGGAAAGCGGATCATCCGCATTCAGGTCTAACGCCGGGACTCATACCACGGCTTCGTGTAATTTAAAGGCCTGATGTGCCACCCGGCAGGCTTCCTCGCCCTGTTTTTCATCCACGATCACCGCAATCTTGATCTCGGAGGTGGAAATCATGTCGATATTGATGCCCGCCGCGCCGAGCGCATTGAACATGGTGGCCGCCACGCCGCTGTGGCTGCGCATCCCGATGCCGACCGCGCTCACCTTGGCGATGCCGTCCTTCGGTTCCAATTCGATGCCGGGGCTGATGTCCGCCAGCACCGGGGCGAGGGCATTGCAGGCCTTTTTGAGATTGCTTTTATGCAGGGTGAACGAGATCCGGGCGAGGCCGTCGCGTCCCGTGTTCTGGATGATCATGTCGATATTGATGTCCGTTTTCCCGATGGTGTCGAAGACGCGCGCGGCATAACCGGGCTGATCGGGGAGGGACGTGATGGTGATCTTGGCCTGGTCGCGTTCCAGACTGATCCCGCGGATGACAACTGATTCCATGTTCATGGTTTCCTGGGTAACAAGGGTGCCGGGGTTTTGGTTCATGCTGTTCCGCACTTCAAACGGGACCCCGAATTTACTGGCAAATTCCACGCTCCGGCTCTGCATCACCTTGCTGCCGCTGCTGGCCATCTCCAGCATTTCCTCGTAGCTGATGACCGGGATTTTCCGGGCATCCGGCACAATCCGCGGGTCGCAGGTGTAGACGCCGTCCACGTCGGTATAAATCTGACAAAGGTCCGCCTTGATGGCCGCTGCCATGGCGATGGCGGTCAAGTCGCTGCCGCCGCGGCCCAGGGTGGTGATGCGTCCATCGGCCGCTTCTCCTTGGAAGCCGGCCACGATCACGACATGGCCTTCATCGAGGAGACGGTTGACCCCGTCCGGAGTGATGGTGCTGATGCGCGCCTTGGTGTGGACGCCGTCGGTGACAATGCCGGCCTGGGCTCCGGTGAGGGAAGCCGCCTTGCCGCCGAGGGCATTGATCGCCATCGCGGTCAGGGCGATGGTGGTCTGTTCCCCGGTGGCCAGCAGCACGTCCATTTCCCGCTCGGTGGGCTCGTCGGAGACCTCGCGGGCCAGTTTCAACAGGCCATCGGTCACCCCGCTCATCGCGGAAACCACCACCACCACCCGGTTCCCCTCGCGCTGGGTGTCCAGCACCCGTTGGGCCACCCGGCGGATCCGCTCTGGGTTCCCTACTGAGGTGCCGCCGAATTTTTGAACGATAGTGGCCATGTCTGCCTGATAAGATTTTCCCGGTCAATCGGGAGGCGCATCGGACAACCGCCCGCCCGGCGGGGCAAGAGGAAATGCGGGGGAGGGGCGGTTCGTCGCCCTGCGGTCCGGAAACTTGGGGAATGGGCGTATTATGGGAATAGGGCGAAGCCCCTTGGACTGACGGCAGCCTGCTGCCGCTTTAAGATGGGGCAGCCCTGCTGCCGGGAGGAGACCTCTTCGCGGAAACCCGCTCCACTTTTGAAATCCAGTTGATGGGCTTTGCGGGGTCTTACCCCAGTCTCTGCGGATGCACTGCTCCCCCGCAGCACGCGGCATCGGGAAAGCGGCAGCAGGCTGCCGTCAGTCCAAGGTGGCCGGGCCGCCGGAGCAGGCTGCCGCATTGCTCCCGCATCATTTTCTTCCGAAACGATAACAAAACAAGCCGGGGCTCCCGCCGCCATTTCCTTGCGGGCCAGGTTCTTCAGGAAATCATTCAGCGCCGCCATCCCGCAGTCTAACTCCTCCCGGCGGGGAGTTAGGCAATGAATTAGGGGGGCAGGCGTATCAAGCAGGCGACTGGGATACCGATTTGCCGATGATGAATCCTTCAAATCCCAAGGATGAATAAATCATCCATCCCACGCACCCCGCCTCGTCCAGTTTGGCAGCATAGTCGATAATGGATCCGGGCCATTTACTAACTCCATGCAATCGGTCCCATTCCGTGATCCGGGCACCATACTCTTCAAAAATATTCTCAATGAGCGTCTCGATGATATCGAGAATAATAGTCCCCTGCGTGTGGACAAAGTGATACAATGCGACGCCGCTGAAAATGGTGTCCAGCCGTGTAATCGGCGGACCAAGATCTGTCCTGAGCAGATGAAGCGTAACGGTCTGACCGTAGTCTGTAACCGAATAACCTTCCAAGCCCCAGTCGTGACAAACAAGCATTTAAGCGAGAATTGGAGGCTACTTCCGCAAACCCTGCCGGGCAGCGGCGGCGGCGATTTGTTTGGAGGAATCGCGCAGCTTTTCCACAATCCTGATTTTCTCTGGGAAGGGCAGCGCGGCCAGCGCCTGGCGGCGGTGGCGTTTTTGTTCCAGGATCTGCGCCGTCAGGGGACTCATGATTTTGGAAGATAGTTCCGTTCAAACTTTTGCCAAGCCGACACCAGCCCGTGCCGCGTCAGGATACCGTTGAATTTGCCGGAGTCGGCAGTCCCGGATTCGACGAAAGTGAGGAGACGGGAGAAGTCTTTGCCCCTGCCTGTCTGCAGAGCGATAGCCATGAGGTGTTCAGCCGTCATGACGCGGGTGGGCACACCTTCGAAATCAACGGTGACCGCCTGCTGCACGGCTTCGCTCAGAAGAGGTGATTCCGCCGGCAGGAATTGCACCGGCCAGCCGTGGATGACGATGGCATCGCCTTCGGCTTCATGGCCGCGATTCAAGAGAAACTCGTAAATCGGTGTGAGGGTGAGGATCAGCGGCGGGTGATCGAAGAGGACGAAGATATCCAGATCAAAAGTCGAAATCGGCTCCAAATAAAAAGTGGCGCCGATGGCTCCACCGATAGCGCTTTCACCGATGATGCCGGCTTGGCGAAGGGCGTTGATTTCGGTGAGGGCGATTTTCATCGTGGGGTCTCAGCGTATGTTTTACCGATGCCCCGGGACCGCCGGGAGGGGCTGCGCTCCCGGGGCTACTGCGAAACAATCGCCGCGCGGGCGTTTTCCTGGCCGGATTTTTCGAGGTAGTAGTCGTAGCCGCCGGCGAAGGGGGTGACTTTGCCGTTGTTGATGTGCAGGACTTTGGTGGCGAGGGAGCGGATGAAGTGGACGTCGTGGCTGATGAAGACGAGGGTGCCTTCGTAGCGTTCGAGGGCCTGGGTAAGGCCTTCGATGCTGGAGATGTCGAGGTGCGTGGTGGGCTCATCCATGAGGAGGAGGTT
>CAIZWU010000286.1 GCA_903936775.1 uncultured bacterium | reverse complement strand
GAGCGCGTCCAGTCCGCTGGACGCGCTTTTTTGTGTCCTGACGGCCGCAGGAGGCGGCCTCGCGATTAAAATCACCTCCTGCCTGTTTACAAAAGGCCGGGTCTACCCTCAAAACAGAGGAGCCCTGATGGAAAGTGGCCAATCGCATGGAACCAATCCCCGCACAATATTCCCGTCCTCTGCCTCAATTTTTTCTATTGGGCCAAAAGCTCTCGTGATGGCTCCGAGAGTCGAAAAGGCATTCGACGGGGAAAGAATCATTGGTCGGGGCGGCAAATCCGCGGGGGGCGGTGGAGCTTTTATCTGGAGGATCAGCCCGGGGAAAGAAGCCGTGTGATCTCCCAGGTAACCGTGGGCGGGTTGGCAGTGGCCTGATCGTTTATCACGCCCATGCCCAGCGTTGTTCCTCGGAGCGTTCATCCGCATCCTCACCCGGAATGGATTTGGATTTGTGTCCTAACGCGGGAGGTATGCGACGGGGCGGGACACACCGTGATCGTGACGCATCGATCGGGACGCTGCGCTCCATGATCCGCCAAAGTGGGCTGCCCAAGGAGTTGTTTGACTAAAAAATGTGTAGTTTCGCCCTCATCCCCCCCAGGCGACGCCGCGAGCTACAAAGTCTATGTCATCCTCACCACCGGCAACGAACGCAGCCGCAACCCCGTAACCATCACCCGCCCAGGGTGGAGGGGCCCGGAGCTCGCCCACCCCCCGAATTATCTTGGAGGCGGCGGGATCTCCTGCCATCCTCTCCAAAATCCCGCACCATGGAGCCAAAACCAACACCCCCTTCCGCCGGATTCCCGGACTTCCCCGACAGCAATGCCGGAGATAAGGCTGAGCACTCTCCTTCAATCCTGTCGGTAAACCACTGGTTCGGCGTGTGATCACTGTTCGCAATTCAATCATGAAGCGCAAACATTGGATTATCCCCGTCCTGATCCTTGCGTTACTGCTGTTGGTCTGCGCTCGGGTGTTTCAGGCCAGATCATACATGCAGCAGGAGATTGAGCGAATGACTCGAAAGGGGCATCCTGGTTTCGAGATTTCCGGATGCTACTACCTCCGGGTTTCAGATTACGGGGGATTTAAGTGCGTCACAATAATAGCCACGCGCAAAGGTGTTCCAAAAGGAAGCTATCGCGTTGGGGATCACTTACTCGCGGTAGATTTCCCATGGCTTCCGTTCAGGCCACCCAAACGCTGGATTTAGAGATGGTAAAAATGCCGAATGATCGTGGTTAGTATTTCCCACAGCCCCGATGCACGGTTGTTGAACGATTCGCGGACGGGCACCCCCGGTGATATTCCGTTTTGGGCGAAAGAAAGCCGGGAGGGACCGGGCCTCAGTCCAGCAGCTCGACCCGGCCGGCGCCGCCATCCACCCGGACCCGCTGACCATTTTGCAGGCGGGTGAGGGAGTCCTTGACGGACATGACGGCGGGAATCTGCATCTCCCGGGCGGTGACGGCACCGTGGGAGAGGGGGCCACCGCTTTCCGTGACCACGGCGGCGGCGCTGTAGAATAACGGAGTCCAGGTGGGGTTGGTGGTGCGGGCCACAAGGACGGCCCCTTTGGGGAAGCGGGCAAAGTCTTCCGGCGAAAGTACCAGAAAGACCGGCCCCTCGGCCACGCCGGAGCTGCCGGCCAATCCCGTCAGGACAGGGCCGCTGCCGGTGGCGGAGTCCGGGGTGGATTCGCCCAGGCCCAGCTGCCACTCCGGCCGGCGGGACTGGTGCGCCAGGTAGGCGGCGCGTTGTTCCCGGATCGCGGCGGACAAGCGGTGCCATCCGTCAGGGGAATCCTCCTGCAGGGCCTGCTCCAACTGCGCCTGGTGGGCAAAAAAGACGTCCATGGGCTCAGCCAGCCAGCCGCCCTCCACCAAAATCCCGCCGAGGGCGCGCAGTCCGCGGCGCAACACGGGGGTGAGCCGGGTGGTCTGGTAGTGCTCCAAATCATCGAGGCTAGTATAGGTGCGGGCCAGCCGCAGCAGTTCGTGGAAAAAGAAATGCAGGTCGGCGGGCAGCTTGGCGAACAAGGTCACTTCGGCCTGTTGCGCCCGGATCTTCAATACCCGTTCCCGCTCCGCCGGCGTCTGGTCCATGGGCGTCTGCAGGATGAGGCGCAGGTTATCCAGCACGATCCATGGCGACTCGATCCAGGTCCCCACGTAGGCATCGAAATCCACCTCGCGGTGCCCGTGGTCGCGCAGGAACCGCTCAAAACGCGCCTCGAACGCGGGGAACCCGGACAATTCCCCGGACCGCAGGAGGGCCCGTGACTCCATCCCGATGAGGCGGTCCGCCAGGGCTTTGTCCTGCCGGGCGAGCCACGCCAGTGCGAACAATTCCTTGTTGATCTGCCCGGTCTTGGTTTCGCACCACGACATGAGGTGATCGAAGAGGGCATCGGCGTCGACGGGGCCGATGGCCAGCTTCAAGAGCCCATGCAACATCCGGTAGAGGGTGCCCTGGGCGATGGAGATGGCGATGTTCGGCAGGAAATACTGGGCCCCATGCTCGTTCACCGCGAGCACATGATGCCAGATCTCCAGCGGCGTTTTGCCATCCAGCGGTTCGGCCTGGAACCGGCCGAGGGTGATGAGGTAATGATCCAGATCGCGCAGCCACGCGATGGGCAATTCCTGGGCCCAGGCGAATTGTTGGCGGAGCTGCGGGATAGCGCTGCGCAGGTCATCCAAGGAGTGGACCGCAAAGGGAGCGCGGCGCGCATACAGCTCCACCGCGTTCTGATTGCCGTAGATGTACTGCCCGGACATGGAAAACCACTTCCCCGCAAACGACGGGAATCCGAGCAGGCTGAAGGAATGCTGCAGGGAGCGGTGGAAGCCGGATTCGACGAAGTCCCAGGTCAGCGGGGT
>CAIZWU010000285.1 GCA_903936775.1 uncultured bacterium | reverse complement strand
CGCTTCATCCGGGCGATGGCGATTTCCCGGGTATTGCCGGTGACGATCAGCTTGGCGATCATCGAGTCGTAATACGGCGGGATGGTGTAGCCGGCGTAGATATGGCTGTCCACCCGGACACCCCGGCCGCCGGGGGCGTAGTAATTTTGGATCAGCCCGGGGCTGGGTGCGAAATTGTTATAGGGGTCTTCGGCGTTGATGCGGCACTCGATGGAGTGGCCCCGCTTCTCGGCTTTCCTGACGTATTCGGAAAGCACGCCGCCGGCGGCAATGCGGATCTGCTCCTTGATCAGGTCCACGCCGTAGACTTCCTCGGTGACGGGATGCTCCACCTGGATGCGGGTGTTCATCTCCATGAAGTAGAAATTCTCCTGCTCGTCCACCAGATACTCGATGGTGCCGGCGTTGACGTATTTGATCTCCTTGCAGAGCTTCACCGAGGCGTCGCACATGCGTTTGCGGAGCTTTTCGCTGATGAAGGGGGAAGGGCACTCCTCGATGATCTTCTGATTGCGGCGCTGCAGGGAGCAGTCGCGTTCGCCGAGGGCGACGACGTTGCCTTTGGTATCGCCGAGGACTTGGATTTCGATGTGGTGGGGATTCAGGATCAGCTTCTCCATGTACATGTCGCCGTTGCCGAAGCATTTTTCGGCTTCATTACGGGCAGAGGAGAAGGCACCTCCCATGGCGGCTTCATTGTGGACGGGTCTCATGCCGCGACCGCCCCCGCCATTGGAGGCTTTGAGCATGACCGGGTAACCCATGGCGGCGGCGGCCACGAGGGCTTCCTTTTCATCCTTGAGGATGCCGTCGGTGCCGGGCGTGATAGGCACTTTCCACTTCTTGGCGGTGGCCCGGGCGCGGTTTTTGTCGCCCATCGTCTCAATGGTCTCGGCACTGGGGCCGATGAACTTGATTTTGCAGCTTTCGCAGATGCGGGCGAATCGGGCGTTCTCGCTGAGAAATCCGTACCCGGGGTGGATGGCGTCCACATTGGCGATCTCCGCGGCCGCAATGATGCGGTCGATCATGAGATAACTCTGATTGCTGGGGCCGGGCCCGATACAGATGGCGTCGTCGGCCAACTGGACGTGCATGGATTTTTCGTCGGCCTTGGAATAAACGGCGACCGTGCGGATGCCGAGTTCCTTGCAGGCGCGGATGACGCGAAGGGCGATCTCACCGCGGTTGGCGATCAGGATTTTATTAAACATGAAACGGAAGGGGGGCGGGGAAAAGCCGCAGCCTGGATGAGCACTGCGGACGGAAGCGGGATCAGGCCGGCTTGATTTCGAAAAGCGGGGTATCGAACTGCACGGGAGTGGCGTCCTCCACGAGCACGCGGGTGATTACGCCACTGGTTTCGGCTTTGATCTCGTTCATCACCTTCATGGCTTCGATGATGCAGACGGTGGTGCCTTCGGTGATGGTATCGCCGACACTGGCGAAGATTTTTTCCCCAGGACCGGCGGCGCGGTAGAAGGTGCCGACCATCGGCGACAAAATCCTGGAACTGCCACTGGCCGCAGTCTCGGATAGTTCCGGATCTCTGGACTCGGAGGCGGTCGATGAAGACGGTTCGGCATGGGCCACCGGGGCCGTATGCGGGGCAGCCATCATCACGCCGGAGCCTCCCAGTTTGTCCACCATAGTATCGAAATCGACACCCTTGCGGAGTTTGATTTTGAACCCTTCGCGTTCCAAGTGGAATAACGACAGGTCGTTGCGTTTCATCATTTCGATGATTTGACGAATCTCTTTTAAGTCCAAGGGTGCCTCCTGTTCAGGTTTCAATGGGATTGGGAATACGGGGTGAATTCCGGTCCGGCCCCCCATCCAAGGGGATGGGGCGGGGAAGCTCATCGTAGGTTTTTTAATCCGCGCGTCAAGCCGGGTGTTCTCTTGCAACGGACCCTTCAGAGACGGCTTGTTTTGGTCCAAGGAATTGAGTCGCAGCGGTTCTGCCCCCAAGGATCTGAGTCGTTTTGCGGCGGCTTCCAGGCATTCCGTCCCTCAATCCCGGGAGGGGCAACGGTGCCGGAGACCCTGAGGATCCGGGCAAACGTTGGCCATTGCCGGCTTCTGCCGGGAGGGGTTTTGGATGGAAAACAGGCCGGGGTCAACGGCTGCGCAGGTGCCAGCGGAAAAAGCCTTTGGCTCCGGCGGGGAGTTGCCGCCGGATGCGGATGATGCCGTCGGGGTCCGGTTCCGTGGCAAATTCCTCCGGTCCGGCCTGGGCCCACGCGGTGAGGTCCGGGGAGTGCTCGAGGGCGACACTCACGAGATCACTGCCGGCGCGGCGGGGCTGGGTGACGAGCAGGGTGCCGTTGCTGAAAGTCACCGTCGAAGGAGCCGTGCCGAAGGTATAGCCGGCGAGGTCACTATCCGTCAGGGGAAGGCTGTCGCTGGTGCCGGGGGAGCCTCCGCTGGCGGCGCTGGCACGCCAGGACGCGGGATTGGGGGCGGACCCCGTCGTCGCGCCGGAGAGGAGGGTGAGGCTGTAGCCGGCCCCGTCCGGCGCTGACGGCCACGGGGTGGTGTCCGTCCAGGTCAGGTTGAGCAGGGGGGAGCCGGCGGCATCAAACAGCGTCAGGGTGTCGCCGCCATTGCCAAGCTGGCCGGTGAATTCGCCCGCCACCGGCAGGCCGGGACCGTAACGCAGGGTGAAAGCCGGGGCGTTCCGCGCAAGGACCAGTCGCGCGCCGGGGGCGAGTGACCATTGCGTGCCTTCGTCGAAGCGGTAGTCGATCCCCTGGCCCAGGCTGGTTTTGACGAGGCGCAATCCGGCCAGGCTGATTTTGTCGGGCCCGGCATTCAGGAGTTCCACAAACTCAAAATCCCCGGGGTCGGTGAAGCCGGCGGCTGACTCCGCAGCGTCAGGCGGCGCCGGATGATAGTGGATTTCAGAAAATGTCAGGTTCGAGGTGGTGGCGGGGACGGCGCCGGTGACGTAGATGGCGCTGGCCGGGGCGCTCCAGCGGGTGGCGGAGACGCGGTTGCGGGCGGTTAGCCTGGTGTCTGCGGTGATGGTGCGGAGGCCGCTGCTGGAGGCGGCGGGGGAAATGGTGCCGCCTGCGAGGCGGGGATCGCTGCGGTCCGTGGTATGCCATGGCACGCCGCCCACGGCGGTGAGGGTAATCGCCTGCCCGCTGCTGACGATTCCCCCGGCGGGACTGAGCGCCGGCCGGGCGGCGTATTGAGCATCCACCCAGGTGGCCCGCTGGGTCAGCCACGACTTCATTTGCGTGAGGCTGTTATTCCATGCCGCCGCGCTGGAAATCCCCTGGGCGACCGCTTTGGCCGCGGTGATTTCCGCAGCCTGATCGTCAATCACGTCCGTGATACCGGCGTTGCTCATGGCACCCTGACGCCAAGCGAACCAGCGGTCGGTATAGCGCTGCAGGAAATCCGGATCGGCAAAGAGGCGGGCGTACCAGATCCGGTCGCCGCGCCAGCGCAGGCTGCCGGTGGGACCGCCCCCGGCGTAGTAGCTGGCATAGTTATAGTCCCAGACCGGGCCCATGCGCAATTTGCCGTCATCGCCTTTCCACGGAAACATGGAGATGAGCAGACCGTCGCCGTTTTTGGTCAGTTCATTGAAGACAAAATAGCCGGCGAAGTCGTCTGCATCCAGCCATTGCCGGTAACCCGTCGCGGGATCACGCCAGGTGCTGCCGTAGAGAACGTCCTCAAACTGGCGGAACCAGTTCTGGACCGCGGCCCGCTGGGCGGGGAGGATGGTATAACCGCCGGGATTGTCGAAATTGAGGAACCCGTTGCTTTGTTTCGGTTCGTCGTCCCCGGCGGTGGCGGGATTGTCAGGCTGGGTTTCCTGGAGGCGGTTGGCCCCGGCAGTGCGGAAAAAGAATGGAGTGGTGGCTCCATTTGCGGCAGGCCATCCGGTTTCCGGAATGGCATCCATCCGGTTGAGGCTGAGCAGCCAGCCGCCCTGCTGGCCGTCCGCGCTGAGCCGGGAGAAGTCGAGGCGGCCGGCTCCGCGGGAGACCTTTTCCAGCACGGCATAGATGCCGCGGCGGTCATTCAGGGAGAGGTCGCCGCCGTCTTCGTTGACGAACAATTCCACCCAGCGGAACCGCTGCGAAGGATGCCCGAGGCGCCGTGCGAGGTCATAGACAAAGGTGTTGAAAAGCAGGGTGGGGTCCTTGTCGGCCCCGGGATCGGGGAAGTAGAGCACCCAGTCGGAATGGGCCGGCATCCCGAGCACGCTGACATCCAATTCACCGCCGGACGCGTCCATGGCCTCCACCGAGTAGGGTTTCTGCCTCCAAGAGCTGGAGAAGGCACCGCGCCCCCGGAGGCCGATGCGGGAGGAGAAGGCCGGTTCGCTGGCGGTGGTGCTGGTGGCCCCTGACTTTTCCCAGGCCAGCCAGGCAGCCGCCTGCCGGGGAACCTGCTGGACGCCGGAGCCATTGCCGCTCCAGCCTTTCTGCGGCACTGCTCCGCTGGCGAAGTTATCGATCATGAGCACCGGCAGCGGTGATTGATAGGCAGCCAGATCCGGAGCCAGCTTCACCCACGCGGCGATGGTCTCCGCGCTGCGCTGGCCCGCTTGCTCCGCCCACGCCCGGACCTGCGCCGTCGTGTTGATTTCAAAGGCGCCGGTGTAGGCGGTAGCGGCTGCCCGGTTGATCTGATAAAAAATCTGCGCGCCGGGGGAGCCGGTGGAAAGGGTCAGGCTTACCGGTCCGCGCATCAGCCCGCCGGGCTGGGAAAACTGCACCCTCGCCGGCCGGGGCAGGGCGGGGTCGTTGGCGGTGCCCGGGGTCGGCCGTTCCGCATAACCAGCGAGGCCGGGATCTCCCCCGGCGAGGGCCCACGGGAGGTCGTCTTCCTGGGGCGGAAAGGCGGGGGCGAATTCGTGAATCACCCCGGACGCGGTGGTCAGGGCGAGGTATTCACCGCTTTTGTCCAGGCGGAAATTGGCATGCCACGGGGCCGCCTGGGGCGGGGTATCCCGGCCGGAAAGAAAGACCACGAGATACCCTCCGGCGGGCAGTGAAACGGCCGGCAAGGCCCATTGCTGCGGGGTGGCGGGATTGTCGGTGAGGAAATAGCCTGCCAGATTCACCGCGCTGCTGGTGGGATTGTAGAGTTCCAGCCAGTCCGGGAACGCTCCGGTTTCGTCTGTCAGGCCGGATTGGTTGGAGGCCATGAATTCATTGATGACCACATGGCTGGCGGCCTGCACTACGGGAATGAGCAGGTTGCGCGTGGTGGTGCCATGGGCATTGGCGGCCGTCAGGGTGTGGGCGCCACTGGCTGCCAGGGTGATGACTTTTCCGGACAATCCGGTCACCGCAGTGCCGTTCAGCGTGAGGGTGTCGGCCCCGGATACTGTCCAGGACAGCGTGACCGTGGCCCCGCTGGCCGCGGCTGGCGGATCGGCGGAGAACGAGGAAATGACCGGGGGACTCAGGATGCCGAGGAAGGCTTCGGCATGCCGCCGGATCGCTTCGGCGGAGAGGCGGGAATCGTAGGTGGTGACGCGGAAGACGGTGCCTGACATTCCTTCGCCGCGGCTGGGATTGGCCCCCAGCCAGCCCTGGCCCGTCGGTAACGCGAATGGTGAGGCGACCCCGCTCCGGGTTCCGGCGGGGGCGCCATTCACAAATATCTGCATGGTGCCCGCGCCGTCCCACAGCCACACCAGATGGGCTGTTTCTGCCGGGGCCGTGACGGCGGGACTGAAGCGATAGTCGGCGACACCCAGCAGGGTCATGCCCAGTTCCCCAGTGTTGTTATGTTGCTGGAGCCGCAGGTTGCTTTGGGGATTGGCCCCCACCGCCAGATACGCACTGGCGGCGAGTCCGGCAGGTTCGACGATGCATTCGAAGGTGCCGTCTCCGGTCACCGTGCCGAAGTTGAAGGCGGCATTCTGGTTGCCCAGAAACGTGATCGCGTCCGTCAGGGTGGCCGCCGGGACAAGTCCGCCTGCCGCCTCCTGTGAAATGACGGCATCATAGTCTGCCAGCGAGCCCCACGCCGGAGCCGTCCCCGCCAGCACCAGCGAGGCCAACCGGCCGCAAAGGCGGGCGCGTCCGGGCCGCAACCCTATTTGGCCTGACCGGGCTGGAGGGAGCGCTCTCATCAGGTGTTCTGGGGAACCATGCCCGTCCAACGCCGCCGGCGGAGGGCCCGCCCGGCCGCAAAGCTGGTTTGAAAGAGGCTATTCAGATAGAGATCCGTCTGGATGTCATTGGAAGTGAAGTTCACCTGAGTGTTGGTGTTGATGGGGGCCGAGATGGTGGTCTCATAGTCTGCCACCCCGAAGGCGGTCATCCCAAAATGGCCGGGGTTGTTCCATTGTTCGTATTTCACCCCTTGTCGGCTGATTGGGTTCCGGGCAGGGCCGACGGGACGGAACTGGTAGTGGACGGGTCGGCATTGACAATAAATTCAAAGGCCCGGCCACCGGTCAGGGTTCCGATGCTGGTCAGGATGGGTGCGGAGACTTCAGTGAATACGGTGGTGGCTGGAGCGCTGCCGGCATTCACTTCAGCCTGCCAGAGGGTGATGCTCTCTTTCATGGGACGATGTTTTTGCAGGAGTTGCGTTGGGATGGGCGATGGAGGGGAAAGGAGATCAAAGGCGGACGATCCGGAAGAAGAGCCGCTCCGCCGTGGAAGGTGCCGCAAAGGTGCGCGAGGTGGTGCCTCCGAGGGTGGCCGGGATGCCGGCCACTGCGGTGTTGGAGAAGGTGCCGGGGGTTGCGCTGTAATCGATCCGATAGGTTGCTCCGTCATCGGAACTCCATGTCAGGGTGATGGCCCCGGTGATGGTATTCCGGCTGATGCCGGTGATGACAAACGGCCCTGGGGCCACCGGCGTGGTGTTGAGCAGGGCGGCGTAATGCGCGGCAATTTCCGCCGGCGGGAGCGCCTCCGCATAACTGGCAAACCCCAGAATGTGCCCGTCGAGGCGGTCGAAGTAACTGGCGGTGATGATCGGCAATACGGCCGCCGTGGCCAGCCCCTGCTGGCCGGTGCCGGTGAGCGCCACTCCAGTGAAGGTATAACTTAGCACTCCGTTCACAAAGAGCTGGGTGTCGGTGCCATCGGAGGAATACACGAGATGGGTGTCGGTCAGTTCCGGGGCGGGAATGGAGGAATTGTAATCAGCCACCCCATATTCCGTGATTCCGAGGCTGCCGGTGTCCTGCCACTGTTCGAATTTGAGGGCTTGGCTGTTCCCTCCAAGCAGTGAACCGCTGGCGTTGCCGAGGCCGGCATTGACGATGAATTCGAACGAGCGGCCGCCGCTGAGGGTTCCCACATCGACGCTCCGCCCCTCGCTGCCATGGGTGGCTTCGAGGATGACGGTGGCGGGACTTCCACTGTTCACCGTGCTCTGCCAGGCGCTGAAGGTCTGTGCGCCGCCATCCTGCTGAAAGGACTGATAGTGGGTGTTCACCTCGGCTTCCGTGAAGGCATTGTCATAGCTGGCGAAGCGGAGCACCTGCCCGTCGAGTGGATCGCGGTAGACCGTGACGCCTCCCAGCCCCGTGATGGTGGCGGCGGCCCCAAGCGAGACAAAGCCTGACAGCGAAATGGGCACCCCATCAAGGGTCTGTTGCCACACCCCATCAATATAGAGGTCCGTGCCCGTGTCCTGCGAGACCCATGTGATCTGAGTCAGGGTGTTGTAGGGGCTGGGTACGGTGGTGACGTGATCAGCCACGCCGAAAGCCGTCAGGCCCAGGAAGCCGGTGCTGTCCCATTGGTCGAATTTCAATCCCTGCAGGCCGGAGCGCCCCATCAGCGCTTCGGAGCGGCCAGCCTCACCGGCGTTGACGAGGAATTCAAAAGTCCGGGGGCCGGAGAGTTCCCCCAGATTGCTGAGCACGGGAGCCATGCCGGAGATCGGACTGAACACGGTATTGGCAGGCGGGGTGGTGCCGGAGGTCACCGCATTGCGCCAGTTGGCGAAGGAAACCGGCGTGCTGCCCACTTTAAACGCGGTATGATGGGCGGCGATCTCTGCGGCGGTGAGTTCGGAGGCGTAACTGGCGAATCCGAGGATATGCCCGTCCAGCCGGTCAAACACGGCTCCGCCCACCCCATCGGAAACTCCTCCGAGAGTTTGCGGTCCTGATAGCACCAGGTCCACTCCGGTAAAGGTGTGCACCGCCGTACCGTTGATATAAAGCCGGGTGTCGGTGCCGTCGCAGGTGAAGACGATCTGGCTATCCTGATGAAGCGGACTGGGCACCGGGGAGTCGTGATCCGCAATACCATAGTCGGTAATCCCCACGTGACCGGTCTCGAAATTCTGCTCGAATTTCAGGCCCTGCACGCCCGCCAGCCCTATCAGGGCGGAAGAGCTTCCGGTGGCCCCCGCATTTACTATGAACTCAAACGAGCGCGGGCCGCTCAGGGTGCCCACATCCAGGACAACGGGTTCGAATCCGGAGATGGCCGGTCCCTGGAGGCCTTTGAGATAGGTTGCGGAAGGAGTGGTGCCGGCGGATTCGACCGCCGCCTGCCATTCGCTCAATGCTGCGGGGAGAGAGACCGGAACCACCAGGGATCCGGCAATGATCAGGGAGAGGGGGAGTTTCATCAGGGGGAGTCGTTGGTGCAACGCCGGGGAATGCGGATAACACAAACATCAGCACTCCGCGTGCTATTGGCCAGCACAATCACCGGATTTGTCAGATTACCGGTGTAAGATGTGGGATTACGTTCAGGGTGGTTTGGTCAGGCCGCGGTCCTGGGATTCAGGTGTGCTGGATCATCAGCGAACAGGCGGCATCACAGGCTTCGGCGGCGGCCGGGCCTCCCTGGTTGCAGGCGGCAAAGACACCAAAGGCTTTTTCCGGGGCGAGCCAGACGGCCGCGTAGTTGGCGTTGTTGCTGCCGGTATGGGTCAGACAGCGTCCCGCCGCCCACGGACGGTCAGCGATTCCCCAGCCGCAGGCATAGTGGCTGATGGGGTCGGGCGTGTGCAGGATTTTATACAACGCGGTCGGGAGCAGGGCGGGTTGGCCGGCGGCTCCGCGCAGCTGGTCGGCGGCGAAACGGGCGTAGTTTTCCAGACTGGCGTGGACCCGTCCGGCGGGACCGAGGGACGGCGGGTTGTCACAACCGGGTCCGTTGACAGGAAGGGGCTGGCCTTTGGAATCGTGCGGCCAGGGTTGGTCTTCTTTACCTTCGGTGCCCGCCGGGCCTTGCCCGGCGGTGATTTTCAGGGGCCGGAAGAGACGTTTTTCCAACAGGGTTTCCCAAGTTTGGCCGTCGAGTTTTTCCGCGAGGTGACCGGCAATGGCGTAGCCGACATTGCTGTATAAATAAGAGCCGGCTTCCGGCCAATCGGCTCCCGGGGGGGCCGCGAGGCGCAGTATTTCCCCGCGTTGATCAGCACGGGGAAGGAGCCACCAGGAGAGTAGATTGGCCCGCAGGCCGGAGCGGTGCTGCAGCAGCTGCAGGACGGTGATATCCTTGGTGCGGGGGTGCGCCTTCCGGCAGGATTCCGGGATCAATTTGCCGAGGGAATCGTCCCAGTGCAGCCGGCCCTCCTGCACGTAGGTGGCGAGCAGGGTGGCCGTCATGGCCTTGGTCATGGAGCCGTAATGCCAGAGATCTGCCGGGGTGACGGGGGTGCTGCCGCCCGCTTTGCGGAATCCCGTGACGGTTTGAATGGCGAGGCCATCCACCCTGACGCGCGCGGCGGCGAGGGCAGGGACCCGGTGCTTTTGGCGCAGGGCTTCCAGTTTTTCCTGCAGCCCGGCGGCGGTATCCGTGGGGGCAGCTTGACCCTGGGTGAATGAGATGGCTCCGCCGCCGAGACTGGTGAGGAAATGGCGTCGGTTCATCTGGGGCAATCCGGGATGGAGGCCAGGGTTAGGTGACGAAAAGTTCGCTGTAATATTCCAAAGCAACTTCCCGGCAGCGGTCGCGGATTTTCGAAGCTTCGCCGAGGGTCAGGGCTTCGTCGAGCAGGGCCACGCACCGGGCGGAGGGGAGCTTCCGGATGGCATATTTGACCATGGGGAGCTGGGGCGTGGACATGCTCAGTTCCGCAAATCCGAGGCCCACCATCAGCGGGGTCAGCATGATGTCGCTGGCCATTTCGCCGCAGACACCGGTCCAGATCCCGGCCCGCCGGGCGGCATCGCTCACATTTTTCAACAGCTTCAGGATGCCCGGGTGGCAGGGCTGATAGAGGTCGGCCACCATTTCGTTGCCCCGGTCCACCGCGAGAGTGTATTGAATCAGGTCGTTGGTGCCGATGCTGAAGAAATCGACTTCCTTGGCGAGGGTGTCGGCGGTGAGGGCGGCGCTGGGCACCTCGATCATGGCTCCGACTTCCATGTTGGTGTCGAAGACCACGCCTTCCTTCCGGAGTTCATTCTGGCACTCGGCCAGAATGGACCTTGCTTCCCGGAGTTCCTCCACACAGGAGATCATGGGAAACATGACGCGTACCCGGCCCACGGCGCTGGCCCGCAGGATGGCGCGGAGTTGGGATTTGAAGAGTTTGCGCCGCTTGAGGGAAACCCGGATGCCGCGCCAGCCGAGGAACGGATTGGTCTCGTTCAGGCTATCGTGCAGGCTGTGCAACTTGTCCCCCCCGACATCCAAAGTGCGGATGATGACCCCCTCCGGTCCGGCGGCGCTGGCGATCCGGGCATAATTTTCGGCCTGCTCATCCTCCGTGGGCAGGGAGGCGCGGTTGATGAAGAAAAACTCGGTGCGGTAGAGGCCGATGCCTTCTGCCCGCCAAGCATGGACTTCCGACATTTCACTTTCAAATTCAATGTTCGCCGAAAGCACGATGCGCTTTCCATCCAGAGTTTCGGCGGGCAGGTCCACCATCTCGCGGAGGTGCCGGTCGAGGGCGGCTTTTTTGCGGCGGGTGACGGCATAGGCCGCGAGCGTTTCCTCGCTGGGATTGATGATCAGCAGGCCGCCATAACCATCCAGCAGGGCATCCTGACCGGTGTGAAAACGCGTCGAGAGGTCGGGAATCCCCACCACCGCGGGAATGCCCATCGACCGTGCCATGATGGTGCTGTGGCTGGTGTGGCTGCCACCTTCCGTGGCAAATCCCAGCACGGTAGCGCGGTCCATTACGGCGGTGTCACTGGGCGTCAGTTCGGTGCTCAGGAGCACATGGGGCTCGGCGGGAGCCAGTTCCAGGACGGTACCGCGCAGATTCCGTACGACCCGGCGGGCCACATCCTCGATATCGACGGTGCGTTCCCGTAAATATTCATCTCCGATGCGCCGCAGCGTCTCCACGTAGCGGGCCATCACGCCGTAAAAGGCGCCTTCCGCTTTTTGGGCTTTTTTGCGGATGCGGGAGAAAACCTCATCCAGCACCGACCGGTCCTCCAGCATCAGCAGGTGGGCATCAAAGATATCCGCATCATTCGTCCCGATCTCACTGGCGATGCGGTCGCGCATGTTTTCCAGCTGGCGCCGGGTCGTTTCCAAGGCGGTTTCCAGCCGGATTACTTCCCGCTCGACGGCATCTTCCGGGATTTCCTCCAGTTCCGGGATTTCGAAAACATCGGTCGTCAGATGCACCGGCCCCCGGGCGATCCCTGGGGACACACCGATGCCCACGAGAACCATTTCCTCGCCTGACTGGGCGCCTTTCTCAAACATCATCGGGGCCGACTGTGGCGATTTCCCCGCCAAGTGCAAGTGCAGGGGCGAGGGGGAAGCCGGGATTGATCCGGCCGGATGGACCGCCTGATTACGCAAAGAAATGACTCTGCCGGGCCTTGCCAAAGGTCTTCAGGACCGTCGCTATCGGGAAATCAGGGTGGATTCAAACCGGCAAAAAGAAGCCCGGGAGGTCCCGGGCTTCTTTGATCGGTTGAATTTAAGGCGGATTTCAGGCTTGGCCTTGCATGAAAGCCGCGGCTGCCGGGGCTTTGAGGGCTTTGAATTCCCGGGTCAGATTGGTCAGCGAGGCTTCCACGCCCATGCGTTCCAGGCTGCTGGCGCCGACAAAACCGACGGCATCGGTGGCTCCCATGACGCGTTTGGCGTCTTCCGGGGTATTGATCGGACCCCCGTGGCAGAGGAAAAAGATATCCTTCCGCACGGTGCGGGCGGCATCGATGATGTCCTGGGTGCGTTTGATGGTTTCATCCCAGGGCACGAGGGCGTTGGTGACGCCGATGCTGCCGCCGATGGTGGTGCCGACGTGGGCGATGATGGCGTCAGCGCCGGCCTTGGCCATTTCGATGGCTTCCTGCGGGCTGCCGACATACACCACGCTGAAGAGGTCCATGCGGCGGGCCAGGGCCACCATTTCATACTCCTTGACCACGCTCATGCCGGTCTCCTCCAGCACGCCCCGGAAGTGGCCGTCGATGATGGTGTGGGTGGGGAAATTGTTGACGCCGGAGAAGCCCATTTCCTTGACCTTGCCGAGCCAGTGCCACATCCGGCGGCGCGGGTCGGTGGCGTGGACCCCGCAGATCACGGGGCATTCCTCCACGACGGGGAGGACTTCGTATTCGCCGATTTCCATGGCGATGGCATTGGCATCGCCATAGGCCATCATGCCGGCGGTGGATCCGTGGCCCATCATGCGGAAGCGGCCGCTGTTGTAGATGATGATCAGGTCAGCGCCGCCTTTTTCGATGAATTTGGCACTGATCCCGGTGCCCGCGCCGGCGGCGATGATGGCGTCGCCTTTGGCCGTGACGGCACGCAGGCGTTCGATGACTTCCTCACGGGTGTAAGGGTTTCCTTTTCCGGTCCATGGGTTCGGCATATTAGAGTAGGTAGGTTGAGTGGTAAGGTTAAAATGGCCGCAGTGCGGGAGGGGGCCGGCGGAGGGGCGGGATCAGACCGGTGGGTATTCGATCGGGGTGAAGTGGCTCACCCAAGGTTCCTCCCGGAAGCAGTCCACCACCATGGGTTCGGGGCCGCGGATGTTATTGAGGATGGCGAGGAATTTGAGGGGAGCCGGTCCGGGATTCAGGGTCATGTGCGGCATGCCGGGGGGGATCAGGGCCATTTCCCCCGGACCGAGGAGTTTCTTTTCCTCGCCCACCCATTGTTCGGCTTGGCCTTCCAGGACGTAAATAATTTCTTCCCGGCCAGGATGGTAGTGGAAGAGGTGGGCTTCGTGCGGCGGAAAAGTGGCGCGGCAGAGATACAGATCCTCACTGCCGGCATTCTCCACGGAGACGAATTCCGCCACCGCGCACCAAGGGAGGGCGATGTGTTTGGCGTCGTCAGCGGTCAGGTATTTTTTCGAAGGGGTTGGGGTGCTCATGCGGAAGGGGCGAGAGAACCATGCCGGCGGGCGCTTGTCCAGACGACAAGATGGAAATAGAACATATGACTTTACGCAATAGGCCGGCTGGATCCGATGAAACGCCCCCCCGTCCGGCCACGTTTCAAGGAGGCACTGCTGCTTTTTTCCCAATCCCATGAAACCTTATTTCTTATTCCTCGCCGCCGCTTCTCTAACGCTTTCTGGCGCCCGTGCCGAGGAGGGGGCGGTCACTTTCGAGGCCAAGGCCGGTCCGGGGCAGGGCAAACACGTGGTTTTTCTCAGTGGGGACGAGGAATACCGGGGGGAAGAAGGCCTGCCGGTGCTGGCCAAAATCCTCAGCGGCAAACACGGCTTCAAGACCTCGGTTTGTTTTGCGACCGGGAAGGACGGCACCGTGGACCCGAATGTAAATACCACCCTGAGCGGTTCTGCGGCGCTGGATTCGGCCGATGCCATCGTGATCCTGCTGCGTTGGCGGCAGTGGGAGGATGTGGCGATGGCCCGCTTCGACAAGGCCTTCAAGGCCGGCAAACCGGTCATTGCGCTGCGCACCAGCACCCATGCCTTCAAGTTCCCCGACAGCTCCCCTTGGAAGTCCTACAATAAATTCGGGAAAAATGTGGTGGGCGAGGATTGGGTGAGTCACTGGGGCAACCACAAGGTGGAAGCGACCCGCGGGGTGATCGAGCCTTCCCACGCCACCCATCCGGTCCTCCGGAGCGTCACTGATGTCTTTGGGGACACCGACGTCTATGAAGCGTATCCCCCGGCCGATGCCGCCATTCTCCTGCGGGGCCAGGTGCTCAAAGGGATGGCGCCTGCCGATCCTCCGGCGGTCTACTCCAAAAAGCGCGCCACTGACCAGGTCGAGCAGGATGTGAACACCCCCATGATGCCGGTCGCCTGGGTCCGCGATTTCAAACAGGAGAGCGGGGTCACCAACAAGGTGTTCACCACCACCATGGGATCGGCCACGGATTTTGTCAGTGAGGACCTGCGCCGTCTCGTGGTGAATGGCGTGTATTGGTCCCTCGGCATGGAAGTGCCGGCCAAGGCCGACGTGGGAATCAGCGGGACGTTTACTCCTTCCAAATACGGCTTCGACGGAGCGAAAAAAGGATTGAAGCCCGCGGCCTTTGCTCCCGGAACCGGTAAATAACGGCGCGGTCCGGACTATGCCCGCCGCTCCGTGATTTCGACGTCCTGACGCAATTTCACAATCCGGTCCCCCGGCAAGGCTCCGCCCCGCCAGACCACGCCGCCGTAGACCACACTGCGGCGGCCGATCAGGCTGCCGGGATTCAGGACCGCATGGCAGCCGAGGTCCGCATAGTCGCCGATCACCGCGCCGAACTTGGGCAGGCCGGTGCGGATTTTTCCGCCCTCCGCCCGCCCGTCCAGCACCGGGATGCTGCCATGGTCGTGCCGCCAGTTGGACAGGATCACCCCGGCGCCGAGGTGCGCTTTGTGGCCGATCAGGGAGTCCCCCACATAGTTCCAGTGGGGGATTTCGGCGCTGTCGGCCACGATGCAGTTTTTCAATTCGCAGGCGTTTCCGATAATCACGTTCTCTCCGACGATGGTGTTCGGCCGCAAATAGCAGCCCGGCCCCACAAAAGTCCCCGCGCCGATGTAAACCGGTCCCAGCAATACGGCTCCATGCATGATCTGCGCCCCCGGGCCGATGAAGACCGGTCCTTCGATGTGGATATCCCCGCGGATGTCGCCTTCCACCGACGGCTCCAGCCATTCCTTTAAAAACGGCCCGATCCGGGGCAGGGCCTCCCACACTTCTCCGATACCCTCAAACAGGCGAGGAAACGGCGTGTGGATCACATCAAGATAGTCAGAGACAGGATGCAGCGGCATGGGGCAGTGCATGCCACGGACCTGGCTGAAACCAAGCGGAAACCCACCGGACCAGTGTTCCGCCGGCAGGGGCGGCTTAAAGATCCAGGACCGCCTGCCGTTCCACCAGCCGTCCGCAGGCCGGGCAGGTGACCACCGTGTCCTCACGGGCCGCATCCTCAAAGACATGGCCGCAAACCGCGCAGACCACCTGGTGCCAGGTCCGGGCCCGCTCGCGGCGGCGCTCCCGCCACACGCGCACCGCCCAGACCAGCGCCAGTCCGCCCAGCACGGCAGCGAGGTTCAGGACGATCAGGTTGGAAAGACTGGTGCGGATCACAGCCTATTCTTAGCGGGGATTTCTATGCGCAGCAAGGCCACGCCTGATTTTCAGGGCACGGCCTTCACTTTCAGCACGTGGTCTAGAGGTCCCACCGACTGGATCACGGCCTCCGCGAGGGGGGCGCGCACTTTTTCGGTCAGGGCGGCGGTCATGGCCATATCCGCCGCGCCTTCCGGGCCGTGGAAGAGGGTCTTGATCTGGCGGGTTTCGTAATCTTGCTTGGCAAAGACCGCTTTGGAGACTTTTTCAAAGGGGGCGGAAAAAGGATTGTCCCGGAACTCGGCGGCGAGGTTGATGCCTTTGGTCAGGTCAGCCGTGGAGAAGGTTTTTGCGGTGTTGCCCCAGGTCACTTCGTAATTCGGAGCGGTGGCGTTTTTCAGGACGAGGGTGAAACGGTTCAGGGTTTCGTGGAAGGGAATCAGCGCCACGGCGGACTGGATGGAGTCGTCCTTTTTCACATCACCCTCCGGCACACAGAAGGGATAGCGGGTGCTTTTGAATTTCACGCCACCCTCGGCTGCGCCCACCACTTCATGCCCGGCAGAAGCCGTCGCCGTGCCGCCCGCCGCGTCCCAGGTCAGGGTGCCAATCTCCCCATCCAAGCCGAGGGCCTTCAAAAAAGCATAAGCCATCACCGTCTGCCCGGCCCAGCCCGGATGCACCCCATCCTTGCCCGTCATCATGAACTCCGGGCCAAATTTTTGCTGGGCAGTGAAACCCGCGGTGAGCATCGGCCAGTAAACATCGGCAAACCGGACGCCCATTTCCTCCGCGATCTGCACATCGTGATTCCGCAGCCGCAGCAGGCTCAAATTCAGATCTTCCTTGGTGCCGGTGGCCGTCTTAACCCAGGCCGGCATCAGACCGATAGTACCCGGCGACCCGAGCACCACGCGGACGCCGGCTTCCTTGAACTGGCGCACGGTTTCTGTTTGATTCTTCACATATTCTGCCCCGATGGCATCGGTGTATGGCACGTAGCGGTGGTCGTTCATGCCGTAGCAGGTCGTAGCGACGGTCGGCTGGAAGCGCAGCACATCATTTTTCATCCG
Organism: uncultured bacterium; assembly: GCA_903936775.1. Lineage (GTDB taxonomy): Bacteria > Verrucomicrobiota > Verrucomicrobiia > Verrucomicrobiales > V1-33 > CAIZWU01. The sequence continues at coordinate 15,094 of CAIZWU010000285.1, read as the reverse complement.
CCCGGCGAATCCGGAGGCCTGTTCCCCGCTCCAGCCATACTGCCGGCAGGTCACCTTCAATTGCGGCACACAGGCCGTGAGGTAGGTCTCGATCAGGCGGCTGTACATTTTCTGTTCCGTGATGGAGTCCCCGCAGATCGCGAGGCGGTCCCCTTCCTCCAGATAAAGTCCCGGGGTTTCTGCCGGGCGGTAGCCTTCATAGGCCTTGAAATACGCGTCCTCCGGACGGGGCATCAGATCGCGGGCGGTCAGGCTGGCAGCCGTGGCAAAAACGAGGACAAGCGGGAGGAATTTCATGGAGGAGGGATAGATGGAGACGGATGAAGGATGTGGGGACGCTGCCAGTTACGCTGGAAAGCACCAGCCTTTTCCGGTGGCTTGCGGCGGGCGATTTCCCGCCATACGATGTAACTGCCCGTGGCCGGACTGCGTCTGCCGGGCTGAATCCGATTCCCCCTCATGAAACTCCCCGTTCTTTTCATCAGTTGCCTGGGTTTGCTGACGCTTGGCAGGGCGTCCGCAGCCGAATCCCCTCAACCCCGCACCGCCGCCGAAGCCGGCATCGGGCGCATGATCCAGGAGGCCGGGTTCGATGACCTTTCCGGGACCGCCCGGACCCTTTCCTCGATCGTGGCGGAGAGTCCCTTCACCGTGATTGCCGTCACCAGCCCGTCCTGTCCGCTCAGCCAGAAATTCGCGCCCACCCTCGCGGCCTTGGAAAACGAATGGAAGGCCAAGGGCGTCCGTTTCCTTTTTGCCGGAGCCATCGAGTCCGATCCGCCGGAAGCCCTCGCCACCTTTGCCAAAACCCACGGCTGGGATGGCCTCTGCACGCCGGATGTCAAACAGGCGCTGCTGCAGGCTTTGGGCGCGGTCAGCACCACGGAAGTTTTCATCCTCGACCGGTCCCGCACCCTGCACTACCGCGGGGCGGTGGATGACCAATATGGCATTGGTTATCAAAAGGACGCGCCCACCAGGCACTATCTGGCCGAGGCCCTCGCGGCCCTCACCCAGGGGCAGCGTCCCCGTTTCGCCGGCACCACGGCCCCGGGTTGTGCGTTGGAGATTGCCCCGGCGCAGCCGCCCGCCGTGACCGCCCTCACCTGGCACCGGGAAGTTTCCCGCATCATCCAGCGGAATTGTCAGGAGTGCCACCGGCCCGGCGGCACCGGCCCCTTTGAAATGATGGACATGGAGGACGTCACGGGCCATGCCGCCATGATCAAAAAGGTGGTTACCAAAGGTATCATGCCTCCGTGGTTTGCCGCGCCGCAGACCGGGGCGCACGCCATCACCTGGGCCAATGACCGGGCGCTCGCCGAAGCCGACCGCACCGCCCTGCTCGCATGGCTCTCCGGCGACCGTGCCGCAGGCGATCCCGCCGACGCTCCGCAACCGCTCTCCTGGCCGCAGGAGTGGGTCATGGGCACCCCGGATACCATTGTCGAACTGCCCACTCCGGTGGCCGTCGAAGCCACGGGCCGCATGAGATATCAATACCGGGAAGTCACCACCAGCTTTCCCGAAGACCGCTGGGTCACTGGCCTCGAAGTCCGCCCCACCGCGCTCGCCCAGGTCCACCATGTCCTGGTCTTCGCCGCGGGTCCGGGCAGCAAACGGGTCACCGATGGCGACGACTTTTTCGCGGCCTACGTCCCCGGCAGCAGCGCCGTGACCTACCCGGCCGGCTACGCCAAAAAGCTCCCCGCCGGCTCCCGCCTCATCTTCCAGCTCCACTACACGCCCAATGGCACTGCCACCGAAGACCGCACCCGGCTCGGCCTGAGATTCACCACCGAAGCCCCTCCCCACGAAGTGCATGTCGCCGCCGCCAAACAAACCCGCTTCAGTATCCCGCCCGGGGCTCCCAATCATGAAGTAAAAGGCGCCCTGCCGGTGCCATTCGATGCGCAGATCCTCTCCTTCATGCCCCACATGCACATGCGTGGCAAAGCCTTCCGCTACGACCTCGTGGACGCCGACGGCCAGCGCCGCGAACTGCTCAACGTCCCCGCCTACGACTTCAACTGGCAGCTCCAATACCGCGCCGCTGAACCCGTGATCGTCCGGGCCGGCAGCCGCATTGAATCGACCGCCTGGTTCGACAACAGTCCGGAGAATCCCAACAATCCCGACTCCACCAAAACCGTCCGCTGGGGTGACCAGACCGAGGAGGAAATGATGATCGGTTATTTGGAATACGTCAGAATCCCCGCCGATTCCAGCAAGACCGCCGCCAACCCGGCGGGTGCGGCCAGTCCCCTTTCCCTGACCCCTAAAGCCCTCGGCATCCTCGGCCGCCGTCTGGATGTCAATAAGGACAATCGCGTCTCCCTCGAGGAAGCCGGGCCCACATTCCTGGCGCTCCATCAACGCCTCGATCAAAACGGCGACGGCTTTGTCAGCGCCGATGAAGTAAGGAAATCGCCTGCGCAGAAGCGCTAGGGAAGCAGTGGGGTGGGCATGCCCGGCGGCCTGCCGCGCCGCGGCGGACATCACGGCCCCTCTTTGGCCGGACCATCCTGGAGGGGTGGTGCCACTTGCGGGCCTCCGGTGAGGCATCCCGGAACTGGCAGTAGGTGACGGGAGTGAAGCGGCGGCTTTTGGTCAGACGGAATGCCATCACGTTACGGTGCACTTCCTTAAATTACCTGGTAAGCTGGCACTCGCCGATTGAAGTTCCGGTGCGGCAGGGCTTTGATGCCTATGGCCGGGGATGGCCCGGCTCCAACTCCTTTATCCTTTGAAAACCACCATCGTTCCACCCCACAGTCCATCCATCGTCCTGCTCAGTGTGAGCGTGCCAGCGGAATTGAGTCAGGCCATCAAAGCTCTCCGTGAAGCGGAGGGACTGACGATCTGCGAATGGATGCTGAAAGACCCCCGTGTCAGAAAATGGGCGCGGGCCCATGATGTGCCGTTGCCCAAGCCTGGCAAAAAGCGTATTCCGAGGGATGCGGCCCGTTGGCTCGAACTCACCGAGGACGATTGGAACCGGGGGATCCGCCATGTCGCGAATCTCCTCGGCGTGAGCCGGCAGGCCGTGGCTTGGAAAAAGAAGCGGCTCCGCCCCGGGTAAGGCCATGGGCAGCTGGAATCAGGTCCATCCGGAACTCCGTGGGATTAGTTTGGATCATCGCAGGTCTTACGATCTGGATTTTTCACCAGTGAATCGATGGACGGATTGGCTCTACGAAATCAAGTCGCCAGCTTGGCCGAATCCATCAGCGCGGAATGCGTGATGGTGCAAACTACCTTGGATTTTCATTGATTCCGGCCGCAACGGGGGGCTGGGTGTGAAGTGCTGGATTTCGTGGCAGACCGCGTGGCGCCATTGGCTTCCGTGACCAGATGGCGCCGGGCTTTTGCGGTCATGGCCTTGCTGGAAGGTCCGCAATTTGCTCAGCCACCCACCGCTTGCCCTGCCGGTGGGCTGGGGTAGGGATATGGCCCGCCAGGAGGCGGACTTTTTTATGGCTTCCCGTTTGGACACTACTTTTGCCGCGCTGCGGCAGTCGGGCCGCAAGGCATTTGTGGCATACATCTGTGCCGGTGATCCGTCGCTGGACGAGACCCTGGAGAACGTCAAGACCCTGGAGGCCTGCGGGGTGGATGTGATCGAATTGGGGCTGCCGTTTTCCGATCCGCTGGCCGACGGGATTGTGAATCAGATGGCGGCCGGTCGGGCGCTGGACGCCGGGGCGACCACGGTAGGCGTGATTGAAATGATCCGCCGCCTCCGGGAGGTGACCCAGATCCCGCTGGTGCTTTTCACCTATCTGAATCCGGTCTATGCCTACGGGTTCGAAAAATTCCATGCCGATGCCGCCGCTGCCGGAGCGGACGGGGTATTGCTGCTGGATCTGCCGCCGGATGAAGCGGTGCTGAATGAGGAGTTGCATGCCGGACTCGGTCTGCAGCGGATTTGCCTGATCGCGCCGACCACGCCGGAGGGCCGCATCCACCGTCTCGCGGCCGGGGCGCAGGGGTTTATCTACTACATTTCCCGCGAAGGCGTGACCGGAGCGCAGACCACTCTCGCCACCAATATCGCCAGTCAGGTGCAAGTCATCAAAGCATCGGGCACCACGGTTCCGGTATGTGTGGGTTTTGGCATTTCCACGCCGGACCAGGCGCGGGAGGTCGCGCTGGCGGCCGATGGCGTGGTGGTGGGCAGTGCCATCGTGAAGGTGATTCAGACCCATGGCGGCACCCCGTCCGCGCAGGCGGAGCTGGCCGCTTTTGTGAAACCGCTTGTTGATGCCGTGAAGTCCGTTTAAGCCGCACCAACCTATCCCATGGAGATTCAATTCTGGAAAATGAACGGTGCGGGCAATGACTTTGTGGTCATTGATAACCGCGACCACCGGTACGCCCTCACCCAGGAGCAGATCGCACGCTTGTGTGACCGGCATCGCGGGGTGGGTGCGGATGGACTGTTGGCGGTGGAGCCGGCAGAGCAGGGCGCCGATTACCGGATGCGTTATTACAATGCCGACGGCGGAGAGGCCGAGATGTGCGGCAATGGAGCGCGGTGTTTTGGCCGGTTCGCCAATTTCCTGAACGGCTTTGCCCTTCATCAGGTCAGCTTCGAAACGCCCGCCGGGATGATTGGGGCCACTTTCCATGGCGATAACGTGCAGATCAAGATGAGCGAGCCCTTTGGCCTGCAGCAGGATCTCGCCCTTGAGGTCGCCGGCACGGAACTGGCGGTGCATTTCCTGAATACCGGGGTGCCGCACGCGGTGGTTTTTGTGGGGGACATCGACGAGGTGCCGGTGAAGGAGTGGGGCGCGGCTTTGCGTTATCACAAAACCTTCGCGCCCAAAGGCACCAATGCCAATTTTGTGCACCGCATGGGCACCAGCCACATCGCCATCCGCACCTACGAGCGCGGGGTGGAGGATGAAACCCTCGCCTGCGGCACCGGCACCGTGGCCTGTGCCCTGATCCATCACCTCCGCACCGGCCAGCCTGCCCCCATCTCCGTGGATGTGCGCAGCGGCGATACCCTGGAGATCAACTTCACCTCCGAAGGCGGCACTTTCAAAGATGTCACCCTCACCGGTCCCGCCGAAATCGTCTTCCAAGGCACTCTGCAGCTCTGACGCCGCATCCCTGAAACCTGAAAACTTCCCACCGAAAACTCCCCCATGTATCGCGGCACCTTCACAGCCTTAGTCACTCCCTTTCTTGCAGACGGTTCCATTGATGAACCCGCCTTCCGCAAGCTGGTCGATTTCCAGTTTGAAAACGGCATCACCGGGATCGTACCCGTCGGCACCACCGGGGAGTCCCCCACGCTTTCCTATGACGAGCACAAACACGTCGTCCGCCTCGCGGTCGAATGCGCCAGGGGGCGTGGTCCGGTCATCGGCGGCACCGGTGCCAACAGCACGGACGAGGCGATTGAGCTGACAGCTTCGGCCGAGGCCGCCGGCTGCGAGGCAGTGCTGCAGGTGGCACCCTATTATAACAAGCCATCCGCAGAAGGCCTGTTCCAGCATTTCAAGGCGGTGGCCGACAGCACCAAGTGCAAAATCATCCTCTACAGTGTGCCCGGCCGGTGTGGGATCGACATTCCGGTGGAGGTCACCGTCCGTCTGGCGGCGGCCTGCCCCAATGTGGTCAGCCTCAAGGAGGCCGGCGGCAGCGTGGAGCGGGTGAATCAGCTCATGGCGGCGGTGCCGGAAGGGTTCACCATCCTGAGTGGCGATGATTCCCTGACCCTTCCTTTCATGTCCGTTGGAGCTACTGGCGTTATCAGCGTGGCCGGGAATCTGATTCCGCGCCAGATGAGTGATTTGGTGAATGCCGCGCTGGCCAACGATCTGCCGGCGGCCCGCGCCCTGCATCTCAAGTATTATCCTCTGCTCAGCACCCTCATGAAACTCGACAGCAACCCGGTGCCGATCAAGGCGGCCATGGCCCTCGCCGGACATATGCAGGGCGGACTGCGCCTCCCGATGATCGCTATGAGCACGCAGAAAATCGAGGAACTCCGCGCCGTGATGGCCGGACTCAACGTGCTCTAACCCAGGAAGCGGCGGCTGGCCTGACGGCCGCCCTGCCATGGAATCGTCCCCGCCGCGCGTTGGGGCGCCTCGGGTGGGAAACCCTGCCGGATGGGGTTCCCCGGATCATCCTGCGGGAAGTGGTGCTTTGGGACTTCATCCCGCGAGCCAGGCCCGGGTCTGCACTTGTCGCAGCGGGTATCCCGCGCCTTCAGTGGTTCATGAAAATCGCGGTGTTGAGTGACTGTCATGACCATCTGGAAAACCTTGGGCGCGCCCTCGCCCTGGTGAAGGAGTCCGGCGCGGAGCGATTGTTTTATCTGGGGGATTTTTGTGCGCCGTTTACTCTGGCCGCGTTGGCGGAGGGATTTGCCGGCCCGGTGGATGCCGTGTTTGGCAACAACGACGGCGACATTTTCCTGCTGTGCCGGGTGGCAGGCAAATTTCCTCACCTTACCCTGCATGCCCCCTTGGCCGAACTGGAAGTGGACGGGCGGAAAATAGCGCTGCACCACTATCCGGAAATCGGACTGCGGCTGGCGGAGAGTCAGGCCTACGATGCCGTCTTCACCGGTCACGATCACCGGAAGTATGTCCACCAAAAAGGCCGCTCCCTGTGGGCGAATCCCGGGGAGATCATGGGGCGCTTTGGAGAACCTTCCTTCGGAGTTTATGATACCGGGAGCGGCACCTTCCAGCACCTGTCCCTGGACTGACCATGAAAACTCAGGGTCCAGCCAAAGAGCCGCCGCCACCGGCCGCGCCAAGGGTTGCTTTGCTGCGCGACCGGCGTAGTTGGTGCGCAGCCTGCTTCTGATCTTCTGCCTTGCCTATGTCGCGCCGTCACGTTTGGGAACTCCTGTCTGCCTTGGTGCTGACCGCGGTGGTCTGCGTGGGATTCTGGACCATTTTTTCCGGACTGAATCTGACCCGCAGCCATGAGGCGTTGTGGAGATACCGTGAATCCCTCTACAAGGGCTGGATCGGATCGTTGGTGGTTTCGGTGGGCGGGCTGATCGGGTCTTGCCTGGTTGCCGCGATCCTGGTGGCGGGGCAGCGGGCCCCGCTGAAATCCATCCGATGGTTTACCCAGGGGTTGGTGGAGATCGTGCGCGGCATGCCACTGCTCAGCCTGATCCTGATTGGATATTATGTGGTACTGAACGACCCCACGGTGACCCGGGTGCTGAACAGCGTGGGACTCGGGGGCCGGCTGTTCGGGGGGATTATGCTGCTTTCCGTCTTCACCGGCGCTTACCTGACGGAAATTCTGCGCGGGGGGATTGAAAGTATTCCGCAGGCGCAGCTGGATTCCGCCCGCGCCGTGGGTTTCAGCCGATGGCAGGTCCTGCGGTATGTGGTTTTCCCGCAGGCCTTGCGCCGGGTCCTGCCGGCCTTGGCGGGGCAATTTGTTTCCCTCGTCAAGGATTCGTCGCTGTTGAGCGTCATCAGCATCAGCGAATTCACCTATGAAATCCGCGCGTTCTACGCCGCGACCTATCTGGGCGTGGAAGCCTTTCTGCCGCTCGCCTTCGGTTACCTCGTCCTGACTCTTCCCATCGCTGGCTTTTCCCACTGGCTGGAACGCCGCTTCCAAGCCGCCACCGCCAGTTGATTCTGCCGGCCTCCTATCCTGTCGCACCCTCAATGAAGCTGCACGCCGATTCCCTCATCCGCACCTATGGCCCTCTGAATGCCCTGGATAGCCTGACGCTTGCCGTGGAGGCGGGGGTGCTGGTGCTGATCGGCCCTTCCGGCGGGGGGAAGAGCACCTTCCTGCGGCTCTGCGGCGGGCTGGATCAGGCGACTTCCGGTTCCCTGCGGATCAATGACACCACGCTCGGTCAGGACCCGGCCACCCTGCAGGCGTGGCGGCGGCGGAATGGATTTCTTTTCCAACAATTCAACCTCTTCCCCCACCTCACCGCCCTGCGGAACATCACTCTGCCGCTGGAGAAGGTGCATGGCCAAAATCCGGCCGCCGCGCTGGAAACCGCCCGGCGTTGCCTGGACCGTTTCGGCCTGCTGGCCCATGCCGATAAACTTCCCGCGCAGTTGTCAGGCGGCCAGCAGCAGCGGGCCGGACTGGCCCGGGCCATCGCGCCGGGTCCGGAGATCCTGCTGTTGGACGAGCCCACTTCCGCCCTGGACCCGGAGATGACCGCGGAGGTGCTGGAACTCATCCAGGAACTGGCCGCCGCCGGACAGCACATCATCCTGAGCACCCACGAGATGGGATTCGCCCGGGCCGTGGCGGATCAGGTCGCCCTGATCGCGGCCGGCAAAATCCTCGAAAGCGGCCCGCCTGCGGCCGTGTTTGGCGCGCCCCGGGAGGAATTGACCCAGCGTTTTCTCGCCAAGGTGATGCGGTTTGCGTGAGGGAGAAGCAGGGGGGCCGCCGCCATGGCTGATCAATGGCGGCGGGGATCGGTGGAAAAATGTTATCGACTTTCTGCGGGAAACCAGCCAAAGTGCCGCATGAAAATAACTGGGAGCACCGTCGCGCGGCATCTTCGTTATGCAGTGGGAACGGGCTGCTTTTTGTTGTGCGCGACTTTTCTGGTGGGTGCGGTGGCGGGTGGAATCGGGGACGATGGGATGGGAATGCTGGCGGCGGTCAGTTTGATTTCGGGCGGCATCTGCATCTTGCCGGAAGCCACCCGTATCTTAACCACCCCCTTCACCAACCTGATTGATTACATTTATCTGGGCACCAGCAAAGTGGAGGCGCCTCCCTTCAGTCTCAGAATGGCCCGGCATTACCGCTCGGAATGGTTGTTGGACGAGGCGGTGGTGGAGTATCGCCGTCTGCGGGATTGGCATCCGGGACGGGTCGAGGTCTGGAAGGAGGCCATCCTGACCTTGCGGGAACTGGGTCAGCCGGAGGAAGCAGCACGGTGGTGCCGCGCCAGCCGCCGTTATATCAAAGATGGGGCCGGCCGGAAGTTGATCGGAGAGGCGATGTCCCAAACCGTGGCCCCACCGCTGGACCGGGCCTTTTAGACATAAACTGCCACGCCGCGGATCAAGCCCCGGTCGGGTCCGCGGCTGGCGGGGCTTCCGCACGCAACCACGCCAGCGCAGCTTCTTTGCTGGTCAGGGCGCCTTCCAATTGCTGGTCCTGGACGAGGGTCAGGAGGCGTCCAATTTCCGGTCCGCGTGCGTAACCGGCGGCCATCAGATCGTGACCGGTCAGGAGCGGCGGTGGAATCACCGGCTCGTTGGCGAATTCCTGCTGTTTGGCCTGGAGAAATTCATAATTGTCCAGCATTCCATGGCAGCCGAGGCAATCGACCCGGTGCAGCGCCATCTGGTCGTCAAAGGTCGGGTGGGCCATCCAGCGTTTCAGGCGGGAGGTCCGCATTTCCTTCACGTGCATGAATTTCATGTGCTGCAGCACCGCCTCCACGGTGGCATCGATGATCTCATTGGAGAACTTCATCCGCCGCAGGATGTCGCCCGTCATCCGGGCGCCGAGGTCATCGTGTCCATTGAAGCGGATGCGGCCGGTTTCATCGATGGTGTGGGTGGCGGGTTTGGCGATATCGTGCAGCAGCACGCTGAGGACTAGCGGGATGCTGACCGTTTCCGGCAGCAGGCTGAGCATGAGCCGGGTGTGCACCCAGACGTCGCCTTCGGGATGGAATTGCGGCGGCTGCTCACAGCCTTTCAACGCTTCCATTTCCGGGATGATGCAGGTCAGGAGACCGCTTTTATCGAGCAGGTCGAGCCCGCGCACCCGGTTCGGATGCAGCATGATCTTGATGAATTCATCGCGGGTGCGCTCAATGCTGATTTTAGCGAGGGCCGGGGCTTCCGCTTTCACGGCCGCCCAGGTGGCGGGCTCGATTTCCCACCCGAGGGTGGCGGCAAACCGCACCGCGCGCATCAGCCGCAGGTGATCCTCGCGGAAACGTTCTGCCGGATTCCCGATGGCGCGCAACACCTTCGCCGCCAGATCCGCCTGGCCGCCGACGAAGTCGATCACTTCGTCCGTGGCCGGATCCTGGAAGATGCCATTTACGGTGAAATCCCGGCGCTGGGCATCCTCCTCCGGCGTGGAATACGTCACCTCCTCCGGCCGGCGGCCATCCTTGTAGCTGCCATCGGTGCGGAAGGTGGCCACCTCCACATGATCCGGCCCGGCGCGCACCACCACCACCCCGAAGTGCGCCCCCACCGCCTGACTGCGGGGAAACAGCGCCACCACTTGCTCCGGCCGCGCCTCCGTGGCCACATCGTAATCCTTCGGCTCCAGGCCCAGCAGGGCATCCCGCACGCAGCCACCCGCAAAGTAGGCCTTGAAGCCGGCCGCCCGCAATTTCGCCGCCACCGCCGCGGCCCGTTGTCTGCTTTCAGTCATGCAGGGAAGAACGCTGGCTGCGGGCGGGCTGCAAGGTGCTATTCGCCGGTGGCGAAGGGGTCAAGCGGATCGAGTTCGGTTGCCCTTTCCCGCAAGTCGGCATCCTTGATCTGATCGGCCCACTCTTTTGCGGCAACCGGCTCCATCCCCTGAATTTTCCGGACCAAATGATAGGCCGCCTGATCAAAAATGGGATGCTCCCGATTCCCCTTCAGCCAGAGGCTCAATGAACCGAAGTCGTTGTCCGCCCACCCGGACAGCAGGGATTCGGTCGCGGACTTCTGTGCTTTCGGTGAGGTAATCCTGTCGATTTTAACAATGCCGGCTTCAGGATTTTCCTGGGACCAGTCCCACCCCAGGATCTCCCCGGCACTTTCGGGTAGCCATGGAGCAGCCATGTGACGCTCGGGTAAACTGGCTCCTGCTGGTGTGTCCAGTAAGCCAAGTTTGTGTTGCCTCCAGCGGGCCTCCTGCAGAGTTTCGAAACTTTTCAGCTTGAGGGCGTCCGGAACAGGTTTTTGGGCTAATTGATCAAACCACGCCTCCGCGCCGGCAAGGCCCATCTGCGAGATCTTCATCTGAGCCAGGCTGTAAAGTATGGATTCAAATCTGGGGTTCCCGGCATTCGCTATGACCAGAGCCTCGGCGGCTCCAGGGTCTACGGCTGCGATTCCTTGAAACAGGCCGGATGCCGCGGAGGGAAGATATACTGCGAAGTTCTGCGGATTCATCAGCCAAGCCGTGGCACCAGCGGCGTCCTCTTGAGCCCATCCTACCATGACTCCATAAATGTCACTTTGCTGGTCAGAACCCATCAGCACCGCGTGAGCCCCATCCACACGCCCCCACTGAATGGCAAAGGCGAGAAACTCGGGGTCAAACCACCGGCCCTCTTTGTGCAGGGAATAGAAGAGTTCCTGCATTGCTTCGGCATCTTCCGGCCGCATGGCTGTAATCAAGCTTTGCCAACGGGGAGTCCGTTGATTTTCATCAGGAAGCTCGAGGGATGTGCCGCCAAGGCCAGGGTGGTTTCAGGGTGGGCCGTGGATTTGAGAAACCAGCCGGCGGCGAAGGCGGAAATCAGGCCGGTGCCGTAGAGGACGGCGGGGAGAGGTGGTTTCATCAGGATTCAGGAAATAACAAAGTGCTGCGCAAGGCAAGGTTTATCGGGAAGGGGCTGAGGGATCGCGTGGGCTGGATTCATTTCCCCCGTCTGAAATATGGAGTGGGGTCCGGGCGTTGGGGTGGGGATGATTTATACCGGTCAGAAGTTGTTGATGCATGGTTTCCTGGTGCTGGCCATGTCGGCGGGAAGTGTGGTGGAGGTGCGGGCGGAAACGGTGAGTGGGGAGGTGCTGGTGAAGGGCGAGGCGATTTACCGGAAGCTTTGCATCGAGTGCCACGGGGAGAAGGGCGTGGGGGTGGATGACAAATACAAGGAGCCGCTTTACGGGGACCGGTCCTTGGCGTCGCTGACGCGTCGGATTGATAAAACCATGCCGGAGGACAAGCCGGAGCTTTGTGTGGGGGAGGATGCCGCGGCGGTGGCAGCTTATATTTACGAGGCGTTTTATTCGCCGCAGTCGCGGGCAGGGCAGGAGATGGTGCGGGCGGAAGTGACGCGGCTGACGGTGGGGCAATTCCGGAATTCGGTGGCGGACTGGCTGGGGCAACTGGACTGGCGTCCGGCGTGGGGACCGGCCGGCGAGCGCGGGCTGAAGGGCGATTATTTTGGCAGTCAGCATTTCAGCGGGAAGAAGGAAAAGGACGGAAAGGACAAGTTTGAGCGGCGGGATGCCGAGGTGGCGTTTTCGTTTGGCGCGGAGAGTCCGGACCCGGCGCTGATCGGGGCGGAGGAGTTCTCGATCCGTTGGTCGGGTTCGGTGGTGGCGCCGGAGACGGGGATGTATGAATTCATCCTGAAAACACCTAACGGAGCAAAGCTGTCGGTGAACCGTGATGAACCGCCCTTGATTGATGGCTGGGTGAGCTCCGGACCGGAGGTCAGGGAGGAGAAGGGTTCGATCTATTTGCTGGGCGGGCGGGCCTACCGGCTGAAGCTGGAGTATTTCAAATTCAAGGACAAGGCGGCGTCGATTGAGTTATGGTGGAAGACCCCGCAGGGCGTGCCGGAACGGATTCCGGCTGAGCACCTGTTGCCGGTGGAGGTGCGGGGGATTCCGGTGGTGTCCGCGCCCTTTCCGGCGGACGACCGCAGCCTTGGGTATGAGCGTGGATCAGCGGTGAGCCGGGCGTGGTATGACGCGGTATCGGCCAGCGCGATCAAGGCGGCCGAGTACGTAGCGGAGCGGCTGCCGGAATTGTCACCCGTGAAAGCGGACACGCCGGACCGATTGGCCAAAACCCGGGAGTTTGCGCGCCATCTGGTGTCCACCGCCTTCCGGCGTGGGCTGAGCGAGGAGGACGCGGATGTGGTGGTAGGATCGCATTTCAAGGAAGGGGCGGTGCCGGAGGTGGCGCTGAAACGGGCCGTGATGGCGATCCTGATGTCGCCACGCTTTTTGTATCCGGAGGTGGGGCAGCCGGAAGTGCCGGATGGGTTTACGATGGCGGGCCGGTTGGCCCTGGCGCTCTGGGATTCCCTGCCTGATCAGGAGTTGATGAAGGCGGCGGCGGAGGGTCGGCTGAATACCCCGGAGGGTCTGCTGGCGGAAGGCCGCCGGATGCTGCAGGACCCGCGGACCAAGGAAAAGCTGCGCGGCTTTTTCCATCACTGGCTGGAACTGAAGGAGACGGACACCATCGCGAAGGACCCGGAGGCATTTCCTGGATTTGATGCCGCGGTCCTGACGGATCTGCGGCGTTCCCTCGACCGGTTCATCGACCGGATTGTCTGGGAGGGCGGCTCGGATTACCGGGAATTGCTGCAGGCGGATTGGCTGATGCTGAATCCGCGGCTGGCGGCGCTGTATGGGAAGGAAGTGAAGGGCCCCGGATTCGAGCCGGTGAAATTCGCCCCCGGCGAACGCAGCGGGGTGATTACGCATCCATATTTGCTGACTTCATTTGCCTACTTCAAGAACACCTCACCGATCCACCGCGGGGTATTCCTCACCCGGAATATCGTGGGTCGCCAGCTCAAGCCGCCGCCTGAGGCCGTGGAATTCAAGGACGGGAATTTCGACCCGACCTTCACCATGCGGGAGAAGGTCACGGAGATCACGCGGCCGACAGCCTGCATGGGCTGCCACACCACCATCAATCCTCTGGGCTTCAGCTTGGAGAATTTCGATGCGATTGGACGCTGGCGCACCCAGGACAATGGCAAACCGGTCAACACCGGGAGTGATTTTACCGGGGATGATGGGGAGACCATCCGTTTGGAAAAACCGGGCGATGTGGCGGCCTTTGCTGTCGGCAGTGAGGCCGCCCACCGGACCTTCATCCGGCATCTGTTCCATCACACGGTGAAACAACCGGCCGCGGCGTATGGACCGGACACGATGGACCGGCTGCTGAAATCCTTTACAGAATCCAACTTCAGCGTGCAGGAATTGCTGCTGCAGACGGCGCTGACCGCCGTGGCCCATGGGCTGCCTGCGGAACCGGGCAAGGCTGCGACCGGTCCTTGATGGCAAGATGGAAATCGCCAACCCGGGGAATAGGGCGGCTGACCGCCCGGACCCCGGAGTGGCGTGAGGAGCCCGATTACTTGGCGCGTTTCAATTCCACTTCGACCATGACCTCGCCAGGATCCCCGGAATCATTCTGCTTGTAAACCTTCACCCGCATGGTGTTAGAATCGACGTTGATGTGTTCGGAGGCGATTTTGATTTCACCTTCCTGACCATTGATGGTGGTCTTCAAAAGAGGATTGCCCTCGTGCTCTTTCCACGCGCCCTTGGAGACACTTCCCTGGCTATCCACGGACATATAGAGCGATTCCTGGGTGCCTGGTTTCAAGGCAATCATGCCTTCGGATTCCCGGTCACCGGCTTTGAAATTCACGCCGATGATGTTTTTTTCGAGGCGGTATTCGTAAACCAGTTTCACTTGGCCATCTGCCGTAGCCCAGGAACCGAGCAGCCAGCTAAGCTGGTGTTGTTCGATCAGATCGGAGAGTGGGGAAGCCTGGGTCGGCAGGGTGAGGGAGGCGGTGGCCAGAAGCAGGGCGGAGGCGATGATTTTAGTTTTCATGAGTGGGTGGGGAAAGGGCAGGCGCCCAATGCGGTTGGGCGGAAGTATCGTGAAAATTGTGACATGGGAAAATAGAATGTCACTGAAATTCCCGATTGGTTTGAGGGGGAGTGTCGGAAACGGCCGGCCAGGGAGGCAGGGCCGCAGGTGGAAGCGCGAAAGAAACAGCGGGGTTGGGACGGTATTTATGGGGGTGCCTCAGCCAGTGGGCGGTGACGTCAAATGATAAACGGACGCCGGTTTCCCGCCGTTGCCGGCATCTTTAAAATACTCGCGGTCCGTTTCTTGGGAAATCTGTCCCGTTTCCCCGCCCTCTTCCAACCCCCTCCTTCCTCCTTCCGGATATGAACCCGATCCACCGCCGTCAGTTTCTCCGCGATTTAGGCCTTTCTGCAGCTGCTTTGCCGTTTTTGGGCGGGCTGCCGAGTTTGTTTGGACAGGAGCCGGCGCAGGTCCGGCCGCAGCGGCTGGTGATCATGTTTTCGCCCAACGGGACGGTGCCGGACAAGTTTTGGCCGGATCAGGCGGGATCGGATGTGCCGTTCAAGCCGATCCT
>CAIZWU010000284.1 GCA_903936775.1 uncultured bacterium | reverse complement strand
GTAATGGCGGGATCTCACGCTGCACGGCTTCGGCCATGACGATGCCATCGGCTGGTCAACGGCCTTTGGTATCTCCTGGCCAATGTCCTTGCTGAAGGCCTCAACAGCCTGATCACCTTTTTTGACAGGGGCGGCACGGGGCCTGCAGAACGTCGCCAACTGCCGCACCGGAGCCCTCGTTTACCCCGGAAATCCCGGCCTCCCGCTTGCCTGATGACGCCCGGGAAACCCCGGAAGAACCAAGGAATTACTTGGGGATTTGCAGGGAAAGTTATCGAAACCTGCTGTCCTTTAAGAAAACAGGGCCTCCTGCTTATCGTGGGATCGGCCGTCAAGTTATCGGACGCAACCCTACGCTGAACGAAACCGAAGCCGATCGCTTCCGTGTGCCGGTGCCGCCGTGATGGGGCCGCAGATTCGTCTCCATTTGGAGGAATAGCGCCGCCGCCCGCGTGGTGGCCCTCGACCTAGCGCTGGGGGGAGGCGGGGTCAGTTGGAGGGGGACCCTGACGGTTTTTCAGGATGGTGGCCTCCAGTTCCTTGAGTTGATCGGCCTGCCGCTGGCGTTGTTGGACCTCGCGGTCGAGGCGGGCATTTTCCCGGGCGAGGATTTGCGGGGCTTTGGCGGTCAGTTCCTCGGGCAGGATGGTTTCCGGCAGGGCGGCTTTCACCTTGGGATACAGCTGCACAAGGAGGGTCATGCCGGTGGCGGTGCGGTCGCTGGTCGGGTCCGGGCCGGAGTCATACATTTCCATCAGCAGGGGCCAGGCTTCGATTTCGTGACCGGGCGACCGGGCGAGGTTGTAAACGTAGTTGCGCCGGAGGAAACGGAGGGAGGGACGCAACTCCCAGGCCTTGTGGTACCATTGGGATGCTTCGAAGTGATTGGCATCCCGGTTTTTGTCGAAATCGGCCATGAGCATCGCGAGGGAGCGGGGCAAGCGGTAGTCGTTGGGCAGATGTTCCATGCCTTCCTTGAGCACCTTGATGGCGTGATCCACGAGGTTTTGCCGGATCCAGGGCTGGAGGCCGGGCCGGGTCATGTCCTCATAAAGATAATAATCGAAGGCGTTGTGGGAGCTCATCCAGGCGCGGAAGTCCCAGTAGTGGTATTCGCGGGGTTGGAGGCGGGTGCAGAGGGTGTAGGCGGCATCCACCTTGGCCCAGTTCTGTTCCTGCCAGGCATCGAGGTTTTCCACTTCCACGATGCTGGCCACGAGGGAGCGGAACCCGCCGATGACGGCAATAAAGAAGCTCTGCCCGAGTTCATCGCGGAGGGAAAGATTGATCTTTTCCTCGGCGAGGCGGTGGGTTTGCAGTTCCTTGGAAAAAGCGTGTTCCAAGGGGAGGCGGGCAATGCCTCCGGCCAGGAGAATCAGCGCGGCCATGAGCCATTTCCGGGGACGGACCGTATTCATGGTTACAGTTCCTTGTCGGAGAAGATCACGTAGGCGGCCATCAGGTGGATCACCAGATAGACGATGGTGAGGCCGGCCATTTTAGCCATCACGAGGGCAGGGACCGCGGAGCCGGTGACCACGGCGTCCACGATATCAAATCCTTTGAAATCAGGAAACAGCAGGGAGATGCCCCCGGCGATCAGGCGGGGCACCGCGGAGGCATCCTCCCCCAGCAGGACATCGCGGGCGATGGACTGGGCCTGACCGATCACCATGATGGCGAGCGAGGTCATGATGGTGAAGATGGTGGAGCTGGCGAAGGTGGACACCAGCAGGGTGACGCCGGTGAGGACGATCGCTTTGAGGAAAATGGCGATCACTCCATTTTGGAGATTCCAGGTGAGGCCCTGGCCGGTGACGGCATCGGAGACGGCGGCGATATTCGCTTCCAGCAACTCGCGGGAGGCAAACTTCCGGTTTTGCAGGATGTTGATCTGTTCGGCGATGATGGATTTTTCCTTCAGGTAAAGCACCGCGCTGAAAAGGACATCCATGAGGATGAGCGAGATGAAGATGAGAAAGGCCACGCCGAGCAGTTTGCCGAGCAGATATTCCAGCCGGGGAACGGGTTTGCAGAGGATGGTGTAGAGGGTGCGGTCCTCGATATCGCGCGGGATGAGCAGGGCGGTGCCGGCAATGGCGAAGAGCATGCTGAAGAGCGACATGCTGGCGAGGGAAACGTCCTTGAGCAGCTTGAGTTGGCCGTCGGTTTGGAGATCTGCGAAGGCAAAACTGGCCGCGATGACCGCGACGGCGAAGAGGGCCATGAAGTAGAAGACCTTCATGCGCACCAGTTGGGTGAAGGTGCCGCCGGCGAGGGTGAGCACCCGGGGCAGGGAGAACCGCCGGTGCCGGGGGTAAGGGCCTGGGGGGGAGTTGTCAGGGGTTGCCGTCGCCATAATCTGTTATTTCACGTATTCGCGGGCATCTGCCGCCGAGCCGCCCGTGACGTCGAGAAAGAGCCGTTCGAGGGTGGTGCGGGGATTGCCGAGGTGCAGGAGTTCGGTGGTTTGCTGGCCGGCAATCAGGGCCCTCACGGCGGCGAGGACTTCCGGGGTGGCATTCCGGAGGAGGATTTCCGTCTGATCCTCGATGCTCATGAGGTCGGAGAGGAGGCCCTCGCGGACGAGTTTCCCTTTATAAATGATGCCGACGCGGTCACAGACTTCCTGGACTTGCTCCAGCAGGTGGGAGGAGAGGATGACGGTGATGCCCTGGGTCCGGAGGGCCAGGATGAGATCGCGGATTTTACGGGACCCCCCGGGGTCCACCCCGGCGGTGGGTTCATCCAGCACCACGAGGCGGGGCCGGTGGATGATGGCCTGGGCCAGCCCGATACGTTGCAGCATGCCTTTGGAATAACTGGAGAGCCGGCGGTCCGCGGCGTGTTCGAGTTCCACGAGGGCGAGCAGTTCGGCGGTGCGCTCCTTGAGGGGGGCTCCGCGGATGCCGCACAGCTTGCCGTAGAAGGCGAGGGTTTCCCGGCCGGTGAGGTGGCGGTAAAAGTAGGGGTTTTCCGGCAGGAAACCCACTTCTTCCCGGCTGTCGACCCGGGCGGAATCGCGCCCGAAGATGGCACATTTCCCCTTGGTGGCGCGGAGCAGGCCGAGCAGCACCTTCATGGTGGTGCTTTTGCCGGAGCCGTTGGGACCGATCAGCCCGTAGATCTGCCCGGGGGCGATGTCGAAGGAGATGTCATCCACCGCCGTCACCGACTCCCGGCGCAGGGTAGGGAGCCGGAAGACGCGCGTGAGGTTTTGGATGGAGACGGCGGGGACGGTGGACATTGTCAGGAAGGAGGCGGGAAGGCGGGACGCTATCGATTGTGCGGGCAAGGGCAAGCCCGTTCGGAAACCGGCGGATTTTTTATGCGCAGCATGGCCGGACCTTAGCTTAGTCTTCGTTGACAAGTGTGAGGCCCGGTGGCCAGACTGCGCAAGACTCCTCCCCCCCTTTTTTTTATTGCCATGCCTGCTGCTGCTCCCGTCGTTTTGATCGCCTGCGATAAATTCAAAGGAACGCTCACGGCGGACGAAGCCTGTGCGGCGGTGGCCGCGGGCGTCCTGGAAATCTGGCCGCAGGCGCAGTGTCTGCAGCGCCCGATGGCCGACGGGGGGGAGGGCACCTCCCTGGTGATCTGCAAGGCCTTGGGAGGGGAGTGGCATACGGCGGAGGTGTCGGGGCCGCGCGGGGAGCCGGTGCAGGCTGGTTTTGCGATGCTGCCATCCACCCGGACGGCAGTGATTGAAATGAGCGAGGCCTCGGGGCTCAAGCTGGTGCCGCCCGCGCACCGGAATCCCTGGCGGTTCAATACGGCGGGCACGGGGCATTTGATGCGGAAGGCGATCAGCCTGGGCGCGGAACGCCTCGTGGTGGCGATTGGTGGCAGTGCCACCAATGACGGTGGCAGCGGAATGGCCTGGGCCTTGGGATATCAGTTCCTCAATGAGGCGGGTGAGCCCCTCGTTCCGTGCCCGGCGAATCTTTTGGAAATCGCCCGCATCCTGCCGCCGGCCAATCCGGGGCTGCCGGCGGTGGTGGCCGCGTGCGACGTGACCAATCCGCTGCTGGGTCCGGAAGGGGCTACCGCGGTTTATGGCCCGCAGAAGGGAGTGACGCTGGAGCGTATTCCCCAATATGAGGCGGGGTTGGCGCATCTGGCGGATCTGGTGCACCGGGAAATGGGGGTCGACCGGCGTTTGGAGCCCGGGGCCGGGGCGGCCGGTGGATTGGGTTTTGGTTTGATGAGTTTTTGCGCGGCGTCCACTCGGCCGGGCTTTGATTTGGTGGCCGAGGTCACCGGTTTGGAAGCGGCGGTGCGCAGTGCGGATCTGGTCATTACGGGGGAAGGGTGTCTGGATGCGCAGACCATGCATGGAAAAGGGCCGGCCCGGGTGGCGGACATGGCGCGGCGTCTCGGTAAACCCGTGGTGGCGATTGGCGGCATAGTGGACCCGGCCGCGGAGCCTGCCTTGAAGACCCGGTTCCATGCCTTGATCCGGGCCTGCACTCCGGAAACGCTTTCCTACGCCCTCGCGAATCCTGACAAGGCGGTGGCCTCCGCCATTTCCGGCAGCCGGCCGGTCTTTGAGTCGATCATGTCGTGAGGTCAGGGTTCCGCTGGACCTTGGAGCCCGGCATTTTTTCCAGTGCGCGGACCGGGGGAGGGGCGTAGAAACCGGGGATGTCGAAAAACTATGCCCGGGTCATTCATTGGTTCCGCCGCGATCTGCGGCTCACGGACAACACCGCGTTGCACGCCGCGTCGCAGGCCGCAGGGGAAGTGGTGCCCGTTTATGTGGTGAGTTCCTGGAAGGGCCTGCACGCGTGGACCGGTCCGGCCCGGCAGGAATTTCTGGCTGGCTGCCTCGACTCCCTCGAAAAGAATATTGCTACCGCCGGGGGGCGGCTGATTTTCCGGCGGGGCGGCGCGGTGGAGGAATTGGAACGGCTGATCCGTGAAACCGGGGCGGAAGCCATTTTTTATAACAAAGATCCGGATCCCTTCGGGCAAAAGGTGGAAGCGGATCTCGAGGCGCGCGGCCGTGCCCTGGGAGTGGAGGTGCGGGGATTCAAGGATGTGGTGCTGCACGAACGCGATGAAGTGCTGACGGGCGCCGCCAAGCCCTACCGGGTCTTTACGCCTTACCGGCGGAACTGGGAATCGTTGCCGAAACCGCCGGTGCTGCCAGCGGTGACGCATTTGGTTTCCACGGTGGACCATTTGCCATCCGAGCCCTGCCCAAGCTCCGCCACCTGGGGGCTGCCAGCCTCCGGATGTATCCTGCCGGAGGCTGGCGAACGCGCCGCGCGCCAGCGCATGAAACAGGCCCTCTCCCACGTGATCCCCCACTATGCCGAAACCCGGAATACGCCGCTGGGGTCGACCACCTCAAGGCTCTCTCCCGACCTGCGCATGGGCACCCTGTCGGTGCGGGAACTTTATCACCGGGTGGTGGCCCTGATGGCGGAAACCGACCATGCCGCGATCCGGAAGAGCTGCCAGACCTACGTCAGCGAGTTGGCGTGGCGCGAGTTTTACATGCAGCTGCTGTGGCATTTTCCGGAGGTGCTGGAGCATGAATTTGATGCCCAGTGGCGCGGGTTGCCTTGGAATTACGATGACGAGGCGCTGCAGCGTTGGAAGGATGGACTCACCGGTTTCCCCATCGTGGATGCCGGGATGCGCGAGCTGCGGGAAACCGGCCAGATGCACAACCGGGTGCGGATGATCACCGCGATGTTTCTCACCAAGGACCTGAGGATCGACTGGCGGCTGGGGGAACAGTATTTTATGCAATCCCTGATCGACGGCGAGATCGCCAGCAACAATGGCGGGTGGCAATGGAGTGCGGGAACAGGGGCCGATGCCGCTCCTTATTTCCGGATCCAGAATCCCTGGTCGCAGACCAAATCCTACGATCCCAAGGGGGACTACATCCGCCGCTGGGTGCCGGAACTGAAAAACGCGCCGACCGCCATGTTGTTGGAACCCCCCGCCTCCGGCTCCCTGTTTAAACCCAACCGTGAATATCCGGAGCCCATGGTGAACCATGCCGGGGAACGGGAGCGGACCCTCGAGTTCTTCAAGCGGCACCGGGCGGCCCGGTAGCGGCAAAAACGGACTGGCTCCGTGATTGGAGGTTTTGGATGAAATCCGCCGGTTTTTCTTGAAATTATCGGGCTTATCGATAATCTCCATAAAAATGGGGAGCTATGCAATTTAAATATTTCCTTTATTGGACGGCGGTGGGGTGTGCGGGATGCCAAATGCTGCTGGCTCTTTATGCGCGGTTTTACGGGGGAATTGCGGAGCAGATTCAAGGGGCTTCGCTGGCTCCGGCAGAGTCTGAATTGGCGGTCGTGCAGGCCATGAATTATGCGATGCCGGTAGGAATCGGCTGCCTGCTTTTCCTGTGCTACACTTGGAAAATCAACAAAGTCGGCGGGTTTGCCCTGATGTTTGCCCTCGGCCTGCAGGCGGCGGCGATGGATCTGAGTCTCCGGGCGGCCCGGCACGTATTTGGGGAGAAGACCACGCTGGCCTCCATTGCCTGGTGGGCGCCCAAGGAAAAAAATAAAGGCTGAACCACCGGGAGGCCAAGCAGGGAAGGCTCATTCCACTTCATCCCCGGCCACGGTGAGCTTTACCATGGGAGGGATCGTTATTTCCTCTTCGCCTTCCGGCTGGGGAGGATGAATCAGCTCGTCGAGCCTCGCTTTCAGGGCGATGAATTCCGGGGAGGTGATTTGCTTGGGGCTCCGCGGCCGGGGCACTGGATTTTCGATAAACTCCACCAGCCCTCCCGGATTGACCCCGAGGACGAGGACGCGGTCGGAAAGCAGGATGGCTTCGTCAAGATCGTGGGTGATGAAGAGGATCGTGATATCGACTTTTTTCCAGATCTCGATCAGGTGGGCCTGCATTTTGGCACGGGTCTGTGAGTCGAGCGCCCCGAAGGGTTCGTCCATGATGAGAACCCTCGGTTCGTTGGCGAGGGCGCGGGCGATGGCGACCCGTTGTTTCATGCCGCCGGAGAGTTCGTGCGGATAGGAATCCTCGAATTTTTCGAGACCGACCATGGCGATCCATTGCCGTGCCGAACTCTCGGCTTCGATATCGCTGCACCCTTTCATCTGCAGACCGAACATCACGTTGCGTTTCACCGAGAGCCAGGGAAACAGGGTGTAACCTTGGAAGACCATGCCGCGGTCCGGTCCGGGGCCGGTCACGGGCACCCCGCTGAGAAGGATGGCTCCGCCGCTGGATTCGTCCAGTCCGGCCGCGATGCGGATAAAGGTGCTTTTCCCACAGCCGCTGGGACCGATGATGGTGATGAATTCGCGGCGGTGAACGTCGAAACTCAGGTGATCAAAAACGACGCGCTCCGTGCCGTTGGTGACGAAGGACTTTTTCAGGTTCTGCACGCTCAGGATGACCTCGCGTTGGCGGATGCGGGCGAAGCGGGCGGCAGTTTCCGGGGACTGGAGGGTGTAATCGGCAACGTCGGCAGGCATGGCATGAAGCGAGGTCTCAGGTTTCCTCCCGCAGGATTTCCAAGGGGGGATGGTCCATGATACTGCGATTTGCGAGCCAACCGGTGAACAAAGTGATGGCGGTCACCGCCAAAGTGGCGAGCCCCAGGGTAAGCGGCTCGAATACCGGAGCGGTCTGGAAGACCCAACGGGCGAGGGCGGCATTGGCGATCACGGCCAATCCGCAGCCCACCGCGGCGCCGAGGAGGCCGAGAATTCCGTATTCCACCAGCTGAATCCAGACCAACTGCCGGCGGCTGGCTCCGAGCGTGCGGAGGAGCACGGTTTCGCGCAGGCGTTGAAACCTCCCGCCCAGCACCGCTCCGGCCAGCACGATCACGCCCGTGAAAACCGTAAAGAGCGCCATCAACTGCACCACCAGTTGGACGCGGGAAAAGATCTGATCGAGGGTCTCCAGCACCAGCCCGAGATCGATGGCGGAGACGCTGGGCAGGGCCGATACCACGGCTTGCTGGATCCGGGCGGAATCCGCGGCATTGTCCGCCCGGGTGGCCGCGATATAGAAGCTGGGTGCTCCTTCCAGAATGCCTTCCGGGAATAAAAAGAAGAAGTTCGGCTCCATGCGCCGCCACTCCACCTCCCGCAGGCTGGTCACCTGCGCCTTGAGCGGCACGCCCTGGACATCGAATTCCAACAAATCGCCGGGGGAGAGCTGCATTTCCTTGGCGAGGCCCTGCTCAACGGACACCGGGATGGGCTCGGTGCCCGCTTCCACCTTGCCGGTGAATGTGCCGGCGGTCACTTTTTCAGTCGCGGTCAAGGTGCTGCGGAAAGTGGACCGGTATTCCCGGCGCAGCGTCCAGCCGGGCAGGTTGACACTTTTGTCTTTGGCCACCTCGGCAATGGGACGGCCCTTGTAATGGCTGAGCTTCATGGTGACGATCGGGGCCTTCGCGAGGAGGGGGGCGGCTTCGGATTTCAGCGCTTTTTCGAGCTCCGTGATCTGGTCGCTCTGGACGTCAAAGAACAGCAGGTTGGGACGTTCCCCCGAGCCGGTGCCGGAGATTTGCGCCAGCAGGGTGGCCCGGGTCAGGGCCATGGTGACAATCAAAAAGGTGCCCAGGCCGAGCGAGAGCAACAGCAGCACGGTGCGGTTTTGCGGGCGGTGCAGATTGGCCACGCCCTGCCGCCAAACGTAAGGCGCGCGGGCCGGGAAGAACTTCCGCGCCGCCCAGGCGGTCAGCTTGGCCAAGGCGGTCAGCACCGCAAAAGCCAGCAGCAGGGCCACCGTGAATCCCACGCCCACCTGCCATCGCGGCGTCTGCTGGATTGCGAAGGCCGTGACGGCTCCCACAATCGCCAGCCACAACAGCCAGCGCAGCGGGTCCGGCCGGCCGGTCCCTTCTCCCAGGCTGGAGCGGAGCGCGGTCAGAGGGGTCACCCGCCGCACCGCCAGCAGCGGGATCAGGGTGAACAACACACAAATCACCACCCCGGCGAGGAAACCCTGACCCACCTGCGGCCAGGAAACCGCGAAGTCCACCTCAAACGGCAACCAGCGTTTGGCCACCCAGGGCAAGGCTTGCTGCAAGGCCACCCCCAGGGTGGTGCCCACGGCCGCCCCGGCGATCCCAATGCCGAGGCCCTGCACCAGATAGACCGCAAATCCCTGCCAGGCCGAGGCCCCCAGGCAACGCAGCACGGCGACGGTGGTGAGCTTCTGCCTGACATACACATGCATGGCACTGGCCACCCCGATGGCGCCCAGAAACAAGGCGATGAACCCTACCAGGCTCAAAAAGGCATCCACACTTTCCACGGCCCGGCCCAGCCCCCTTTTCCGGTCAGCCACGGTGTCGGTACTCAGGTTCAAGTCACGGAACCGGGCTTTCAGCTCCCTCGCCTGCTTTTCCACGTCAAAGCCTTCCGGAAATTGAAAAAACGCCCGGTGCCGCACCAGGCTGCCGACCCCCAGCAGGCCGGCCGTTTCCAGCTGGTTCATCGGCAGAATCACCCGCGGCGACATCGCGGTCAGGCCGGTGGAGTCGCCCGGGATTTTTTTCAAACCGCCCGCCACCGCGAAGGTGCCGGTCCCCAGTTTGACCGGATCTCCCGGCTTCAAGCCGAACTGGCTGAGCAGCGTTTCTTCCAGCACCACCACGGGTTCCCCGGCGGCGACGCGCCCGGCCGCTTCCGGAGGATCGGTCAGGAAATTGCCGTAGAAGGGATAGGCTCCCTCCATTCCCCGCAGCGTCACCAGCCGCGTCTGCCTCTCTGCCGAAGGAAACACCACCATGCTGGGGAAACTGACTTCCCGGGCCTGTTTGCCGCCGAGGGCATCGAGAAACGTCTGTAACTCCGGCGTGGGTTTGCTGCGGGAAGACACTTCAAGGTCCGCACCCAGCAGGCCCCTCGCTTCCTTGTCGATGGCCGTGCGCAGGTTTTCCCCCACGGAACCAATCGCCACCAGCGCAGCGACCCCCAGCACGATTGAAAGCGAAAACAGGAGGAGTTTCCGGCGCGAAGCCCGGCTGTCGCGCCACGCCATTTTCAGGATAAACCGCAGGCTGCCGCGGGGGGAGGGAAGGGGAGCGCGGGAACTCATGCGGACGGAGCAGCTTCGGTTACGACCATGCC
The DNA here is from genome assembly GCA_903936775.1 of uncultured bacterium. Lineage (GTDB taxonomy): Bacteria > Verrucomicrobiota > Verrucomicrobiia > Verrucomicrobiales > V1-33 > CAIZWU01. The sequence goes on along the minus strand of CAIZWU010000284.1, from coordinate 9,512 downwards.
GTTTTTGAGCCGGAGGGTCCGGCCACAACGCGCGGCCAGTTCGGCATCGTGCGTCACCAGTACCAGGGTGGTGCCTTTTTCGCGGTTCAATCCGAAGATCAGATCCACAATCCGGTGGGCGGTGTCGCCATCGAGATTGCCCGTGGGTTCATCGCAGAAGAGAATCTTAGGCTGGTTGATAAACGCCCGGGCGAGTGCCACCCGCTGCTGTTCCCCGCCGGAAAGCTGGATCGGGTAATGGTCGCTGCGTTCTCCCAGGCCCACCCGGTCGAGCAGGGCAAGGGCTTCCGCTTCCCTCGCCGGTCCGTTTTCCCCGCGCAGTTCCAGCGGGACCATCACATTCTCCAGGGCCGTCAGCGTGGGGATCAGTTGGAAATTCTGGAAGACGAATCCGACATGCGCATTCCGCACCGCCGCCCGCTGGTCCTCGGTCAGCCCGCCGATGGAGGTGCCGGCGATGGAAACGGTGCCGCTGCTCGGCCGGTCGAGGCCGGCACAGAGCCCCAGCAGGGTGGTCTTGCCACTGCCGCTGGGCCCCACGATGGCGAGGCTGTCCCCGGCGGAGAGGGAAAAATCCACAGCTTTCAGCACGGTGAGCGCTTCCCGGTGGGCGGACGGATAGGATTTGGTGAGTCCCTCGACTTGGAGCATCGTCTGGTCTATCATGGTTCGTACTTCAGCAAACAACGTCCGCCGCCAAATGCCAGCCATGTCTAAGTTTACTTCACGCCGGTCCTTTCTCCGGCAATCCTCCGTTTTCCTGCTTGCCGCCGGAGCGCTCCGGGCTGCCGATGCCGTCGCCGTCCCGGCCCACCGGACCATTTTGTTCTTTGGCGACAGCCTCACCGCCGGATATGGCCTTGATGAGCCCGCCGCAGAATCCTATCCGGCCCGCATCGGCGAAAAACTCAAGGCAGCTGCGCCCGCCTGGAAAATCGTGAATGCCGGCTTGAGCGGCGAAACCACGTCGGGGGGCCTCCGGCGGATCGACTGGGTGCTGCGTCAGCCCGTGGATATTTTTGTGCTCGCCCTCGGCGGGAACGACGGTCTGCGCGGCATCGGGGCTCCGGTCACGAAACAGAATCTGGAAGCCATCATCCGGAAGGTGCGGGCCAAAAGTCCCAAGGCTTCCATCATTCTCGCTGGCATGAAAATGCCCACCAGCATGGGCCCCTATGCGGCCGATTTCGAAGCCGTCTTCGCAAGCCTGACGGCCACGGATAAAACCCTGATCCCGCTCCCTTTCCTGCTGGAAGGGGTGGGCGGGATGCCGGCGATGAACCAGCCCGATGCCATCCACCCCAATGCCGAGGGACACCGCAAAGTGGCTGAGCACGTCTGGAAAACCCTCGAACCGCTGGTGGGGATGCCGGGCTAGGATTCCCGGGTGCGCCGGCCGGCTTCAGGCCGGAATCGCCTTGGGTCTGGTGAGGAGCCGGGCGATCCATGAAACCTTGCCCTGACCGGATTTCCGCTTCCACGGGAAGATCATTTTGCCCAGCCAGGCGAGGAAGAGATCGGAGGTGAATCCGATGATGCCGATCATGGCGATGGCGGCATAGACGTTGTCGAAATTCCGGTATCGGGCCTGCTGGTTGATGAAAAAGGTGATCCCGGACATGGTGCCGATGACTTCGGCGACGATCAGATAAGTCCAGGCCCAGCCCAGCAGAATCCGCATGTCGTTATAGATTTCCGGCAGGGCCGCGGGAATGATGACGCGGCGCAGGATCTTGCCATGGCTGGCCCCGAGGGTTTGCGCCGCCTCCACCAGGGAGGGATCGACTTTCCGGACGGTATTGGAAATCACCAGAACCTGCTGGAAGAAGGTGCCGATCACGATGATGGCGATCTTGGGGGCGTCGTTGATGCCCAGAATGGCGACACTGAGGGCTCCAAAAGCCGGAGCTGGAAGGTAGCGGAAAAATTCGATGAACGGCTCGAACAAGCTCGAGAAAAACCGGAACGCGCCGCCCAGAATGCCCAAGGGCAGGCCCACCAGTGAGGAAATCACAAACCCCCAGAAAATGGTCTGGATGGACTTCCACAAGCTCTCGTGCAGCCACGGTTCATTGGGCAGCCGCGGTGGCGTGGTGAATCCGGTATAAAAAGCGCGGGCGACTTCATGCGGGGCCGGCAGGTAAACCGGATTGACCCGGTGCCCCTCGCCAGGCGTCAGATTTTCCGTCAGGGCCTGGGCGTTGGCTTCCTCGAAGTCCTTCACTGGCAGCTCCATGCCCTCGGAAAACGATTCCACCTCCCCGGCATCGGTGATATGCACCTGCGGATGCCACAACCATGGCAGGTAGGACACCGCCGACCAGAGCAGCAAGGGCAACAAAAATGACAGAATCGTGAGCACCATCCGCTTCCGGGGCGGCAACTCGTGCTTCAATCCAAGGGTATCTTTCCGCATAAAAAAGCCGGGACCGCGTGGTCCCGGCTACGTTGCAAAGCAAACCCCATGCCATCCGGCCGGGGCGGTTCGGCAGCGACGGATCAGGGCGCCGGCTGCCACCACTGGTCGAGGCGCTGGAGCAGGGCATCTCGGCGGGCGGATTCACTGGTGGCCAGATTGGTCTGTTCCATGGGATCGGCCGCGAGATTGTATAATTCGGGAACGGCATCCGGCACCCGGCTGGTGGGCTGGATCAGTTTCCAGTCGCCCTGACGGCACCAGCGCCATTTGAGGCTCTTGGCCGGCGCATCGAAGTCCACCATGTCGTGATCATAACACTCGCCAAAAATGGTGTCACGTCCCGCCACTGCCGCGGGATCCAGCAGGTCGATGCCGAGGCAACCTTCCGGCACCGCCAGGCCGCAGGCCTTCAGCAGGGTGGGCATGAGGTCGATGGTATGGGCGAGGCCTCCGGGCAGGGACGGGGCGATCTTTCCGGGCCAGCGGAACATGATCGGCGAGCGCAGGCCGCCATCATAAGGCGATTGTTTGGAGCGTGGGGCGTACCTTGGATTGTCAGGATTCTGGATCCAGCCGTTGTCCGACACGTAGACCACGATGGTGTTTTCGGCTAGCTTTTCCTGGTCGAGGAAGCCCATCAATGCCCCGCAGGTCTGGTCGAACCATTCCACCATCGCCAGGTAGCGGGCCACATGGATGCTCGGGACTTTGTCGCGGTATTTGGCCAGAATCGCTTCGGGCGGGGTGTGTGGATCGTGCGGCAGCAGCGGCGCGTACCAGACCAGAAACGGTTTTTCAGCCTTGGTGCTGCGGCGGATGAAGTCGTAAATCGGCTCCATGCCCTTCCGGCCGATGTTCAGGCCGGCATCCCCATGACGGCCGCCGTGGGCGGGATCCCCCGCGGTCATGCCTTCGGTGAAGCCGCCGTCGGCATAGCCACCCAGCCACCACTTGCCGGTCTGCTGGCTGCGGTAGCCCAACTGTTCGCCCAGCAGGCGGGGCAGGGTAGGGGTGGCGCGGATCAGCGATTTCATGCGCTCCCGCCCGGCGGCGAAGGCAGGGTTTTTCAACTTGGGTTGTCCTTCCGGTCCGGTCCGGTTCACCGCTGGGTCGTTTCCGGTGATGCGGTGCTGATGCGGGTATTTGCCGGTGATGACGGTGGCCAGACTGGGGCAGCACAGGCTGGAGGGCACGTAGCCTTTTTTAAAACAGAGGCTTTGCGAGGCCAGTTTGTCGAGGTGTGGGGTGGCGGCCAACGGGTGGCCCATGAATCCGTAATCGGTCCACGCGTGATCATCCGAAATGATCATCACAATATTCGGCGGGGCCGCGGCGGCGGCCGGCAGCAGCGTGAGGCAGAAGGCAAGCAGAAGTCGCAACATGGGCCCATCCTGGCGGGGGCCGGGCGGTCAGGGCAAGCCATTCCCGTGGCCGTGTGCGCGTAGGCGCAAGCTTCCCGCAGGGGGGGGGCGGTTTTAAAAAAGTATGTAAAATCGCTGCCCTGAGGCTGTATCCGGACTGGCGCATGGACCGCATCCATGCCTATCATCGGCTCATTATGGCAAAAATTTTCAATACCGGCATTATCGGATACGGCTGGGCCGCCACCGCCCACATCCCCGCCCTTCAGGCCACCGGCCAGTGCAAGGTCACCTCCATTCTCAGCTCCCGGAAGCTCGATGACGCCGAACTTTCCGCCAAATACGGCAATCCCATCCGCAGCTTCACGGATGCGGCAGAGTTCTTCGCCCAGCAGGATCTCGAAGTAGTGGACATTACCGGTTTCCCCCAGGACCACACCCGCTATGCGGTGCAGGCCGCCCAAGCCGGCAAACATTTCATTCTGGAAAAACCGATCGCGCTCACCTGGGAGGAATGCCGCCAGGTCGAAGCCGCGGTGCAGGCCGCCGGGGTGAAGACCTGCGTCTGTTTTGAGGTCCGCTACAGCGGGCAATTCGTCACCACCAAGAGCCTGATTGATGGCGGCATGCTGGGCCGGGTCCATTATGCGGAGGTCGATTATTATCACGGCGTGGGCCCGTGGTATGGCCAGTACCGCTGGAATATCAAAAAAGAAGGCGGCGGCAGCAGCCTGCTTTCCGCCGGTTGCCATGCCATGGATGCTCTCCTGCTGTGCATGGAAGGCGAAGTGGAATCCGTCACCAGCCTCAATGCCCAGAGCAGCCATCCCTATTTCAGCGTTTACGAATACCCCACCACCACCACCAGTCTGATCAAATTCAAGGACGGCCGGGTCGGGAAATGCGCCAGCGTGATCGACTGCTTCCAGCCCTACTACTTCCACACCCATCTCGTGGGCAGTGAAGGCAGCCTCCTCGACGGCAAGTTCCACACCAACAAAATAGCCTCCCTCAACAAGGCGAAATGGAGCGAACTGAGCATCCACCCGATCGACTCCGGGGATGTGGCGGATCACCCCTACCAAACCCAATTCGAGGCCTTCTTCAAAGCCCTCGAAGCCGGCCAGGACATGGCCCTGACCAGCCTGAAGGACGCCATGCGCAGCCATCAGGTCATCTTCGCGGCCGACCGCTCCGCTGCCCTCGGTGGCGTGCCGGTGCCGCTGTCCGAGATTCCCTGAGCGGGTTTGAATGCCCGGCTTCCGGGATTGCCTGGGCGGAAATGGGTTGGATTTGGCCCGGGAACCTCATGGCTCCAGACCGCAGGGGTGAATTGGCTCAGGGAAGGCTTTTCTTGAGAATGGGAAAAATTTGCCAAATTGAGAATTGGAATATAGGGTCACTATACCGCAATCCAAATTCAATGAAGACTCTGCTCCGATCCAGTTTGGCCGCGCTGGCGGGACTCTTGATGATTTCTCCCGCTTTGGCGAACCACGGCGTGGTGCGTTGTCAGGTGCGCGACGTGAATGGCCGCCCGCGCACGGTCTACGTCCGGGCATCCGACAACCGGATCCTCTATCCCAGGGTCATTCAGCAAATCGCCCGGCCCGGTGGCAGGATGGAATACCGTCCGGCGATCTCGTCGGCTTACCGCCCTGATTCCGGCTACGGCGTGTTCCGTCCCGGCTACGGCCAGGGAGCTTACGGGCTGCCCGGCCGCCGGTTTTATCCCGTGAGCAATGGGTATCCCAACGACTACCGGCCCACCGGGAACTATGGGGTGGACTCGATCCTTTATAATGGAAACCGCGGTTACTTCGGGATTCCCGGTTATGGCCTGCCCGGGGGGGCCTTCCCCCGTCCAGTCGTGCCGCCCCAGTCCAGCGTGATTCAAATCCCGCGCTTCTCGGGCAGCCAGAAAGGAAAATGAGCTGATCTCCTGCAAAATGGCGGTGGTGCCCCGGCACGGCCGCCTTTTTTGTGCCTGCGATGTCTGCGCTTTTTGCCCAACTGCCGCCGGTCCGCGGTCCGGTCAGGATTCTTTCCGACCTTCACCTCGGGCACGATATGTCGACGGTGCGCTCGGTGGCCTCGTTGCGGCCCCTGATCGCCGGGGCGGCGCGGGTGGTCTTCAATGGCGATACCCTGCAGCAACGGGCCCAACCCTTTCAGGAACGCTCGCGGGCGATGGTGGCGGAGCTTCAGGAAATGTGCCGGGAGGAAGGGGCGGAAGCGGTCTTTCTCCGGGGCAATCACGACCCCACCGCCTGGCCCCTTGAACTGGTGGATCTGCAGGAGGGCCTCGTGACGGTGACCCATGGCGACGTCTGGCTGCGCCTGATCTCGCCCTGGAGCAAGCAAATCCGGCAATATGGTCCGGTCTTGGAAGCGATTCACGCAGAATACGACGGAGCGGCCCGCCGGGATCTGGCGGTGCGGTTTGAAATCCTGCGACGTTGCCGTCTGGCCCTGCCGCCTTCGGAAACCCGGCAGCGGGGCCACTCCCTCGCCGCCCGGACTGGCCTGTTTTTCCGGGAAATCTGGCCGCCGCGCCGCCCGTGGGAGGTCTTGAAGGTCTATGCCCAGCTCCCGGCCCTCGCCCGGGAGTTTGTCAGGGAATTCCGGCCCCGCAGCCGGGTCCTGCTCTTTGGCCACACCCACCGGGCGAAGGTCTGGCGGCGCGGCGGCTGCCTGCTCGTCAATACCGGGGCCTTTGTCACTTTCGCCCAGCCTGCCATGGTGGAAATCGACCACGGCATTCTGACCGCCTGGCACCTGACGGAAAAAGCAGACGTTTGGCAAAAGCATCGGGTGATGGCGACTTGGAAATTGCCTGGAAGTCCTTAAGCTTTCGCTGGACCGCAGGCGCATTGGCGTTCGTAATGGAAAGGACGGTGTCCTGCCGCCGTAACCGATGCCATCTTCTGCCATGTCTGACCTCCCTGAACTCCCCATCCTCCGCCAAGGCACCCCTTACACCAGCCTGGATGTTTCCGAAATCAATGACGTGGCCACCGGCCAACCGGTGATCCGGGTCAGTCAGGCCAACAGTGGTCTGGTGACCCGCGAGTTCATGCACACCGCCGCCGCCCGCAAGGCGCTCACCGCCATCCCCACCCTTGAACGCGTGGAGATGATCAAACGGGCCGGGGAGATCTTTCTGAAGGATACCTTGCCGATCGGGATCGCCGGGCAGACCCAGACGCCGGAAGATTACGTCCGCCAACTCTCCTCCACCAGCGGGCTGCCCCATAGCCTGATCCGGATGAACCTGACCCGGCTCGCCGCCGTGTTTGGACAAATCGACATCATCCTCCGCGGCCTCACCCGCGGGCTCGACCTCACCGTGCTCGACCGCGGATACGGCCAGCAGGGCGGGGCGCCGGTCAGCTTCGGCTGCGTGACCGATAACCTCGCGGTCATTCTTCCCAGCAACTCCCCGGCGGTCAATGCCCTGTGGATTCCCTCGCTCGCGCTCGGCGTGCCTGTCATCCTCAAACCCGGCCGCGAAGAACCCTGGACCCCATGGCGCATCATCGAAGCCATGGTCAAAGCCGGCTTCCCCCGCCAGGCATTCAGTTTCATCCCCACCAGCCACGACGGGTCAGCGGTCATGATCCGCAAGGCCGGCCGCGTCATGATGTTCGGTGACGATGCCACCGTCGCCCAATACGCCACCGACCCCCGCGTCGAGGTCCATGGCAGCGGCCGCAGCAAGATTCTGATTGGTGAGGACCAGATCGAAAACTGGCGGGACTTCCTCCCCGTCCTCGTGGAAAGCGTCAGCGCCAACAGCGGCCGCAGCTGCATCAACGCCAGCGCCATCCTCGTGCCGAAGTATGGCAAGGAGATCGCCGAAGCCATGGCCGCTGAACTCAAGGACATGGTCCCGAAGGCCGCCGATGACGAAACCGCCCGCCTGTCAGGATTTGCCAATCCCGCCATGCCGGAATACATCGACTCCACTATCACGGAAGGGTTGGAAACCCCCGGGGCTGTTGATGTCAGCGCCGGCCTCCGTGCGGGCACCCCGCGCACCGTCAGCCGCGATGGCATGAACTACCTCCTGCCCACCCTGGTGACCTGTCCAAATTTCGCCCATCCCCTCGCCAACCGCGAGTTCCTCTTCCCCTTTGCCAGCATCACCGAGGTCCCCCAGGCCGACATGCTGGATCAGATCGGCCCGTCTCTCGTCGTCACCGCCATCACCGAAGACAAAACTTGGATCGAAGACCTCCTCGTCTGCCCTCACATCGACCGCCTCAACGTCGGCCCCACCCCCACCAACCGCATCCAGTGGGACCAGCCGCATGAAGGGAACCTCTTCGAATTCCTCTACCGGCGGCGCAGCATTGGCATTCCGCAGCATGCTTGACGGACGGGAACCGGCAGGCGGGAACCCGACGCTGGGCGCGCCGCCCGTCCCGACAGGTTTTCCAAGCACCGGTCTCACCGCCCAGGTCAATTCCCCCCTGCTTCCCTGCGCAGGGCGCGTCACGCGCGTCCAGAAACGGCCCCCATTTTAAGACGCCTGAAAAAGCCTTTATTGGGCTCTGAGGCCGCCTTATCATCAGAGTCTGAATTTTAAAAAATCCGGAAGGGCCCGCCGGAAAATGGTAGGATTCCGGCGTTGTTGCGGCGGAATCCGGTATTTCCCGATGGAGTTGGCGTGTGTTGGAGGGTGGCGGACGAAATTTCGATGGTGACGGACGTTTTCTCCCCAGGGGAAATGGTTTTTTCCATGGGATACGAGGAAAACAACAAGGGGAAGCAGCGTCTCCCCTTAGTGAAAAAACAAATCTCCCTTCTGGTTTGGTCGGCTCCCTAAGGAGCGGGACTCTGACCCAACGGAGATTTTAAAATCTCCCTTTATCTCCTCCCTCGATCCCACGGAGATTTTAAAATTCACTTGGGAGAAACGCGTTTTCCCTTGGGAAAAATGCCCGGCCCCTGAGGGGATGAGGGGCGGTGGATTCCTGGACCAGCGATCTCCCAGCGTTTGTGGAATTCATGTCCGCGCTATCCTCACCGCGCTCCGCGAGGCCTCCGGCGGGGAAACCAGTCACCGAACCAGTCGGACGGCTTTCCGCCATGCTGGGAGAAACGGAGCCATCCGCCGGAACCCTCATGCGGGCGCTGGCCCTCGTGCATCGGCCCACCTTTCTTTACCCCTGCCTCCAACCCGCCCTCGACGCCGGTCTCATCGTCCGCACCCTTCCGGACAAACCCACCGGGGTGCCGCGACAATTATAATTGACCCCTGCTGGGGTGGTTTTCCGGGGTGATTCGGCGTGCTGATTGACGCCGGCCGGGGCGGCGTGTGCTGCTCGGGGTTGTGGTCAAAAAAACCCATCTCACCAAGCTCGTTTTCGAGCGCAACCAAGGAAGACCCATCAGTATGAGTGCCATCAAGGCGGGGATGTCACGCAATACAGCCCGCAAGTATTTGCGGCAGGACGAAGTCATGGAGCAGAGGCAGGCACCCTATGCCTGGATGACGCACCAGGATCCGCTGGAAGTAGTCTGGCCACAGGCGCTGGCGATACTCGCGAGAGGCTCCGGAACTGGAGGCCAAGGCGCTCTTTGAGCATCTGGCGCAGGGCCGGATCAGCAAGATGGTTCTCCCGTGGCCAAGCAGCAGGTGGACGCCGACTTCTCCCGCTGGCAGACCCACCGGGCCAGACAGGTATACCCGGAACCACCTGACCCGACTCGTCGACCGGGGCATG
>CAIZWU010000283.1 GCA_903936775.1 uncultured bacterium | reverse complement strand
TGATCCAGCCGGTGGCGGCGGTTTATTACCCCATTGGCGGACTGCCCGGCTGGGCTCAGGCCCTGGGATGGTTGTTGCCGTGTACTCCCGTTTTCGAGGGAATGCGGGGCGTGCTGAAGGAGGGCTCGCTGGATGGACGGCTCATGGCGCTGTCGCTGATTTCAAACGTGATCTGGATGGCCGCGGCCGCCCTCGTCTATCTGTGGGTGCTGCGCCGGGGACGGGAAACGGGCACCCTGACCCGCGTAACCTCACACTAAGCCGGGGCATCATCGGAAAACCAGTTAGAGCATCAATGGGGCAGACGAGGCGAAGCGTTGCAGGGATTGATGGACGGTGTGCAGTTTAGCGACGATGGCCGGGTTCAGCACAAAGGGGTAGGCAAGGGGGTGGCCGAGCGCGGCATTGAGTTCATTGGCCGTGAGGGAAAGCAGCACCCAGCGGTCGATCGCATCAAGGAAAAGCTGATCCAGCGCGGGAGCACGGTCGGGCTGCAGGGCGGTGCGGTCGAAGGAGTCCACCCGCAAGTGGAGGCGGCGGAGGTCGAGCCCCAGCCACCGGGCGGTGTGCAGGGCTTCCTCCATGTGGAGATAATGGGCGAAAGTTTCGGCCCAGTCCTCCCAGGGGTGGCTGCTGGCGTAGGCACTGATGAAACGGGTGGCCCAATCCGGTGCAGGGCCACGCTGATGGTAGCTGGCGAGGGCTTGGTTGTAATCCTGGCGGTCATCGCCAAACACGGTGCGGCATTGCCCCAACCAGACGGGATCGCGGGAAAATAGCTGCCAGTAATAATGGGCCAACTCATGGCGGAGGTGCCCCGCGAGGGTGCGGTAGTGCTCCCCCATTTGCTCCTGGATGGCGGCGCGGCGGGCCGGATCGGCCTCATTGAGATTCAGGGTGATGAGGCCGTCCACATGGCCGGTGAAGATCGCGGGACCGCCCGGGAGGGGTTCAAGGAAATCAAACCAGACTCCATCCAGATGGGCATGACGGGAGCGGACCGGCAGGCGGAGGCGGAGGAGTTGACTGATGGTTCTTTCCTTGCGTGTTCCACCTTGTGTGCGATTGTTAATCCATGAGCGAAGCAAACCAAGGTAATACAAGGGTTCCAGACGATGACAACAGTAACGCCGCATCACAAGGACTTCCGGCGGCGCACGGAAAAAGTGCACAGAAAATGCACAGGTTAAAGATAGGATCACCAAAGAAGTCAGCAGCTTCCGGGGCAGCTAAAACCTCCACCGCCTACTGGCTGGGCAAGGTCAAGAAACCGGCGGGGAGTGGCCTCTACGGCGTCCAGATTGCCTACCGTGGCACCCGGCACAGGTTCCCCCTCGAAACCGCCAACCAAGCCGCAGCCGCTGAGAAGGCCCGGAATATCTACCTCAGCCTCGTGGCCAACGGCGTGGAGGCCACCATGGCAACGATCAAGCCCAAGACCGTGAAGGCCCCCGGGATCGCCACCATCGGCGAATGGGTGGAGAAGGTCCGCACCACCACAAGCCTGCGGCCCGACACGCTCAAGAACTACGCGAAAAGTCTCCGGCAGATCGCATCCGAGATTTCCGACATCGGCGACCAAGCCGCCCTCGATGAGAACGGGAACGCCCGGCGGGACAAGAAGCGCCGCCCGATCATCCTTTCCCGCTTCGACTACAGAACCGGGGGGCGCGAGGCATGGCTGGCCAAGGTGAACGCCCTCCCTCTCTCTGTGCTCTCTGCCCTCGCGGTGCAGGAATGGAAGCTGGCATACATCGCCCGCGCCGGAAGCTCACCAGACGCCCGCCGCCGCGCCGAGAATAGCGCCCGTTCACTGCTCCGATGTGCACGATCCCTTTTTACGGAAAAGGCCCGCAAGTTTGCATCCAAGGAATTGACCCTCCCTGACCCGCTCCCATTCAGCGGTGTGGAGATGCCCAGGGAGGGGAACACTAAATACACAAGCCGGATCAATGCCGGAACCATCATCACTGCCGCCCGCGCCGAGCTTGCTGGCGAACCCTTCAAAATCTTTACCCTTGGCCTCCTTTGTGGACTACGGAAGCGAGAGATCGATTTGTTGATATGGAACCAAGTGGACTTCGGCAAAGGCGTCATCCGGATCGAGGCAACTGAATACTTCCTGTTCAAGTCCGAGGACAGCGCCGGGGAGGTGGACTTGGACCCCGAAACCATTGCCCTACTCCGGGGATGGAAAGCCACCGCCACCGGTCCTTTCGTCATCGAATCCACCCAGCCGTTCCGGCATCAAACTAGCCGCACCATCTACCGATGCAGTCGGCACTTTAAGCCCCTTTACGTCTGGCTTAAAAAGCAGGGCATCACCGCCCAGAAGCCGCTGCATGAATTAAGGAAGGAACTGGGGGCCATCCTCGCCAGCACACAGGGCATTTTCGCCGCACAATCGACCCTCAGGCACGCAAAGATCAGCACTACCGCCTCCTACTACACCGACAAGAAGCGACGCATCACCGCAGGCCTGGGAGCACTCCTTAGCCCTGCCCCCGAAACCATCATTGAAGGCGACTTCAAGCCCAAGGACGGCGGCACCAGCACCACCGCACCCAAAGCACCCCGGAAGGCCAAGAAGGAGGCCGGGGCATGAAAGGCAAAAATATGAGTTCAGCCAAACCTGATGAGGTGCCCCCCTATCTTAAAAAAACAACACGATCAGGCAAGGTAAGGTGGACACTCTCCGTGGACCTCGCCCGCCGCCGTGATGAATTATTAAGTTATGCGGAGATTGAAAACAAGGAAACCCAGAAGGCGGCGGTGGCATTGCTGATGGCGGAACACCGCGCCCGAAAGGCAGGAACCGAGACCGAAGGCGAGTATGAGCAATGGCCCGTGGAGCCCGACGAGGGGCGGTTGGCGTTCGCTGGGTTCCTGATTCCCTTGGCCAGTAGGCTGGCCCCGCTCAGGTTGCCGGAAAACCGCATGGAGCACAGGCTTGCACAGATTAAATCTGATGCACTCAAATGGGTTGAATCCGTGATTGAAAAAGGATTCTGTGAATTCGTTCAAGCTACACCTGAATCCAGGCAAGCCGCTGATGTTATAAACGAAGGTCTTTTGCTTTGCCGGGAATTAGGCCGTGTTCCAACCAAGGGAGATTTTAAGAACTCCACTCGCCTCACATGGGGCAATACAAAGTGGAAGGAATTATTCAAACTGGCTGGCCTTTCCGACCTTCACGAAGCGGGAAAAGAGCGTTACTAACGCCAAGGGGTCGCGGTTCCCGATAATCTGCAACCCCAAGGACTTTAGCCAAGCGGCAATCCGTGGCTATATGTCATAGGCTCACACCCGAAGCCTATGAATAAGAAAACAAACACCGAATCACCCACATCATTCCTCACCATCGCCGAGCTCTGCCAGCGTTGGAAATGCTCCCATATGTTCGTCCACCGGATGCGCCAGGCCAATCGCCTGAAGTGCATCAAACTGGGGCCGGGAGCGGTCAGGTTCCAACCTGAGGAAATCGCCCGGATCGAGCAGGAAGCTGCCGCCTGATTCACATGATGAAATCTTAACAGAATACCATCATGCAAAAATCACCCACCCAAAGCGGGGCAAAATCAAAAAACCGTCTTGATGGTTTTTTGAAATCATCGGAGCCGAACCGCTACCGCGTCATCATGGTGCCGGTGGCCGGCATCACACCTTCGCCGGAAAACGTCGATGTCTACGGGGAGATTAATCACGACACCGACAGCGAGCTTCTGCCGCTGATGGAGTCCATCCGGCGGATGGGGCTGGAAGAGCCCATCGTCGTCACCGTGGACGGCTTCATCCTCTCCGGGCACCGCCGTTACGTCTGCTGCCTCATGCTGGGCTGGGAGGCCGTGCCGGTGAGGTATTCGACCATCACCCGGTCAGAGTCGCCCGACTACCACCGCCTGCTGGTTCAATACAACCCGCAGCGACTGAAAACCGTCAAAACACTCCTGGCCGAAAAGTTCATTTCCGGTCCCGGGTTTATCACCGAGGAGCAATTCAGGGAGGTTACTTTCAAGAAGTCAGAAACCACGGCGACGTATATTTCCGTTGATGGCGAAAAGACCGCCACTGTAATCAGCACCAAGCGCGGGGAGTTTCTGGCCGCAGTCGTGCGCGTCGTGAATGAACTGCGGGACTTCTGGCCGTTATCCGTCAGGACGATCCATTACCGGCTGCTGAACAACCCACCATTGACCCAGACCACCCGAAGCCGGGATGAGCGGTGGAGATACAAAAACGAACCCTCATTTTATAGCCTACTCAGTGAAATCTGTGTGTCCGCAAGATATGGTGGACATATCCCGCTGGAGGCCATTGATGACCCTACCCGCGTCTGCGAGGGCTACGGCTTCCGGACCTATCGGAATCCGGCCGAATTCATCGAAAGCGAGCGTGCAGTCTTTTTGACGGGATACGGGCGGAATGTCCTCGAAGGTCAGCCTCGCCACGTGGAGCTCCTCATGGAGAAAAACACCCTGCTGGGGATCTGTAAGCCTGTCGCTGACAGGTTCATGATGCCGCGCTCCATTAGCCGGGGTTACGGCAACCCGTCAATCTGGAATAAAATGGCCCAACGGTTCGCCGCCAGTGGTGCCGAAGAGTTCGTCCTGCTGACGGTGAGTGACCACGACCCCGAGGGGTTCGACCTCGTGGACGATGCCATCCGTTCACTCCGGGATCTTCATGGCGTGCCGGTGAAATCTGTCCGGGTGGGGCTCAATATGGATCAAGTCCGGACCCACAGCGCGCACCCTGCCTTTGCAAAAGAATCATCCTCCCGGTTCACGCAATACGTTGAACGCACCGGTTCCAATAAGTGTTGGGAAATCGAAGCCGTGGACCCCTACTTCCTACAACGGGAACTTCACGACGCAATCCTATCCGTCCTCGACGTGGAGCAACTTTGCGCGGTCCAAGATCTTCAAAGGGTGGAGCGATCGGGAATCTCCGACCTACGCCGGCAGATGGACAGCGGCATCCTTGGAATTCTCAACGCTGGAGGAGACACCCCCAAAATCACAAACCCGCCTCAACGGTAAAACCAGATGGGCGGGAGTGTGGTATCAGGGAGCTTGGCAGCACCTGAGGATACCATTCCCTCGCACCATCGCAATCACAAATAAGCGATGACCAACCAAACCACCAGCCCCGCGCAATATCCGCCAGGCATTCACACCACCGAAGACCTCGCCGAGGCCATGCTTCGCTGGCTGATCGCCAAAAACAAGGAAGCCCGAGCCCGTCGAATTCAATCACGAGCAGCGAGTGCCCGCCTCGCCCGGATCATCCGCGCCCACCGCCAACAGAACCCAGTCTCCTGAGACCTATCATGAAGAGTTTTTCCAAGCAGCCCAAAGATGAAACCACCGACCCGGCGGTGGCCAATGAGACCGCCCGCGCCAAGCGATTCCGGAACTTATGCGCCGTTCACCAGCGGCAGCGCGAAATCGAAGCCGGACAACTTCAGCGGGGAGGTATGGCCAAGTGAGTAACCTTGATTTGACATACGTGAGGCGCTCCAATCTCGATCCGGTTCCGCGCTTGGTCGCCTATGTGCTGGCAGACCACCGCAACGAGACCACCGGCATGTGCTGTCCGAGCGTCACCCGTATCGTCGCCTGCACTGGCCTTTGTGAACGATCCGTCCAAAAGACAATCCGGCTGCTGGAATCGAAGGGTTACGTCGCCACCGGACCACCTCCACGGGGCATGCTGAGCCGCCGTTACGACCTCCGCTTTGAACGACTGGAAGTCAGTGACTACTGGGCACACCGAGGTGATGAAACCATGCCGGAAACCGAAGGGGTGCATGTGGTGCGGGGGGCATGTGGTGCGGGGGTGCAGGAGATGCGGGGGCATGTGGTGCCCTTAGGGGTGCATGTGGTGCCGCCTAGGGGTGCATGTGGTGCACCCAAACCAAAGGTAACCAAAGAGAATCAAAGAATGCCATTTTCTGAAAATGGGAATGACCAGAAAAAAGTCGATTCCCAAAAACCTGAGGTTGAGTGTTCCGCCGCAAATGCCGTCACCCTTCCCCTCCTGACACCTCCCGAAATCGTGGAGCTCTGGGAGGAGTGGAAAACCTACCGCACCGAAAGAGCGACTACAGGCCCCAAGAGCAAGCGCATCCCGTGGACCGCCCAGGCCGCACGAATGACCGTGCAGTCTATCAATTCCTCCTTGCTCGACCATCCGCCCGGAATCGTCGCCGACCAAATCCGGGCAGCTATCGCCGGGAACTGGAATTCCCCAAACCTCCAACACATTAAACCCGCCCCCCGCCAGGCCTATCCTTCCGCCAAGCCGAAATCGGAAATCAAATTCTAAAACCCATGGAAGCATTCAAAAACAAAATTCCCGAGCGGTTTGAACCGGAGGTAAATCTGCTGTCCGTAATTGTGGACGATGACCGCAGATTCCTCGATGTCCTCAATACCGTATCGGCTGAGGACTTCAGCCTGGGAGCGTTCCATTCCGCTTGGAATTGGTTCCACGAGCTGCACCGGGCCGGGAAGCGGATCACACGCTACACACTCAAGCAGCACTACGGAACCACAGCCGACTTTGAGACTTTCCAGCAACTACTGCGGGGACTGGCCGATGGCGTCATGCCGTTTCTTGTGAAGGAGTATGCGGCCGATGTCCGTAGGCACGCCCACCGGGTCAGGGCTCAAAGTGAAATCACCCGGCTGGCTATCCTCGCCGACTACGCCACCGGCCCGGAAGAGATCCAGGAGGCCGTCAGAGAGCTCTTTGATTCCGTGTGCAGTGTGATGGAGGCCGGCAAGGCGAGGAAGGCCAGCGAGATCGTGAAGGACATCGAGGCCGCACTCGCAAACCCAACCATGACCCCGCGGTTTCCAACCGGCTTTGCTGAGCTCGACAGGATGACCGGCGGGGGGCTGAAGGAAGGCCAGCTGGCAATCATCGCCGGACGCACTGGAGGCGGCAAGACGGTCCTAGGAATGAACATCCTGACCCATGTGGCGAAGTCCGGAACTCCTGTTGTCGCCTTCAGCCTGGAAATGAGTGACCAGGACTTGGTGATGCGGTCGATCATGAGCGAGGGCCGGGAACATGGGGAGCATGGCGCGTTTGAAGTCGTCCGGAAACTTCCCCTCTACGTCGACGCCACCAGCAGCGTGACCGCCCGGGGCATTACCGCAAAAATCAAACTGCTGGCATCGAGGCACAAGGCCAAGGTTTTCGTTGTCGATTATCTTCAACTGCTGGGAACTGACGGTGGAAGCCGCGAGACGCGGGAACGGATCGTGGCCGACATGAGCCGCAGTCTGAAAATCTGTGCCAAGGAAACCGCGGTCGCCATCATCGCCCTGTCTCAAGTCAATGAGTCCGGGGAACTGCGGGAAAGCCGGGCCATTGAGCAGGACGCTGACTTGGTGCTCCACGTCATCGATGTGCCGGAGACCACGCCAGACCCGAGGAACAGGAACGGGCCGAGGATCGAGACCGGCGACTACAGCTTTTTCCTTCGCGTCTCCAAGCAGCGTGGAGGCAGAGCCCACGGACCTATCGGCAGGGCCAAGGCGGGAGCACCAGGAATTCCCCTGAGCTTCGATGGCCCAAACTTCAGATTCACAGAAGCATGATCCCTATCAACCCATTCATTCCCACCGATTGCGCCCCAGTCCACTGGCAGGAAATCAAGCGCACCAGTGACTGGCTCTTTGATTCCACGATGCCCGCCATACTGAGGCAGCTGGAAGTTTTCCTCGATCCCGATGTGCTCGACGCCCACCGGGTCCGGATGGAAGATGAGTTCCACACGGTCAGTGCGGAGGCACTGGACCTCAGCCGCAGCGCCTTTGAAAACGCCGCCGCCACCCGCCGCATTGAATGGAGGCGGGCCGACTCTGCCAACCTTCACCCCCCGTGCCAAATCCGCATCGATGGCGGGGACTGGATCAACCTGACGTTTCCGCCGCCAGCCATCTGATTCCCTAAACACTTTCCGGCAAATCTGCCGAAACTGCACTGGCCAGCTGCCAGGACCCCGCCCGCCGGAGCGGCAATCCGGCAAAACAACAACAACATGAGAACTCCAAATCTGGATCAAACCGCCGCCGTCCGCATCATCTCGAGCTGTCTCGCGAAGGGCATGCACCTTCAGGAGGGGCTTTGCTACGAAACGAGCGGCCCTCTCGCTATGGACCTTGAGATTGCCGGCCGCGCCGAGATCCTGAGAATCCGCCCATCACAATCTGCCCCGGCCTTTCCGGAGTTGATCGCCGCCCCCACCCCCGCCGCCGCCTAATCCCCCACACAAAAACCAAACCGAAAGAAAATAACACCCATGTATAACATAAACGTCTCAAACACCACCCGCGCCCAACTCTCTGCTTCTGAGCAGCGAGACCTCGACAAGTTCAGCTTCACGAAATACATCTTGGCCAGCCTCCCCAACGGGAAGCTGGAAGGGATCGAAAAGGAAATGGTCGAAGAAGGCCGCCACGAAAACACCGGGGTGGCCGGTGGCCAGATCCTGAGCTACAAAGCCATGTGTGCAGGCCGGGGAGCATACCGCAACGACCTGACGGCTGGCACGTCCGGCAGTGGCTCGCAAACCGTCGCCACCGAGGCTCAGCGCCCCCTCATCGATATTCTCTTTGAGAACATGCCGCTGATGGCCGCAGGGGCAACGCTGGTGCCCAACGTCAAAGGCAACCTGCCAATCCCGAAGTTCACGCGCACCGTGACCCGGGCGTCCGAGAAGGCAGAGACCGCAGCAGGAACCGAGTTCACCCCGGCCACGGCCACCGTCACTATGACGCCGCACAGAATCCCGGCGCACATTGACCTGACCCGGTCCTTCCTGCTGCAATCTCGTGGTGCTGAAAACGTGTTGCGGGACTACTTGGCCAGGGAACTGGCAGCACGCTGGGAGGCCCAAGCTATTGGCGGGGATGGAATCGGTTCCAATATGCTTGGCATCCTGAACACGCCCGGAATCGGGTCAGTGGTGGGAGGCACCAACGGACTGGCCGCCACGTGGGCAAACATCGTGGACTTGGAAAGTTCCGTGACCGTAGCCAACGATATCGGCCGGCGCTATCTGATTAACTCAGCCACCCGCCGCCGATTGAAAAAGACCCTGCGGAATCCATCCGGAACCGATGGCACCTACATATTCGGCGATACCCTGGAGGCTTCCTTGAATGGCTACCCGGCTTTGGTCTCTGACCTTGTTCCGGCGACCTTGACCAAGGGAACTTCGATCGGGGTTTGCTCTGCTATCATAATGGGTGACTTCAGGGATTTGCTGCTGGCTCAATGGGGTGGCGTGCAATTCCTGATCGACCCATACACGCAGGACATCGCTGGGATTGTCCGCATCAGTGCCGCCTTGTTCGTCGATTCCGCCATCAAACGTGTGGAGTCCTTCAGCGCAATGCAGGATGCCCTGACCACCTAGTCGGAATCCGGTCCATAATCACCGCCCGACCTGCCACCACACAGCAGGCCGGGGCAGTGAACCGGAAAGCCACGAATGCGAGGCGTTAATGCCACCGCCACAGGCTTTGAATACTGCCAGAGTATGACCACAGCCAAAGTGAGGCACGACGCAAAGCAGACGCCTTTCCGGCCCATTATGGACCATTCAAAATTCAACCAGCTGAACTTATGAAATTATGTAAATGCGGAGATCAAATTAGGACGGACCCACGGACAGGACGGACCATGAATTGCATGTCTTGCTTGGCCAAGGCCACGATGGCCCGACGCGGGGAAGGCCTTGTGCAGGTTTGCAAAATGGAGGTTTATTGCCTCACGGAGAGCGTGAAGCGCAAGGTCAATAACTATGAAGGCAGAGCAAAGGATCGACTGAAGGAGGCCGTGGACCTTATTGCCAAGATGAAGGCGAACACATAACCACCGGCACCAGTGCGACCACCGGCACCAGTGCGACCAACGGGACCACACCCCGTTTGGTTTTACGACAACCGCGGCCTTGACCCCGCGGGCGTCAAATGGTAGGCTCTGAGGGTTCTGTTTCATCTTCATTTTGTGTTGTGTTGTCGGCCATTGGACCGGCCCTCGTCGAAAGGCGGGGGCCGGTTTTGTTTTGTTCTGTCGAAACCGACAAAACAGAATCCTGACCGATGAGGTGAAATTATGTCAGGGCCATCTGCCCGCGCCGACTTCGTCGCCATGCACTCAGGCAAAGTGAAAAAACCTGAATCAGTGCTTGCGTGTATTACCTAGTAGGTAATAGTCCAGAGCATTGAAGCCCGCCTACGGGTGGAAATGAAAGCGGTCCGGCCAAGTGCTCGAACACCTGGCCGGACCTAAGCCCAACCAGACTGAACCTGATTAGACCATGAAAGAACCATCACATGAGCCAAGAGCTACGCAACCAACTGAAAGCAGCCCGCGCAAAGCTGGGACTCTCGCAAAGCAAGTTCGCGGCACAAATCGGAGTGCCAACCCGCACCCTGATAAAATGGGAAAACGACCAAGCCACCCCACGAGGGCTGGCACTGGCCGCATTAAACGAACTCCTCGACAAGATACTGCTCGAAAAGTAACCAAGGCCCACCCCAGAGTCACCATCAACGAACCCGAGGTGTTCGCCAAGCTACAGGAAGCCGCCAGAATCGCAGGCACCACCGCTCACGTTATGGCCATCATGTCCATTGAATACATGATGACCCAGCTGGAGCAGGGCAAGGTGACAATCCTGCACTGCGGGAACCAAGGGCAAGCTACCACAATGACAGGAGGGGCCGCAGCATGAACGCCCACCCCCTACTGACCGACAAGACCGCCCGCCGGATGGTCGAACTGGAGAAGGCCCTCGACTTCCCACCCGCCGATGGCATCACCGAGCGGCTTATTTCCTGTGCCCAGCGAGAGCTTATGGGCGGTGACGACGGTCTGATAACCTGCGGATGGAAGTTCGACGACATGAAGAAGACCAAGGCCATTATTCTCGCCCTGGCCAACGACTGGAAGACCGAGGACGCGCTGGAGCTACTCGACGAAGCCGTCGCCAAGGCCGAGCGCCGGAAGGCCCGCAAGAAGGAGGGGGCCGCATGATTGCCACCCTCGACGACTGCCCCGGCCATGATGCGCCGCCCATCGACCTGCTGGCCATCTTCGCCCGCAAGCTGGAGAAGCACGCCACCGAGGCCCGCCGGGAGCTTGCTGCCATCGCCGCCTTGCCAGACGCCCCACAGGTATTCCGGGCCATGCGGAACCGGGGGGAGATCCCCTTGGCCGTGGTGACCGTCCTGAGGGAACTGGACCCGGCATTGCTGGATAAGCTGGAGGGGAGGGACGACTCATGAAGTTATTCACTGCCTTCATGCTGGCCTGCCCAGCTACCGCCACGGCCATCACCCCGGCACCGTGACCACTCAGCCGCCTGCCCCTATGAAGATCACCTACGCCGTGATTCCCTTCCTCTGGGGGCAGGTGGCCTTCCTCCTTTCCATCGCCGTGATTCCTCCCGGGATCGCCATGGGAGGAGCACCGGAGCACCCGGGATGACTCGCCTGGACTAGGCGACCACCAAGCCATGCGGCATCTATCACCGGACCCCATCGCCGGCCGATTTCCAAAGGAGCATCCACACCCGCACCGGGATGGACCGCCCATGCCAATCCTGCCCGCGCACTGCCGCACCTGACTGGCCCGCACTCACCCCGAGGAGAGCGCAGCAGCACAACACCCGGCACAGTCACGCCCAACAATCAAAACACCCGATGCCCTCGAAAGGCACCCGCCAACAACTTCCCGCCATGAATCAAGACCATCACCACACCGTCCATGGGATCATGGAGGCATTCGACTTTAACCGGGTGCATGAAGTCATGACCGCACTCGACTGGCAATGGGGCATGGCCACCGGGCCGCAGCTGGCCGTCCCGTCTGTTTCCGACCTGAAGGCCAAGGCTTTGGAATTACTGAATCAGGCTTGGCAGGAGGGCGATTCCGGCACCGTGGAATGCTCTGGAGGGTTCCAGGCTTGGAGGCAGGACAACGGCATGGTTCTGCAATTTGTCGTCGATGAGGCAGGAAGCACGGGAGGCCATGAGACGATCCGTTTTCCGGCAAGCATCACCGCTTCCAAGAAACCAGCCAAGCATTGAAAACCGGGGCCGTTTCTATTACAAGGACATCCCCAAGCATCAGCAAATTTCCACTTTAACTTAAAGCCATGACCCAGCCCTTAAAGCATTGCGCCCGTTGCGGCAAAGCGAAACCCCTGCCTGACTTCAACAAGGACGCATCCCGCGCCGATGGCCTGCGGGGCACCTGTAAGCCATGCCGCAGTATTGCGGACAAAGCGTGGAGGCTTGCAAATCCGGAACACATGCTTCGGAAGAGCGCAGCCCAGTATTTCACGAGAGATAAAGGGCTCAAAAACAAAGACATTCCTCCCGGCTTAGTGGAGGTCAAAGTTATGCTCAACAAAGTCACGCAATTAATCACCGACATCAAGAAGGGACAAAATGAATCCTGACATTGCGCGGGAAAATCGTGAGGTGAAATCACAATCGCCCGCGCATCACCGCTTCCTGAACTCCCAAGGCGGGACCGGGGCAGCGTCCGACCACAGCCCACGCCGCGCCTTCCTCGCCACCAACTCCGCACCGGCGAGATCCGTATTGCGCGGGGCATACTTGACGTAATGCCAGGCAAACCCTAGGCGGACCATTGCAACCTCGACTTGCTGGCCGTCCGGGGTGAACACTTCGCCGATGGTTCGCCCGTAGCGGTCCTTGCCGAGATCCACGATGGAAACCCTTTTGCCGAAAACCAAACCAGACAGCGCCTGTTTTGAGACGTTCCCGAAAGCCTGCTTTTTCTCCGGGGCATCGATGCCATTCAGCCTGACCTTTATCTGGCGACCGTCCACGATGGCCGTGATGGTGTCGCCGTCCGTCACACCGACCACCTGAGCAGGCACGCCCGGAGAGCCATTAGAGCAGCAGGCACACAGCAGGGAGATGGACAGGGCAAGGAGGCGGATCACCTGCACCGATGCCACGGCCCCCTGGCGCCGCAAGAGCAGGTCAGCGATAAGGCTGGCCCGTCCGTGGATCAATGCGCGGTGGGGGCTCCGGCACCGTGAAGCCATCGACCCCCCGGAAATGCCCGCGGTTCTGCTTCATTGGCCCGCCCGACT
>CAIZWU010000282.1 GCA_903936775.1 uncultured bacterium | reverse complement strand
CCCTCTGGCAGAGATTTGCGCAGTCCAATTGACTTTTCCCCGCGGGAAGTCCGGGATGGGACTGGGGTCAACTCAAGCTTCCTCCCCGGAGCTGGATCCGGCTCAACGGCCGAGGCCGCACTGGACGGTGAAGCACGCGGGCTGGAGGTGGGCGAGGGGAGCGCGGAGCTGGTCGATTTCGGAGGCTGGGCCGTGGAGTTCGAGGCGGGTGAGGTCGGCCATGGTGAGGAGCTGGCCGAGCAGTCCGCCCACGTTTTCCAGATGGGTCAGGACCCCGCTGGCGCCGGCGTAACCTTCCCGGCAGAAAATCTGGTCATCGAGGGCGGTGAACTCATAAAAACAGCAGGCGGTTTCGGAGCCGGTTTTTTCGACAAAAGCGGGCAGCAGGGCCTGGATCTCCGGCAACCGCCCGGGATGCGCTTTAAAATAAGGATGCAGGGTGACGAGATTGGGCGGAACGGACATGATAGGATTATGGTTGAAGGTGGATGGATCTACGGGGAAAAGGCCGTGGTTATTCCAAGCCAGCGGTGACGAGGTTGTTGAAGCGGTCCACGGGTTCGTTGGCGGACCACGCCAGGCCGCGCAGGACGAGGGTGCGGAAAACGGGGTCGTCAAATGTCCAGGAATAATGGCCCCCCAGCGTGACGAAAATGCGGCCGCCCGTGGCGGGTTCCGTGACCCAGCATTGAGGACGGGCGGCCCCTTCCTCGATGGCCGTAGCCAGCGGGCGGGGTTGCGCATCCGGGGAGGGAATCAGATTCCAGTAGGTTTCGTCGATAAAGGAAACCTCGTGGAGATTTCTTGCGATAGGATGCTGCCGCGAGGGATCAAAATCGAGGTCGATCGGGCCGTGGCGGTATTTGGTGAGGCCGCTGTGGGAGGCAAAACCGAGCCGGGCCGCGAGGGCGGGGGCCTGGGGGCCGCCTTCGACGGCCCAGTGGATGAAGACCGCGCCACCGCCCCGGGCCAGAAAGGCATCGAAATCCCTGGCGCGGTCATTGGACCAGTCGCCTCGGCGGAAAAACATTACGGCATCGGCGGCGGCCCACTGGGCCGTCGTCGGCCAGTCGAAGGCGAGGCTGATTTCCGTTTTCCCCGCGAGGGTAAACAGGCGGCCCCATGTTTCGCGCCAGCGGGGGTAATCGTGTTCTCCGATGCCGTGATCCTTGGGCCCGGAAACCAGCAGGACTTTGAGCGGACGGGTCGCGGCGGGCGGCTCCGGAGCCCCTGCGAGGACCGCAGAAATTTCAGTTGGGGTGCGTTTGACCGGACGGGTGCCCTCGGCATAGACGCCCATCAGAGGCGGGGAGGTCAGGAGAAAAGCCATCAGATCACGGAAGTCCCGGGCGCCGAGGGCTTCGTTGAGTTTAGCTGGCATGAGCGAAGTCTGGAGCGCGCTGGATGAAACGATCCCGGTTTTCGGAAGGCGGAGTTCTGCCCCCGCCCCGATGCCCAGCACAATAGAACCATCGGCTTCAGTGCGGGGCACCGCGATCAGTTCGCGGCCGTCCTTCAGGACCACTTGGTGGGCGAGGTAGTCCGGATTAAGCACTGCGGAGGGATCGTGAATATCGCGCAGGGTGGTGGCGTAGTCGCGGCTGACCAGATTGGACAAATCAGGCCCCATTTTGCCACCGGTGCCGCGCACGCTGTGGCATTTCGAGCAGAGCGCCCGTTCGCTCAGGAAAATCTCCCGGCCGCGGGCCCAGTCGCCATCTTGGATTTCCGGGCGGGGGCCGAAGGCGAGGACGCTGGAAACGGCCTCGGGTTGTGCCCAGGGCAGGAGGAACCGGTGCAAGGGCAGGGCGCGGGGCCGGGAATCTTGTTTGGTGTGCCAGGAGAGGCGCAGGTTGGGCGCGGCCCCGTTGGCGGTGCGGCAGGTCAGCACCAGATCGAGCAGTTCCTTTTCCTTGGGATTGACCGCCAGGAAAACATCGTGGGTCACCTGGCCGGGACTGGAAGCGATGACCTTGGCGTTGCTGCCGAAACCGCGACGCACTGTAAATGGCGCATCTGGCGAGGTCAGGGCCAGGGTCACCTCCTCCGGGGCCGGTTCATGGTCGAGTGAGGCGCCGGGCTGGATGGCCGGGCGCAGCATTTTCCAAAGGTCGAGCCGGGTGCGCAGGGTGAGTTCGCCGGGCTGCGCGAGGTGGCGCTGCCATTCCGCCTGCGGGGCGCTGGGCCCGGTGAGCTCGCGGACCACCTGACTATCCACATGGGGCGTCCAGCCTTGCCAGGAGGTGCCGTCATCGCCACGCCAGGCGGTTTCCACGCCGGTGAGTTCCAGGTGCAGGTCGGCAGAGAGGGGGCCAGGCAGAGTCAGGGCGAAATGTTCCGGCGCGACCTGGGGAGGCACCTGCAATTCCAAGGTGCGGCCATCGGCGGACCAGCTGCCACCCAGCACCGGCACGGGGGTGACGGGTTCAGCTAATTGGCGTTTCACTACTTCATAACCGGGCCACATGGTTTCCAAACGATCGCCCGCCCTGACATACATTCCGCGGGTGATGGACGCGCCGTCCAGCATGGCTTTGGCGGCGGCCGGATCAAGGGGCCGGTCCCAGCTGACCCGGAAGACGCCGGGCGACTCGCTCCAGGCCAGCACTGGCTGTGGGGTGGGTTCGGCAGCGGGCGCGATTTCAAAAATCAGGCCTTTTCCCTCCGGCCCGGTGCCCCAGTCAGGATCGCCGCTGTGGGTGGCCACCAGCAACGAGCCACGCGGACTCAGGGTCACGTCCACCGCGAGTTGATTCAGGGCGGCGATGATTTCCGTCTGCGCGACATAACCGGCATCGGATTTCACGAGTTTGGTGCGCCAGATTTTGCCGCGGGACTCGCCGGCGACCAACGCATCGCCCGACCACCAGGCTGGTCCGAAGGCCTTGCCGCGGTTGACCGGATCGTTGAACCGCAGGCCGCAGGTGGATTGATGCTGCGGGCCGTAATCAAAGACGCTGGGTTCATCCAGCACGTCGGGAAGGTGCTTCGGGTGCTGCGGCGGGAAGCCGTAATGGCGGCCTTTCCCGATCAGCAGCAGTTCGTCAAAAGGATTGCCGTTGGGCAGCCAGGTGGCCCCTTCCTGGTCGGTGCAGAAGAGATCGCCCTTGGCATTGAATCGCAGCCCGATGGGCCAGCGGACCCCGGTGCAGAGTTTTTCGCGGGTTTTGAAATCCGGCGAAATCCGCAGGATCGCGCCGCGCTCGGAGGAGAGGTCGTTTTGGGCTTTGCCGGTGGCGTCGATTTCGTAGGCGTTGTCATACCAGCGCACCCCGAGGCCAAAATAGACCGAGCCGTCCTTCGGATCATAACAAATGCTCGCGGTGTCCACTCCGGCGCGGGCCAGCGGCCAGCCTTCGGCCAACACCTGGTCCTCTTCCGCCCGGCCATCGTCATCGCGGTCGGTCACCATCATCACCTTGCCTTGGCAGGCGAAAAAGACGGCGTTGCCGTGCGGGGTGCCTTGCGGGGCGAGGTCCATCCCGATGGGTGCGGTGACCTTGCCTTTGCCTTCCCAGAAGAGGGCCGCCTGATCTTCCAGGCCATCGCCATTGCTGTCCCGCAGCAGCCAGATATTTCCATTGTAGCCGAGGGCCACCAGCACGCCGTCGTGCCGGTATTGCAGATTGACCAGATTCGTCAGTTCTACCGGCAAGGTCCGCACGGTGAAACCGGGCACCAGCATCTGCAGCGCCGGAGGAGTGTCCTTGGGCCGGTGCGCCCGCGGGGGGGGAGTTTCCGCCAGACAAACGAAAGTCGCCGCAAGGGAAACGAAAAAGCAAAAACCTGAAACACGCATGAAGATGACCATGAGGCGAAGTGGCCTCTCTGCGCAAGCTTTCCAGTCTGGGGCAGGCTATTTCGGAAAAGTCCCTGGATGATGGGGGGTCGGCTACCCGTTGGAGGGCGATGTCACTGACGGAGGAGCTGCAGTCCGGCCGCCCCTCCGGGCATCCTCGTTCAGGGCTGCTTTCCCCGATCTCCGGCCCGGGATGAAAATAATTCCCTTTCCGGCTCATTTCCGGTGGG
>CAIZWU010000281.1 GCA_903936775.1 uncultured bacterium | reverse complement strand
TCACCGGACATCTGCCTCTTGATGATCCCCCGCCACCGGGCCTCCCGTTGTGATCGCTTCAATATGCTCATCCCCCAACATCGGCTCAACTCCGGTGGAACGCACCCTCGGGTCCCGGTGGATTGCTGAGGCGGTTACGGTCAAACGCGCACCCGGTTTCATCCCCTGCGGCGGGGCCACCGGTTCCCTTGATTACCGCTCAAACACCAGCGCTCCATACTTGGAAATACTCCGCGCTACTTAAGTACGACAGGTAACGGCCATCCTGCAATCTATGAAAACTTCACTCTGCCACCAGTAAGCCATATTCCGGATGAGGCAGCCGGTTCCTGCTATCTTTAAGTTTAATCCTCTTATTATCAACTATTTACACGCATCTAAACCACAGACATAAGAAGCCTCTTTAGGCGTTTTTGTTCGTCATTTAGCGTTTTTGAAATGCAAATCAGGGTCGTTATTTCCATTACTATTTACTATTGACTAAAAACCTGATGATTGGTCTACTACCAGAGGTTCTTGGTTCTGCCGTGCATAACGACAGACCGGCAGCCCACACCATCAACTAAGGTAAAAAACACCCCCAATACTACACCCCGATGAAATCCGATCTGCTTGACCGCCGCATTGCTGACCTTGAACAGGAACTCGTGAAGCTCCGCCAACGGAAGGTTGCCCAACTGCGCGATGAGCTCAGCCAACTGGAAGCCAACATCAACGGCACCCGTTCCTCCAAATCGTCCAGCAAAGGATGGGCGGCGGACCTCATGCTGTCCTCCAGCGAACCATTCCAGCCAGCGGCCACATCCGAAAGACAGGGCAGGCATCAGTCAGACGATGAAGTCCTCGAGCGCTTGGCCAAAGTCGTAGCTGCCGCTGGCAGCGAGGGCATTTCCGCCCGCGCGGCGGCACTCAAGGCCGGCGTCGTCTATCTTCGTGCCATCCCGGTCATGGCTGAGTCCTTTACCAGAACCGGCAAAGGAAAGTGGACCCGCTACACCATAAAATAGTCCCCCAACAGCAGCGCCTTCGATACCAGAGGCGCTGCTGCCTGAAAAGGAGGAAGCCCCGGCTTCCTCCTTTTTTTGTGCCGTCAGGCTCCCGGGCGAAGGGCAGGCCCCTTGCCGCGTGCCGGGCCGGGCTTCACTCCACGGCCATCATCCGCAAAAGCGCCGCCCGGTCACTATCCGTTAAATTGCCTGCCGTTTCCACCCACCGCAACGCCTCGGGCACAGATTTTTTATACCACCCCTGCAGAGTCTCCCGGAGCGAGTCCTGCCGCTGCTTTTCATCCCCCAGGGTTGCCCCCCAGATCGCCGCCGCTTCCGGGTCGGAATCGCGCACCTCATCCACCAGGGCCGAAGCCCCGGCATCCCGCTCCGGTCCGGGCGCCTGCCGTGCCAGCCAACCCGAGGCTGCGGGCTGGTCCCCATCAGCCCAACGACGGATCAGCTGTCCCACAGCCTCCTGTCGGCCTTTCCCCGCCGGCTGTTGCTCCAGAAACCCTGCCGCTTCCCCCCAATTATTTTTCTGCCAATTTTCCACCAGGACGGGCAGGGCAGCCTCCCTCGGTGACCCGCTCAATCCCTCCAAGGCCTGTTTCGCTGCCGGGAAATCCTGTCCAGCCCACGTTTCCATCGTTTTTTTCACCGACGGTCCTGACAGTTTTTCGGGGAGCCCCTGCGCCCACTCCAGCGCCTTGTCCGGAGTCGTCTTCGCCCATGATTGTGCGATGGTCGCCGCGATTTCAACCCGTCCGGGCAGATCCGCCTGTTCCGCCACCAGCTTCCGCGCTTTGTCAGGATCATGGAGGGACAAGGTATCGAATGCCGGTGAAACCGCCTCGTCGGACACCTCCGTCGGCTGTTTCAACAGCCATCCCATGGCCGCGTCAGGATCTGTTTTCACCCACGCCCGCATCAGATGTATGGAAAGCACGTTTTCCACCTGTCCAATCTTGCCCCCGGCCGCGAGGCGGGATTCCAGCAAAACCCGCGCTGCCGCCGGATCCCGTTCCGCCCATTTTTTGAAAATCTCCGCGCCCAGACCCAGCCGGAGGCCGGCATCCCCGCCCTCAGCCTCCGGTGCCAGAAAAACCGCCAGCACCTTTCCGGGGCCCTGTTCCAGCAACGCCTCCGCGAGCACATCGATGGCTACGAAAAACAGGGACTTGCCCTCCACCTCCCCAATCCGTTCCTGCGCTTCCATCATCCCTTTAAATTCCTGCATCACCTCCAACGCCTGATCCGGCGGCAGGGTACGGCACCACTCCTTCAACGCCGCCAGCCGGTTCAGCGAATCCGGGATCGCCAGAATGTGGCGCAACGTCTGCTGCGGCGTGGCATCCAACGGGATCAAACCCTTCAGTCGCCCGCTTTCACCTATCACCACGCCCTCCATGGTCTCCGCTCCGCTTCTCCCCACCGCGGTCACGGCGTGCGATGTCCCCACTGCGATCCGTTCTAAAATACCGCCGCTGCCTGTCACCTGCCCATGCCGTCCCGCGAAAAATCCACCCACCGCTCCCAGGGCCAGACCGGTCAAAGCCCAGCCGGCGTGTGACATTGACCTGCTTTTCATAGCTGCATCTGTAGCCGCTCCTCCGTGGTCCCGGCAAGTTCAATCCGCCACCGGCTGGATCAGGTCCGCACTCGAAATCACCTGCACCACGCCATCATCCCTGCGCAACAACAACTCGCCCTCCGGCCCCAGCCCGCTGACCAAGCCCTCCAACGGCTGTCCGGCCATGGTCAAGGTCACCCTGCGGCCGGCCAGCCAGCTCCGCCGCCAACCGTCTTCCCGCATCCCGGTAAAATCGGCTGCCGCCTGAGTGCAGCGCGTCTCCAACGCCCGCAGGTAATTTGTCAAAAAAACCGTCCGGTCCACCCCCAGGCCTCCCCGTTCCATCCACACCGAGGTCGCCACCGGCCGCAGTTCATCCGGAAAATCCGATGGCTCCAGATTCAAATTAAAGCCCGTCCCGATCACCACAAATCCTCCCTGGGCAGTCCACGCGCTTTCCACCAGAATCCCCGCCACCTTCCGGCCTGACAGATACAGGTCATTCGGCCATTTCACCTCAGCCGCCGCGCTCAGACCCGGCACCGCATCGAGGGCATCACACCCTGCGAGGGCCGCTGCCAGGGTCAGCCGCGCCCACCGCTCCGGCGGGCACTCCGCTCCCGGCCGGCGCAGGACGGATACAATTCCATTCCGCCCCGCCGGCGAAACCCACCTCGCCCCGCGCCGTCCCCGTCCCGCCGTCTGTTCCTCGGCCAGCACCACGGTCCAGTCCGGAGCCCCTTCCGCGGCGAGGCGCCGCGCCTCATCATTGGTCGAGGTCGTCCGTTCCAGATAGACCACCTCCCAGCCCGGCAGAGCCCCCCGCAAGGCGGCCTCATTCAACATGTCAGGAAGCGGCGGCATGGTGGTCGCGCTCAAAACTCCGTCCCGCTGAAATCCAGCGACAGATCCAGGGCTTTCACCGAATGGGTCAGAGCCCCCGAACTGATGAAATCCACCCCAGTGGCCGCAATTTCCGGCAACCGCTCCAGGGTGATCCCGCCACTCGCCTCCAACTTCACGCCGCTGCCCTGCGCCAATCCCACGCACTCGCTCATTTCCTCCAATGACATGTTATCCAGCAGGATGAACGAGACCCCGCGCAGGGTCAGAAACGCCCGCACCTGCTCCACCGTATCCGCTTCCAATTCGACCTTCATCCCGGGGTGCACCACCTGGAGCGCTGCGATCCCCGCCTGCAATCCTGTCAGGCCACCCGCCTTGGGCAAATGATTATCTTTCACCATGACCATATCATAAAGCCCGATCCGGTGATTCGTCCCGCCTCCCGCCCGCACCGCCGCCTTTTCCAGCCAGCGCCAACCTGGCGTCGTCTTCCGGGTATCCAGAATCCCCGTGCCTGTGCCCGCCACGGCCTTCACATAAGCCGCGGTCTGGGTGGCGATCCCGCTCAAGCGTTGCAGAAAATTCAGGGCGGTCCGTTCCGCAGTCAGGATCGACCCCGCGGGACCGGACAACTCCAAGACCACGTCCTTCACCTCCAGGCGGTCGCCATCCGATTTTTTGACCACCACCGTGATGCCAGGATCCACCGCCTGGAAAACCGCTTCCGCCAAGGCCACTCCCGCGAGCACCCCCGGCTCCTTGGCGAGGATAACCGCGCGGGCCCGCGCCTCCGCCGGCACAAAATAACGGACCGTGACATCCCCCGCCCCGATATCTTCAGCCAGGGCCAGACGGATCAATTCATGCACTTCAGCAGGCAATTCCATAGGACATCATGCCCCGCCCCGGCGGACGCGCAAGGAGCGCTGCAAGCCTGCCCCGTGGCAGAACCAGGCTAAAATACGGCCTGCAGACCTACCATTACCCCCCGGCCTTCCATCGGAGCGATGTCCTTCAGGAACGACGTGTGCAGGCGCGCTTCCGCATCCAGCAGGTTGGTGCCGCGCACAAATACATCCATCGTCACCGGCCCTTCCATGATCCGGCAAGTCAGGCCGGCGTTCAGCAGGAAAAAGGAATCGGTGGGCAGTTCAAAGTCGGCGGTGCGGGTTTGAGCGGCGGCATATTGCCCCTCCAGCCGTGCCGTAAAACGATCGTATCCAAGGACCAGGGCCGCCGAAGTGCGGAACGGCGGGATGCGTGGCAGCGAACCCTCCCCGCCGCGCAGACGCGTGTAAACATAATCCGCCTTCAACTCCAGATCGAGCCGTGTACCCGCCGCCGGGCCATGGGCCACCTCGAGCGCCGATTTCCCTGCCGGCTGTTTGCCGGAAACCGGGGCCGCTGCTTCCACCGGGGCGAGCAGGTGGAAGGTCGTCTCCACTTCCCCCCCCATGAAATCCGCATCGACCGCCTCGTAGGCATACACGGGCAGCGCTTCAAATTCGCCATCCTCTCCAAATAGGAAGTCCTCCCCAGTAGGGAATAGGCCGATGTAATCGTTGAACCGGTTGTAGAACGCACTCACGCTGCCGGTGACAGAACCTGACGATTTCCGCAGAGTAAGATCCAGACCGATGGATTGCTCCAGGTCCAGCCTGGCATCCCCCACTTCATAAGCCCCGGTGGCCAGATGGGGACCATCCGCCAACAATTCCACATAAGTCGGAGCCCGTTGGGTGAAGGCGGCATTGAAGGCCATACTATAATCCTGCGGCAAAGTCCAGACCACCCCCGCCGAACCACTCAAGGCATCAAAACCGAGGTCCCGGCCCGGCCCGAATTCCCCAAACGTGCTGCTCTGAACGGCGGTGTGATCGTATCTCAAACCAAACTGCCAGCGCAGGTCACCTGAATTCACCTCCTCAAAGAGAAACACCGCATGACTATCTGTTTCCACGGGCGGCAGAAACGCCTCCGCGCCCAGCGCCGAGAAATTGCTGTGGTTGGTCTGATACCCCAACGCGCCTTCAAACGGGCCAACCGCTTCA
Source organism: uncultured bacterium (assembly GCA_903936775.1). Taxonomy (GTDB): domain Bacteria; phylum Verrucomicrobiota; class Verrucomicrobiia; order Verrucomicrobiales; family V1-33; genus CAIZWU01. The sequence goes on along the minus strand of CAIZWU010000281.1, from coordinate 1,047 downwards.
TGTTCCAGCTCCACCCGGCCATCGTAACCATCGATCAGGAAGACGGTGCCCACTTCGGGTCCTTCAAATTCCGTGTGGGTGTAGTCGGAATAACCAAAGCTGTATTTGAGCTCCTTCACCCCCTTGAATGGCGCGTAAAAAGCCCCGCGCCCGTCCCAGCGCTCCTGTGCCATATCGATCGTCACCGACTCCTCCGCCACCGTCCCGTAGTTGCTATTCAGAAACGAATACGATGCCCCGAAGTACCCTTGGTCCCAGATATAGGAAGTCCCCAGAGCGCCGCCTTCGCTTTCGGTAAAGCTGTTCGGCAAGCGCCCGCTGGCCTCCTTTTCGCCAGGTTCCAGCGGTGAAAGCTGCTGCAGCCGCGCACTCCGGGCGTCGCCCGGAATCCGGAGATCATCCGACTCCCGCCGGAACCCATCCACATGAATCACCACCGGCCCGAGGCCCAGATCAAGCTGACCCGCGCCCGACCACAAATCCGATCCACTGCCATAACGGCTGTCCACTTTGCCCCGCACCGGCAAGCCACCCACGCCCGGTTCCACTTTGGTGTCCGGGATGCGGCCATCCAGCACATTCACCACCCCGCCCACCCCGTTGGGTCCATAGAGCAGCGAGGCCGGTCCCCGCACCACTTCCACTTTTTCCATCAACAACGGGTCCAGCGTCACCGCATGATCCGGGCTCACATTCGACACATCCAGCAGATTGACCCCATTATTCAGAATCCGGATCCGGTCCTCCCCCAGCCCCCGGATCACCGGACGGCTCGACCCCGGAGCAAAGCCAGTGGAAGCCACCCCCGGCAACCTGGCCAGGGTATCTCCGAGGGAAGGCTGCAAGGCCTGCTGCAGTTCGCGCCCCTCCAACACCGAAACGGGCTGCGCCTGCTGGAACAAGGTTCGCCCCAAAGGAGTGGAAGCGATCACCACTTCATCCATCTGCACGGCGGCCGTCTGGGCGTGCAGCAAGGTCCCGGTGAGCAAGAATGGAGGGAAAAAAAGCAAAGGGCGCATGGCAGATAATAAAGTGGGAGAGCAACGG
>CAIZWU010000280.1 GCA_903936775.1 uncultured bacterium | reverse complement strand
CGCCCCAAAGGAGTGGAAGCGATCACCACTTCATCCATCTGCACGGCGGCCGTCTGGGCGTGCAGCAAGGTCCCGGTGAGCAAGAATGGAGGGAAAAAAAGCAAAGGGCGCATGGCAGATAATAAAGTGGGAGAGCAACGGCTCCGCTTGTAGTCGTAAAGCAAAAAAATTGCAATTGCAAAATAGATGCAGATATCGGCGCGGCCATCGCCGACAAAAAACGCCCCCATCCCCCTGGGCTCCGGAGTGGGGGGCCTATACCTATCGCCGTCCCTGATGCCCGGAAGGATCCCGCCGTGATCGACGTTTTCAGCCTGACGAACCCTGCGCAAAAACAGGCCGTCAACCGCCGTGCCGTGGTTTTCCCGGGAGGGTATGATGGTCTACTCCCATCCCGCCCATGTCCCAGTGCAGACGGCAGGGGAAGCAGGATGGTGAAGCCTGATGTTCATCCCGGCCGGTGAATTGATGTTTTTTGCAATTGATTTGCAATAAATAAATGCCAGCATGGAAGCCTGCTCCCGAGTCCTGTGCCCATGCGCATCCGCGTTCCCAAACCCTCCGTGCTTTCTCCCCCCGATGCCCCGGCAGCGGATCGGCTACTGGTCGAGGCGGGGTATGACCGGGAGGCTACTGCAGGAATCCCCCCGCTGGCGCCCCCTTCTGCCGCGGCCAATCTGGAAGCCTTCCTTGGCCGTCCGCCTGACAAAGTAAACCAGGCGCAGATCAAAGGCATCCTGCAACGGCTCCGCGTCCGGTTGGGTGAAGCTTCCCGCGAGGCAGAAGCCTTGGGTCTCATCTTTGATGGACCGCTGGTGAACGAAGTCCTGGACCACCTCCTGACCGAAACCCGTCAGCCCGGGCACACGCCCGTCAATGATAGCTCGGTGCGGGCCTGGTTCATCGAGGGGCTTTTCGCCGATCTTATCCAGTATCCCAGCAACATTTTCGAAATCGTCACCGCGGCCGATGGCACCCAAAACTATCTGCCCCTGACTCCAGAGGCCTGGGCCGTCTGCCTCACCAGCCTCAAGGATTCCATCAAACCTCAAAACTAATATGCGCCTTCCTGTTACTGTTCTCTCCGGCTTCCTCGGTGCCGGCAAAACCACCCTGCTGAATCATGTCCTGAACAACCGTCAGGGCCTGCGCGTGGCGGTGATCGTGAATGACATGAGCGAGGTGAATATCGACGCCGCACTTATCGCGGATGGCGGGGCGAATCTGTCCCGCAGTGAGGAAAAAGTCGTGGAAATGTCCAATGGCTGCATCTGCTGCACGCTGCGTGAGGACCTGCTCATCGAGGTGGCCCGGCTCGCCAAGGAAAAGCGCTTTGACTATCTGCTCATCGAATCCACTGGCATCAGCGAGCCCCTGCCCGTGGCGGAGACCTTTACCTTCGAGGATGAAAATGGCCAGGGTCTGGGCACCGTGGCCAAACTGGACACCATGGTCACGGTGGTGGATGCGGCCAATTTTCTGAGTCTGTGGGAGGAAACGGACAGCCTCAAGGACATCGGCCAATCCCTCGGCGAAGGCGATCAACGCACCGTGACCGATCTCCTCGCCGATCAGGTGGAGTTTGCCGATGTCATCATCATCAACAAAACCGATCTCATCAGTTCCACCAGCCTTGGCCAGTTGGAAGCCCTGATTCGCCAGCTCAATCCACGTGCGGATATCCTGACCAGTCATCGCGGGGCCGTGCCGCTGGAGCGGATTTTGAATACGGGCCGCTTCGACTTCGATCACGCGGCGGCCAGCGACCAGTGGCTGGCGGTGCCGCGCGGTCAGGAGCAACCGGAGACGGAGGAGTATGGCATCGCCCATTTCGCGTGGAAGGCGGATGTGCCCTTCCATCCGCAGCGCTTCTGGGATTTCCTGAGCTTGGACTGGCCGGGGCTCTTCCGGAGCAAAGGGTATTTCTTCCTGGCCAGTAACCCTAGCCTGGCTTGGACCTGGTCGCAGGCCGGGCAGACGGGCGAGCCCCGCGCCATCGGTCACTGGTCCGCCGTGCCACAGCAGGAGCTGGTCTTCATCGGTCAGAACCTCGACCGCTCCGCCATGGAAGCCTCTCTTCTCGCCGCGCTGGCCACCCCGGAGGAAATCAAAGGCCGTGCCGGATTAATCAACCCTTTCCCTGAGCCGGAGTCTTTTGGCGACGGGCACTCGGCTTCCTGACATGGAACCGCAGTGCCCCGCCCCGCCCGCTGATCGTCCGGCAGCAATCCCCCGCGCCCCGGTCCCGCTGGTTCTCGTAACCGGATTTCTGGGCGCCGGCAAAACCACGTTCCTCCGGTCCCTGCTGCAACATTTGGCAGGACGGGGCATGGCCGCCGATGTCATTCTGAACGACTACGGCAACGCCTCGCTGGATGCCGTCTCTCTCGCGGAACATGCCGCTTCCCTGCTGCCGCTGGCCGGGAGCTGTGCGTGTTGTGAAACCATGGATGTGATGTTGGATGCGCTCGTGGCCGGGAAGGACCGCACCTCGGATGTGGTGTTGGTGGAACTTAATGGCACCGCCGATCCGATCCCGATTCTGGAATCTCTCAGTCTGCTTCCTGAGTTTACCCGCTGTGCGCCGATCCTTCAAGTCGCCCTCGTGGATGCGACCCGTTGGGGCACCCGTGAGTTTGCCACGGCACTGGAAATCCAACAGGTCGAAACTGCCAGCCATCTCCTCATCACCCGCCTCGACCAACTTCCTCCGGCGGAAGCCCACCGCATCCGGGACGAAGTTGCCTTTCACAATCCGACGGCCAACCCGGTCACCGCGGTCACATTTGTTGCTTTGCTGGCAATGCTGACGGAGCAGCGGAAATACGGTTTCCCCACGGCAGCCGCTGCTCCGCTGCGCCCATCCAGTCAGGATCCCGAGGCCGTCCGCCGGCAAACGCACGCCTTCACCAGTCTGCAAGTCCCACTGCCGCGGATGGTGAAGCACAGCGCCATTCTGTGGTGGATGAAAAAACTGCCCGGCGGCGTGCTG
>CAIZWU010000279.1 GCA_903936775.1 uncultured bacterium | reverse complement strand
TGGTGGGAAAGCGGGTGCTTTTCGCCGTGGAGGGCAAAGACAAAAGTGTGTGGGAAAAGTTCGTCGCCGCGCTTGGGGAGCCCCATGGACACTACCGGGCGATCACGGGAATTTCCATGGACATGAGTCCAGGGTATATCGCGGGAGCGGATTAAAACATCGGCTCGCAGGCGCGGGTGGTGTTCGACAAATTCCATATCATCGCCCCTGTGAGAAAAGCGGTGGACGACACGCGACGTCAGGAAAGCCGGCAGGAACGCAGCGCGCGGCCCGTGCTCAAAGGCACACCACGGCTGTGGCGGAAAAATCCGGAGAACTTCATCGGGAAGGAGGCCGCGGAGATCAGAGAACTCCAAGGCAAACCCCTTGCGACCGCGCGGGCCTATCAGATGCGGCTGGTCCTTCAGGATATCTCCCGGCTGCCGGACGAAACCAGCGCCCGTCAAAAGATGTGCGAGTGGTGCCGGTGGGTGAAGATGGTGGCCCGGAAATACCCGACCCTGATTTTCGGGAAAATGCTCAGAGCAGCAGCGATGATCGAGAACCATCTGGAGGGCATTCCCGCCCACTGGCAGTCCCGCACCACCAAGGCCTTTCTGGAGGGGGGTAACAGCGTGTTCTCCGCCGTGAAGCGCGCAAAGCCCGGGGCTTCCGTTTGGTGAAGAACCTCATTACCATGCTCTACTTCACTGCCGGCAAACTCCCGCTATCCGCCGCCCCTTGACTTTTCCAAGCCACTGAAAGTAGCGAAGCACCGCTTTATTCAGGAGGGTGATGCTTCATTTGTCCGGCGGTGACGGGTGGGGGGCATTCTGGCCCTTTGGTTTACGGCTGAAGGCAGCAGAAAGATCACAAGGGCGGGGAGCAATCCTTCGGATCACCTTTCCACCAATCAGCGGGGCGTTCCCAAGGGGCGGCAGAAGGAACCGGCAACGGCAGGTCAGGAATGGAGTAGCGGGCTGCCTGCTTGATTTCCTCCAGCCGTTCGGTCTCCGGGGTGACACGGCGGAACTGGCGGTAGACGCTAAGTCCGCAGGCTGTGACCAAACCAAAAGTGAGTCCGAGCACCCCCAGCAAAGACCACGCGAAGGCATCGCCAGGGGAAATTTGCTCAAGATTCACCGGCACTGGCACACCCGTTCGGGATGCCGCAGGGAGGGAGGGCACTGACGGCAGGAGCAGAGCCGCGCAGAGCAGAGTGGGGCGAAGTCGGCGCTGCATGGGGGCTAAAATGGCGATGGAAAAAAGTCAGGCTGTGGAAGGGTTTTCAATGGTCCGGTCTGCCGGAAGGAACGCAAGTTGTGAATCCGGACCCCGCAGAATAAAACCCGTCACCTTGAACGGTTGGGAGAGTGCGGGGCCGGTGGGACTTCATCCTGTCCCGTGGGGCTTGTTGCCCGGAAGAAAGCCGGGGTTCACTCTGCGAGCAGTTTTTCCACCTTGGTTTCAAGGCCGGTACGGCCATCGGTATCGACGACCATCCCCTGTTTGTTGACCAACCACATGCGGGGGATGGAGGTGATTCCGAACTGGGTGCCGAATTTATTTTTCCAGCCCTGACCATCAAAATATTGGGGCCACGGCATGGATTTTTCCTTCGTCATGTCCGCCAATTTCTTTTCATCCTGATCAAAGGAAATGCCCACAATTTCGAAGCCCTTGCCGTGGAGTTTCCCGTAGGTTTTGACTACATTCGGGATTTCCGCCACACAAGGGCCGCACCAGGTGGCCCAGAAGTCGACCAGGACGACCTTCCCGCGCATCTTTGACAGGTCGATTACTTTTCCTTCGGTGGAAGTGAATGTGAGTTCGAGGGGCTTTTCCTTGATGCGTTTTTCCGTTTCGGCGGTTTTTAATTGGCTGTCGATCTGACGGTTTTCCTTCAGCTCTGGATAGGCTGTTTTGTGGGCCTCTGCCAATTTTTGAAATGCGGCGTCATCCCCGCGCACGGCCATGACCTGCAGGAAACTGGCAAACCCCTTGGTGGCAACATCGGCATCCGGTGCTGCCATAATTTCACTCAAACCTTGAGCCACAGCCGCTTCGCTGACCGGTTCCATTTCCACCATGGACCGCATGCCTCTGATTTTGAGTGCAAAAAGCTTCAATTGCCAGCGGCGGGGATCGGTGGGGAACTCCTTCATAAAAGCAGTCGATTTTTCGTCGAGTTCGCCCAGATAACTTTTATAAATGGGGATCGCCTCTTCTTTCGTTTTCGGGGAGCCCTGGGGTCCTTTCAGGAGCATCGCGAGATCCTGCCAGGCGGTGTCCGCCGCTTTATTTTGTGGGATGGCTGCCGTCGCACGATTCCCTGCTGCTGCGGGTGATCCGGTTTCCTGCGCGGCGGGCAGAAGGGAGGGACAGCATACCGTCAGGGCCAGGACCGGGATCATTTCACGGGTGAGGAGCTTCATAAGAAATACCGTCTGCGATCAGGGCAGATTGCACAAGAAAAACATTCCGCTTCCCGGACCGGTTCCGGTCTGATTGGTTGCCGGGAAAGGTGGTGTTTTCTGAAGGAGCGGCGAACGGACCTTTACCAACGATAAGTCACACTGGCCCTCACGGTGCGAGGCTCCGCGGGGTGCAGGTGGACGTCGGATACGGCAGCCGGTTCCCCCCGGAGCTGGCTTTCGTAGTAGTATTCGATATCGTTATTATCGCGGTCGAGCAGATTCAGGATATCCACGGAAACTTCCCAATTTCTTTTCCGGTAACCGGCGCGGGCGTTGAGCGTGAAGGAGGATTTGGACTCGATTTTGCCGCTCTCCTCCAACGGACGTGGCGCGAAGAACGCCCCCTCAGACTGCCGAAGAAGCCTTCTGCCGCGCCCACGGTGATGCCGCCGGACCACATGGTGTCGATGCTTCCCGGAATGTGGTCTGCATCACCCGTGTCCTTGAAACGGGCGTGACTCAGGGCCAATTCGGAATCCACCGTGAGCCATGGTGCGGGACGGTAGTAGGCGGCGAGTTCCAATCCATAGCGGCGGCTTCCGGGGCCGGCCTCGGAGGTGCCGGCATCGCCCACGTAGACCAGTTCGCTATCGCTTTCCTGGATCCACAGCCCAAGGGTGGTGGTCAGGTCCGGTACCGCCTGGGAGCGAATGCCGATTTCCGCTCCCCTGATTTGGACGAGCGGATCCACCGGGTTGGTTTTTTCACCAGTGTTGGGATCAATCGCGATGGTGACGCCACGGGCGTCATTGCTATGGAAACCGAGGCCGCCATTCAGGTAGAGCTCTGTTTCCGCCCACGGGCCGAGCACGAGCCCCAACTTGGGACTGACGATGCCGTTCCAATCATCGCTGGAGTTTTCCGGTCGATCGCTTTTGACATCGAAACGGAAAAGATCTGCACGGACGCCTGCTGTGAAGCGGAGTTTTTCAAGAATCAGCACATTGTGCTCGGCGAAGAGTGCCGCCGAGGGCTTCATGAACATCATCCTGACGCACCGTCTCGAAACGGTTGCGGGTCTCGGTCTTGTAGAGGCCGATACCATCCATCCAGTCGTGCCGGGTGTCGAAGCCCAGGGTGGAGGAAACATTGCGGCCACTGATTTTATAGTCCCAGGTCCGTGAGGCTTTCAGGCCCGAAAACCAGCGCTGGTCCTGCTGTTCGAATTGGTCGCCGCGCTCCGGATTGTCGAGGAAGTAGGTGAAATTCGAGAAAAGATCGAGATCATAGTAGCCGGCATAGGCGCTGATCCGTGTTGTGGCGTTGCCGTCCGTCCACTGGCGGTTGAATTGCAGACTGCCGCGTGCGGTGTCGCCGCCTTCATCATCGCTCAGCCGTCCGAACCTCCCAACCGTGCCGTCGCGGATGGCGCGCCGTGCCACCTGGTCGGAAGCGTTCCAACGCCCGTCGTAGTACATCCCGGTGATGCTGAAAAAATCACGGTCGGTGCCCTGAAAGTATTTAGCCACTCCATTGATGCGGTGATAGTTATCGCCGGTCTCCCATGGGCCGTCCTCCCGGGAATATTCAGCGCCAAGCGTCAGAGTTCCGGTTCCCAGATCGAAGCTGTCGCCGGCAAAAGCCCGATAGTAGTTATTCCCGCCGAGGGTGATACTGGCGGTGCCTTGTTCGAGGCGGTTGACCAGATGATAGTTTGCCTCGCCCGCGGATGAAAGGTCGCCCAGATCGGCGAAGTAGGGGCCTTTGCGGTAGTCCATCACGCCAATCAGTTCAGGGATGATAAAATTGAGGTCGGCATAACCTTGGCCGTGGGCATGAGTGCGGAAGTTCACCTGCATGTCGTCGAGAAAGACCCCGAAATCAGTGCCATGATCCAAGTTGAACCCCCGCAGGAAGTATTGGTTGGCTTTGCCACCGCCGGAGTGCTGGGTGATGACCACTCCCGGGACTGCTTCGAGGAGTTCCCCGCGCCGCAATAACGGACGGTCCATCAGTTCCTCCTGACTCGCCTGTCCTTTGGTGGCTGAATGGGCGATCCCCAGCAAATCTTCCGCCTTCCCCTGAATGACCATTTCCTCCAGCACGGTGGTCCCGGTGGCGGGAGGGCCGGGGTTTGGAGGGTCGGCAGCAGGGGAAATCAGAGTGGTGGCGGCGAGCAGGAGGGCAGGGCGGGTCATGTCGTCTTTGAAACGACTTAAGGATCACAAACCCATGCGGGTAAGCGCAGCTTTTTTGCGGGGCACCAATGGCCCCATTCCCGCTGGAATGGGAGTTCAGGGCTGTTGGTTCCACCACTCGATGAGAAGTTGGCGGCCCCGGTAGAGACGGCCTTCGAGGGCGCGCGTTGAGCAGGAGAGCACCGCGGCGGCTTCCTGATAGGAAAGTCCCTCGATGGCACAGAGGATGAGGGGGATGCGGGAGGCCTCCGGCAGCAGAGCGAGGCCCAATTGCAGTTTTTCCATGTCACCCGCGCGGGCAGCTGCTACGTCAGGAGGCGGCTGCGGGCAGGGGGGGAGGGAGGTCAGACTGGAGAAGGAAACGGTGGTGCGGCGTTGCCGGAAGGATTTTGATTTGGCGCGGTCGCGGCATTGGTTGAGAGCAATTTGATACAGCCAGGTGCGGAGCTTTCCCCGGGGCTGCCACGCAGGCAGGGCCTGCCATGCCTTGAGAAAAGTATCCTGACAAGCCTCCCGGGCATCGTCCTCACATTGCAGCCACTGCACGCAGAGCCGGTGGATCATTTCCTGGTGGGCTTCGACAAGGGAACGGAAGGCGCCGGGGTCGCCTGCCTGGGCACGGCGGATCAACCGGCACTCCTGGGTGTCAGGAAAGGCCGCCGGATGGCTGGACGTCAGTCCCCCCGGCGTAACCAGGAGGGATTCAATTCCCAGGTTGGCGGAGAATGCTGTCATGGGTCCAGGCGGCCAGCTTTTCAGCCTGCGCAGGGTTCAAGTATTGTTTCATTTCAATGAAGTGCTTCAGGGTGGCTTGCTGCAGCCGACCCTGGGCGGCGTTCAGCTTTTCCTGGTGGGCGAGGATGGCTGCATCCGGAGCGGCGTCGCGGATGGCGATGGCGAGGACTTCTCCCGATTGCCGGATCTGCTGGCGGAGCTGCACCCGTTGGGATTCAAACGCGGACTCCAACGGATCGAGGATGGCGTGCTGTGTGGAAGAGATTTCGAGGTGTTGATGCATCCATTCATGCAGGGACAACCCGGAAGGAACCTGAATTGATGCTTCAGGAGGGGACGGCAATCGCTGGGTCACTGCCCAGGCGGTGAGCGCCGCAACGAGGACGGTGGCGATGAGCCAGAGATAGATATTGCTGCGGGGGCTCATGGCGGTGGCGGGGTGGGCCAGGATTCCACGGCTTCCGGTTGAAAAAGCGTCAGGGGTGGCGGTTCGGGATTGGTGGCCATGCCCTTGGACCGGGTGAGGCTGATCCCCAGGGTGGTCAATAATCCCAAGCCACCTGCCACTACCAGAATTCTGGTTCCTGGATGGCTGCCCGGGATGACAAATCGCCTCCCCGGCAACCGCGCCAGCACCGCCGCCGCAAAATCCGCGGTCCCGGCAGAGGCACGTTCCTGAGGAGCGCCCCGTTCGTGGGAAATCTGGCGGAACAGCCGGTCGAGATCGCGTTCGGTCATGGCTTGGGCGCGTAGAAGCTGGTGATGGGACAAGTCGACACCAGTGAAAATGAACGGGAACGCCAATCAGGACCTCAAGCCTAAAAGAGGCCCCCGCACCTCAACGGTCGAGTCTGCGTATGATTTTTTTCGTGATGGGATCTGTTCCTCCGGCGGAATCTTCCGACTTCCGCTGCGGTTCACCGGACTGGGGCCGGCTGGCGGCATCAAGCGCTGGCGAAGTAATCCTGGCGGAAGGAAATCATCACATCAGAGCAAACGAGACCAGCAACAACACCCCAAGGCCAAAGAGAAAGGCATACCCCTGGATATTGCCGACCTGGAGGCGGCGGAGCAGGGAGCCGGTGCCGGCAGCGAGGCCGGATGCTCCGCGGACACCAACACCGTCGATGAGCAGGCCGTCGATGAGTTGGAGGATCCGGGCGAAACCGTCCTGAACAATTTTGATGCCCTTGGCGTAGAGTTCGTCGAAGTAGAATTTGTTGGCGAAGAGTTTGGCGGCGGGCTTGTGGGCCAGAGGATCGCTGTCTTGACCGGTGTAGATTTTCCAGCCGAAGAACACTCCCAGGACGAGGGTAGCCAGGGAGACGAAGAAGGTGAGGCCAATCATGCTGCCCTCGTGATGCGGCATGTTTTCGCCCAGCACGGTGCCGCCGAAGAAGTGGAAGCCTGCGATCAGGGAAGGCACGGCCAGCACGACCAAGGGAATGAGCATGAGGAGCGGGACTTCGTGGGCGTGGTCAGCACCGTCGGCACGGGCTTTGCCGAAGAAGGTGACGATGACCAACCGGGTCATGTAGAAGGCCGTGAGGAAAGCGGTAAAGGCCCCGACGGCGAAGAGGAGCTTATTTTGATGCAGAGCAGCTTCGAGAATGGCTTCTTTGGAATAGAAGCCGGAAGTGACGAAGGGTACGGCCATCAGGGCGGCGGTGCCGATGACAAAGGTCAGGAAAGTGATCGGCATTTTCGACTTCAAGCCACCCATTTTCCAGATGTCCTGCTCGTGGTGGCAGGCATAAATCACCGCTCCGGACCCAAGGAAGAGCAGGGCCTTGAAAAAAGCGTGGGTGAAGAGGTGGAACATGGAGGCCTCCGGCGCGCTGAGGCCGACGGCCATGACCATGTAGCCGAGTTGGGACAGGGTGGAGTAGGCCAGGACGCGCTTGATGTCGTTCTGCTGGGTGGCCATCAGCGCGGCCATGAGGGCGGTGATACCGCCGATCCAGGCGACGACCGCACCGGCAGTGACGGAGGCGGCGATGAGGAAGGAAACCTTCACCATCAGATAAACCCCGGCGGCGACCATGGTGGCGGCGTGGATGAGGGCGGAGACAGGGGTGGGGCCTTCCATGGCGTCGGGGAGCCAGACGTGGAGGGGGAATTGGGCGCTTTTTCCAATGGTGCCGCAGAAGATGCAGAGGGTGGCGGCGGTGAGGAGGCTGCCGGTAAGAGCGCCGGATTCGATGCCGGCTTTGACACCGTCGAAGCTGAGCGACTTGGTGGCGGCCCAGAGGAGGAGGATGCCGATCATGAAACCGAAGTCGCCGATGCGGTTGGTGAGGAAGGCCTTTTTAGCGGCTTCGGCGGCGCTGTTTTTCGTATACCAGTGGCCGATCAGGATGTAGGAACTGACCCCGACCAGTTCCCAGAAGATGAACATCATCGGGAAGTTGTCGGAGTAGACGATCCCGGTCATGGAGAAAAGGAAGAGCGACAGGCCAGCGAAGTAACGGGCCTTGCCTGCATCGTCCTTCATGTAGGCCAGAGAGAAGATGTGAACGAGCAGACCGATGGTGGTGACCACGATCATCATGCCCTTGCTGAGGGCGTCTAGCTTCAGGGTAATGTCGAGGCTGAAGGTGTCGCTGATCTTGATCCAGGAGCCGATGATTTCGGTTCCATTGCTGGCCTCGCCCTTGAAGAGCAAACCAAGGCTGAGGATAAAAGTAAGGGCGACGGCCGCGGTGGAGAGCAGGGCGCTGACCGTGGCGCTGCGCTTCAGGCCCAGCAGGATGGCCGCAGCGGTGAGCAGCGGGAGAAAAAGGATGATCGCGGCGGAACTCATGTAGGAGAAGGAAAAGGGTTTCAGGATTCAGGGTTCAGGCAGGATTCTCTGAACCCTGAACCCATTCGCCTATCATCAGTGTTTCATGGCGTCGATGTCTTCCACATGGACGGTGCGGCGGGCGCGGAAGAGGGCGATGATGATGGCGAGACCGACGGCGACTTCGGCGGCGGCCACGGTGATGATGAGGAAGACCATCATCTGGCCATTGTAATCGGGAAGCCCGCTGACGGTGTTGAAGCGGCTGAAGGCGACGAGGCTCAGGTTGGCGGCGCTGAGCATCATTTCCAAGCACATGAAGATGACGATGATGTTGCGGCGCAGAACCACCCCGGCGAGGCCGATGGCGAAAAGCAGTCCGCTGACGAGAAGGTAATCGTTGAGCGTGATCATGGCTGGACGGGAGTGGAGGGTTCCACGGCGGCGGTCTTATCCTCGCGGCGGCTGATGACGATGACTCCGACGGTGCTCACAAGCAGGAGCACCCCGATGATCTGGAGGTGGAAGTTGTATTTGGTGAAGAGGGTCTCGCCGATCAGCTTCACGTCAGGCAGTTTGCCGGCGGCAAGGTCCTTGTCGATGGTCGGAGTATTGATTCCAGCGGCCTCGCGGGTGGCGGCGGCGGCGGGCAGATCCAGCGGCACTGCATTCATGAGGCGTTTGCCCGGTTGGTAATCACCTAGAACAGAAGCCAGTTGGAGGGTAAAGATCATCACCAAAAAACAGCCTCCAATGACAGCAGGCAGGTTTAGTTTCCGGCGCTGTTCTTCCTTGATGTCGAGCAGCATGATGATGAAGAGGAAAAGCACCATTACCGCCCCCGCATAGACCAGAACTTGGATAATACCGATGAAGAAGGCTCCCAGGGAAACAAACAGAGCGGCCAATCCGAGGAAGGACATGGCAAGGGAAAGTGCGCTGGAAACCGGGTTGCGCAGGACCACCACCAGGATGCCGAAGCCCAGCATGATGGCGGAGAAAAGATAGAAGAGGACGCTTGGCATGGTGGAAACTTCCTATTTGAGCGGATTCCATTTGTTGACGAGGCCCTCGCGGACGCCGCCGAGTTCGTAGAGCCGCTTTTTGTCGTGGACCATTTCGGCGCGGGTGGTGCCGGTGATGGCGTAGTCCTTGCGGAGGAAGATGGCCTGCTCCGGGCAGACTTCCTCACACATGCCGCAATAGATGCAGCGGATCATGTCGATCTCGAAGGCTTTGGGGCGCTTCTCGACTTTGGCGAACTTGTTCTCGGAAGGAATTTCTTCCGGCGTGATGGTGATGGCACGGGGCGGGCAGATGAATTCGCAGAGTTGGCAGGCGACGCAGCGTTCGCGCTCCTGCCCGTCGGTGACCAGGGTGGGGGCGCCGCGGTAGTGGGCGGGCAGGGAGTCGTCCCACTTTTCCTCCGGATAGGACATGGTCACTTTCCCCTTGCCGGTGACGAAGCGGAACAAGTGGCCGAAAGTGATGCTGAGTCCCTTCAGGATGGAAGGGAAATACAGGCGCTCGCTCAGGGTGAGCTTGGGGCGTTCGACAACGTAGGACATTGGGGGTGGGGAAGGTTTTAAAATGAGACCGGGCC
>CAIZWU010000278.1 GCA_903936775.1 uncultured bacterium | reverse complement strand
GTTCAGTTCACTGACAGGCAGCATCAGATCGCCAGTGATCCGGTAGTCCACCGCACCCAAAGCGTAAGCCGTGCCGCCCAGCCGGCCGAGTTGATCCCGCAGCGTCTCCTCCGTGAGCGGCCGCTTCAGCGCCGGCACCAGTGGCATGTTGGAAACCACTTTGATCTCCCCGCAGACCAACTCCAGCGGGCCGCCTTCGATTCCGCCGACCACCACATTCAAGGCCTGCACCGGCTGCCATCCGGCCTCTTTTTCAAAAGTCGCCCGCAGCCTTTTATCCAGGGCCGGATCGCTGGTTTTCCAAACCCGGTCGCCCGGTTGGAGTCTGGAAAAATCGACCTTGCCGCGCGCAAACGTAAGGCGGTTTCCGATCACCTCAAAAACGCGCCCGCCCTGCTCATCGTTGGTGTCCCCGCCGGTATCAAAAACCACGCCATCCCCCGCTTTGAGATTGGCTCCCACCGATTCCAGTTCCACCCAGTCGCGCCCGGCCTGACGGATCCGCCCCACCATGGCGCCCCGTTTTTTCCCGTAACGGGCTCCCACCAATTGCTGGTGATTCACCCCATGCATCCACCCGCTGAACAAGCCCCTGCTGAAGGTCATTTCCAAAGCATACCGGTCTTCGGCGGTGGCCATCGGCCCATCCGTTTTTCCCGCCATGGCGGCATCGATGGCCTTGCGGTAAACCGCCGTCACCGCCGCGACGTATTCCGGGGATTTGAGCCGACCCTCAATTTTGAAACTGCGCACGCCCCGCGCCAGCAGGGCCGGAATTTCCTCCACCGCCGAGAGGTCCTGCGGTGAGAGCAAATAACGTTTGTCCCCCAGATCCGTCAGCTCGCCATCCACGATCAATTCATACGGCATGCGGCAGGCCTGGGCGCACTCGCCGCGGTTGGCGCTGCGTTGACCCAGGCTTTCGCTGGTGAGGCACTGACCGGAATAGGCCACACAGAGCGCCCCATGCACAAAAACCTCCAACGGCACGGTGGTCTCCCGGAAGCGCTCCAACTCGCGCAGCGACAACTCCCGCGCCAGCACGGCCCGGTCGAGCCGAAGCCGGTCGTGCATAAAAGCGAGGCCTTCGGGAGAGGTCAGAGTCATTTGCGTGCTGGCATGCAGGGCCAGCTTCGGCGCCACCGCCCGGGCCAGCCGCGCCAGACCGATATCCTGGACAATGATGGCATCCACGCCCGCCGCTTCGAGGGTGCGGAGCTGCTCCGCCGCGTCCGCCAGTTCGCTGGTGAAAATCAGGGTATTCATCGTCACCAGACCGCGCACCCCGTGCCCGTGCAGGTATTCCATCAGCCTGGGCAGGTCCTCCTCCGAAAAATTGTCCGCCCGCATCCGGGCATTGAAACGCGGCATCCCGAAAAAGATCGCATCCGCCCCATTCGCCACCGCCGCCCGGGCGCACTCCCAGTTCCCCGCCGGGGAAAGGAGTTCCGGAGCCATGTTGTCCTGCTTTGTCATCAGGACCTGTCCCCTGTTTTGCAGGTCAGCGCAACCCGCGCCATGGCCTGCGGCGGATTCATCCGCCGTAGGCTGGTTGGTCCGGTCCGGCGGATTACGCGGACTTTTTGAGTTCCGGTTTTTCTTCCTGCACCTGCTGGGTGGCCTGCCAGGTGGTCAAAATGCTGATCAGCGTTTGAAAGAGGCTGGTCTGCGGGCTGGCGTTGCCTGCCCCCTGGCCGCCGAGAATGACAAGGCGCTCCGGCACCAGCGGCTGGACGCTCTGGGCCAGTTGGGTCGCCATCAAGCAGGTGAAGAAGGCTTCCATAAAGGGGAGGAAAAGGGACTTTTTGCCGCCGCATTCTCAAGGCGCAATTTTTAGCTTTTCTACAATCCGTCCATATTGTTCGCGGTAAAATTTCGGGGGCATCATCGTGGGATTGTGCTTAATCTGCTTTCCCTTGGAGTCTAAAAAATGCTGGTGAAAAAGCAAAGGAACGAGAGATTTGTCTGTCGCGTTGGATGAGATCGGTTCCACCCAAATTTTTTGGGTGTATTTCCCGAAGCCAGCAAGCAAGTTATTAGACCGTAATGCATCCGTCAGAAATGTTCCCACCTCATCACCGGCGACGTTTTTTATGGAGGAAGCAAGTTTCGCCGCGTATCCTGAACCATCGTAAGGTCCTATTTCTATGACTACATCCCCACTGGAATCAACCCGAAGTGAGGCATGATCTTCCTCGAGACGACGAAGTTCCAATAAAGTGTTGGAAATCTCTTGATTGATCTTCGCGGCTTGATCTTCTGTAAGCTTCAGGGCTTTCACAACATCAGGACTCAAATCGCTTGAGCCGTAAAATAAAACCTGCGCTCCTGTTGCCGCCAAAACGTCCGCGCCAATGCGTCGTGCTGACAAATCTTCCTTTTTTGGAATTTCCTTACTTTTTGGAACGACAGACCCCGCTTTGAGTTCTGCCACAGATGTGAGAGGATTTGTGCTTAAAGGAGCTGCGGAAACAACTCTCTGGTCAGCAATGTGAGTTGACTCATCTGGTGGCGCCTTGAGTTTGAACGTCACCCACAATCCAAGAACCATAATCAGCACCCCTGCCATTATGAGGCGGTGGACTGGCGTCGTTCGTTGCATCATTTGGAGAGAATAAAATCCTGAAGGAAGATTTTAAGCAATCACAATTCGCGTCAATTTTACGGCGCATTGACTCATCAATTCAATTTCCCAGCTAAATTACGAAGGAAATCAGTTGCAGTCAAATCATTTCCGGGCTATTCTTCCTAATGCCTGCTGCGCGTCCTTTTCTTTTTGATGGTTCCCAAGCTGGCGTATTCCATGTCGTTTCACGCATCTATGACCGGAAATTTCTCCTGGATGATGAGGCCAAGGAGTTTTTCCTGAAGGTGGTGCGCGCTTATGAGGATCTGCTGGGGGTGGAGGTGCTCACCCACTGC
>CAIZWU010000277.1 GCA_903936775.1 uncultured bacterium | reverse complement strand
GGGGAAAAAAGAGAGGGCAGCGGGATACCAAACCGCTGCCCTCTACACCATCACCAAGGGACCGGAAACTAAAAACCGGTCGGAATTGCGTTCTTCCAGTGCGATGAACCACCAGTCCTCCGCCGCTCCGTCAAAAATGCCCCGTGACATAGATTCATTTCGTAAAATCTTGGGCTGCGTTACACTATTTCGGAGATTTTTTTCTCTATTTCTTAGTCATCGAAAGATTCCCCGCAAACTCCGTCCTTCCACTTGACACTCCCGGGCGACGACTTTACCTCTCCGTCCCATTTTCCGCCCTACTTAAAATCCAATACCTCCATGGCCACGGTCCAACTCATCCTCAAAGAAAAAATCGCCCACCTCGGATCCGAGGCGGACATCGTGACCGTCAAAGCCGGCTACGCCCGCAATTTCCTCGTCCCTGCCGGCAAGGCTTATCTCGCCAACTCGAGTAATCTGCGCCACGTCAACAAGCTGAAAGCCGAGCGTGCCGAACGGGAAGCCGGTGAAAAACTGGAAGCTCAAAACCTCGCCGGGAAGATCCGCAAATCGGTCATCAAACTCGAACTGGCCACCGGTCAGGGCGGCAAGGCCTTCGGTTCCATCACCACCAGCGATATCGCCGAAGCCATCCTCACCCAGGCCGGCGTCAAGGTCGACCGCCACGCGATCGACCTCGAGAAGCCGATCAAGACCACTGGGAAACACGAAGTCTCCGTCCGCCTCCACGCCGAAGTCGATGTGCTGGTCAAGATCAACGTCACTGCTCCCACCGAAGAGGCTGCTGCCGAAGGCGAAGAATCCGACGAGTCCTGATCGATTCACTTTTTACCAACCCGTGGCTGCCTTGATGGCGGCCACGGGTTTTTTCTTGCCCGGGGTTTGCCCTGGTGCCGGATTCGAGTAGAAGCACGCAGCCCCAAGGGACGGTAAAAAAACCACGGCCCGCTCAGGGCGGCCGCCAAAACTCCGGGAGGAGGGTGTTCAACGGCGGAAAAAAGAGGCGAACGCTTCGCCGACGGAATGGATGGCGTCGGTCTCCAATCCAAGATGAGTGACCAGGCGGAGGCGAACGCCAGGCATGATGAGAATGTGCCGATCCTTGAGGAACGCCGCGAGCGAGGCGGTGCTCTCCCGGGGAATCCCGACAAATACCATGTTGGTGTGCGGCCCTTCCACGGTCAGGCCGGGAATGGTAGCGAGACATTCGGCCAGCAGCCGGGCGTTGCGGTGATCTTCCGCGAGGCGGGCGACATGATGTTCCAGCGCATACAAACCAGCTGCCGCCAGCAGGCCCGATTGCCGCATCCCGCCGCCCAGCATCTTGCGGGCCCGGATGGCTTGACGGATGAGGTTGCGGGAACCCAGCAGCACCGAACCCGCAGGAGTACCCAGACCCTTGCTCAAGCAGATGGAAAGGCTATCAAATCCCTCCGCCAGGGCCCGTTCGGACTTGGCCAGCTCTGCCGGACTGTCATCCGCCGCAGAAGCCACCGCCGCATTGAAAAACCGTGCCCCATCCAGATGCGTCGCCAGCCCATGCTCCCGCGCCAAGGCCAGCGCCGCCCGCACCTTATCCGGGGGCAGCACCTTCCCGCCGATCGTATTTTCCAGCGCCAGCAGCCGCGTCCGGGCAAAATGAGGATCATCCGGCTTCACCGCCGCCGCGATTTTCTCCAACGGCAATGATCCATCCGGCGCATTCTCAATCGGCTGCGGCTGGATGCTGCCCAATACCGCCGCCCCACCCCCCTCATATTTGTAAGTGTGCGCGTCCTGCCCCACGAGATACTCATCCCCCCGCCCGCAATGCGCCATCAGCGCACAAAGATTGCTCATCGTCCCGCTCGGACAAAACAGCCCTGCCTCAAACCCCAGTCGGGCCGCCAGCGTCTCCTGCAAAGCCTGCACCGTCGGATCATCCCCAAACACATCATCCCCCAACGGAGCCGCCATCATGGCGCTTCTCATGGCAGGCGTGGGCTGGGTGACGGTGTCGCTGCGGAGGTCGATCATGCGGGGATGCGTTTGGGGGGTGGGGGCTTTTTATGTTTCAACTCCAGGCCTTTGGCCTTGAAGGGCCGCGGACTCCACATCAACAGCAACCCTGAAAGCAATAGCGGCAGTAAGGATGAGGGCGAGCCATAAACGAGGATGGTGGTCAATCCGGTGGGTTTTCCTATGCGCGCACCCCTATCAGCCATAAATGGGAGGACAGGGGCGCTCCCGCAAAAGCCTTGTGTGGTCGCCCCTGCCACGGCCCGCCGCAAAATCTTTAAAACGTCTGCACGACCAGTCCGGAGCGGAGTTTGGGCTCGAACCAGGTGCTCTTGGGGGGCATGATCTGGCCGGCATCGGCGATGGCCATGAGCTGGTCGACGGTGGTGGGATACATGCTGAAGGCGACGGCGGCGTGGCCGCTGTCGACTTTCTTTTCCAGCTCGGCGGTGCCGCGGATGCCGCCGATGAATTCGATGCGGTCGTTGGTGCGCGGATCGTCGATGCCGAGGAGGGGGGCGAGGAGGCGGGACTGGAGGACGCTGACGTCGAGGGACTCCACGGGATCATTCAGGAAAGCGGTGTCCCAGCTGAGGAGGTGCCACTTCCCTTGGAAATACATGCAAACCGAGGCGGGTGCGATGGGGGTCTTTTGGGTGGTTTCGGTGCGGCGGAATCCGGCGGATTCGAGGCCGGCGAGGAACTCGCGGGGGTCGAGGCCGTTGAGGTCGAGCACGGCGCGGTTGTAGGGCAGGATTTTCAGTTCCTGAGCGGGGAAGAGGACGCCAAGGAACCAGTTATAGTCCTCGTTGCCGGTGTGGTTGGGGTTGGCGGCGCGGCGCTCGGTGCCGACACGCCAGGCGCTGGCGCTGCGGTGGTGGCCGTCGGCGACGTAGGAAAACGGAACTTCGGCGAAGGCGCTGACAAAAGGCGAGGGATCGGCCACGCGCCAGACTTTGTGGGCGATGCCGTCCGCCGCGGTGAAGTCGAAGAGCGGCGCTTCGTTGGCCAGAATGGCGGCGATGCGGGCATTGACGTCGGCGCGGTCGCGGTAGGTTAGGAAAATGGGGCCGGTGTGGGCGCTGAGAGCGCGGACGAGGTTGGTGCGGTCGTCTTCCTTGACCTGCCGGGTTTTCTCGTGCTTGCGGATGATATCGTTGCCGTAGTCATCGATGTGACAGGCGGCGATCAGGCCGGTCTGGGCGCGGCCATCCATGACCTGCTGGTAAAGATAGAGGGCGGGCTCGGCTTCGCGCTGGAGGATGCCGTCGGCGATCAGCTTCTGCAGGTTTTTCGCGGCGGTTTCGTAGACCAGCGGGGAGTAGGGGTTGGTGTCAGCCGGGAGGTCGATTTCCGCACGGTCCACGTGGAGCAGATCGTAGGGGCGGCCGGTGGCGAGCGCCCGGGCTTCTTCGGTATCAACGACATCGTAGGGCACGGCCGCGACTTCAGCGGCGAGTTCGGGGCGGGGGAGGAGACCTCGGAAGGCTTGGATACGCATGGAAAAAGCGGGACGGGTTGGGGAGGAAAAAGACGTCGGCAGGGGACGTGGTGAGTGGTCCTATTGACCGGCGGGGCAGGGCGGTCAAGACGGGATGCAACTTGGCCGGTGGGGCGCGATTTCCTGCGGTGGCCCGCGCTGGTGCGGGCCAGTGGTCAGGAGAGGAAAGGATTCCCTTCCTTCTCGGCGCCTACGGTGGTGGGAGGGCCGTGGCCGCTGAAAACCCGGTAATCGTCAGGCAGGGTGAGGATTTTTTCTTGAATGCCCCGGATCAGGAGGTCCCCATCGCCATCGGGGAAATCGCTGCGGCCGATCCCGTCCTTCATCAGGGTATCCCCGCTGAAGACGCGCCGGGCGGCGGCATCGATAAAAATAAGACTGTCCGGCGAGTGACCGGGCACGGATTCCACTTGGAAGGTGCGGCCGGCCGTTTCGAGGGAGGATTGGCCGGCGAGTATTTCGTGAACCGGGTAGTCTTCCACAGCGAAGTCAATCCCCGCCCACTGTTTCAGATGGGCTTCCAGGCGGGTGACGGGGGTGGACGGCCCCCATGCAAAAATCCGGCACCCGTGGTCGCGGGCGAGACGCGCCGCATCCACCACGTGATCGAAGTGCCAGTGGGTCAGCAGCAGCGCGTCGAGGCGGGTTCCCCTAGTTTCCAGCCAGTGGGCCATGCCTTCCGGGGCGTCGATGGCGATATTTCCGCCCGGGCCGGTGAGGAGGTAGCCGTTGGTATAAGTGAAGCCGCCGGTGTGGATAAGCAGGGATTCCTCGGTCATCTTCACTCCCAAGGGGAAAGTGATGGACTTTTCAAGGCGATACGGGATGTTTGCCGAAATTTCCCGGGCGGTGGCGCTTATCCTTCAAATCTGCGGATCAACCCGGTTATCCTTTTCCCTCCCACCCTCTATGAATCTGCGTCTGCGCCCTGTGTTGTCCCTGCTCACCGTCACTTTGATGGGAGGCATCCTGCCGCCTGCTGCGCGGGCTGATGAAAAAACCGACTACGGTCTGGTGGCTGGCACCGTGGCCAACATGCTGATGGAGAGCCACTATTCGATGCGCGACTTCGAGGACGAATTGTCCGGCAAGGCGCTGCAGAACTTTTTTGACTACCTCGATTACAGCCGCCTCTACTTCACCAAGCCGGAAATCGAGAATTTCCGGTCGCTTTATGAGACGAAAATTGACGACTATGTTTTTAAGTACAACATCAAGCCCGCCAAGGAGATCCACGGGTTGTATGTGCAGAAGGTGAAGGACCGTGCAGCCAAAGTCCGCGCCCTGCTGGAGGGAGGGAAGTTGGATTTCAATACCACGGAAATCAGTGAGATCAGCCGCAAGGATGCCCCTTGGGCGGCCACTGAAGCCGAACTCGATGATCTCTGGAAACGTCAAATCACCCGGGAGGTTCTGCAGGAGCATCTGAACATCGCCCGGGCCGCCGAGCGTAAAAAAGCCAAAGCCGCCAAGGACGCGGCGGCCCCGGCACCCGAGGCGCCGCAGGATCAGCAAAAGGCGAACGAAAAGACCGTTCCGCCCGGCGCGCAGAACCCTCCGCCCACGCCTCCCGGCGAGGTTCCGAAGACAATTCCTCCGGAAAGTCCCGGGATCAAAATCGAAGCGGTCAATCCGGATGGCACCAAGGGAACGCCGAAAACTTTGGAGAAAACGCCGGATACCCCGGAGCAAAAGATCCTCAAACGTTATGACAGTTTCCTGAAAGCCATTGCCGAACAGGACGATGAGGACGCCACCAACTTCCTGCTTTCCTGCATTTCCAACGCCTACGATCCGCACTCGGATTACCTCAGCGCACCGGAGCAGGACCGTTTCAATATTGATATGAAGAAGTCGCTCACCGGCATCGGCGCCGTGCTGAAGGCCAAGGATGGGGCTGCCGAAATCAGTAGCCTCGTTTCCGGCGGACCTGCTGACAAAAGCGGCGGCCTTCACGTGGGGGACTTGATCACTGGCGTCGGTGAGGGATTGGATGGCGAAGTGAAGCCCCTTGATGGCCTGAAGCTGGAAAAGATCGTGCAATTGATCCGCGGGGAAGAAAACACCACGGTCCGCCTCAAGATCCAACCAGCTGATGATCCCACCACCTTCCGGGAATTGAAAATCATCCGGGCCAAGGTCGAGATCAAGGATACCCTCGCCAAAGCTGAGCTGATCGAACTAAACAAAGCGGGCGCGCCACCGCTGCGGATCGGCTGGATCGAGTTGGAATCCTTCTACGCCGACATGGAGAATATGAACAAGAAGGGCGCCGTGAGCGCGACGGCCCATGTCAAATCCCTGCTGCTCCGGCTGCAAAAGGAAGGGATTTCCGGACTGGTGCTCGATCTCCGTGGCAATGGAGGCGGCTCCCTGGAAGAAGCCATCCGCCTCACCGGTCTCTTTATGAAGAGCGGCCCGGTTGTGCAGCAGCGTGATAACCGGAATCGGGTGGAAGCCCGTTATTCCCGCGGGGCAGAGCCCGTCTACACCGGCCCGTTGGTCGTGGTGACCGACCGGGCCAGCGCCTCCGCTTCTGAAATCTGCGCCGCTGCCCTGCAGGATTACGGGCGCGCCGTGATTGTGGGGGACAAGACCACTTTTGGGAAAGGCACCGTGCAGACCATTCTTGGGGTGGCGGATCACATGCCGCTTTTCAGTGCCCGCGACCGCGCCGGCAGCCTGAAGGTGACCATTCAGAAGTTTTACCGCATCGCCGGGGGCTCCACCCAGCGCGAAGGGGTCAAAGCGGACGTGGTGTTGCCTTCGCGCTATGATGAATCAGACCTGATGGGAGAAACCAGCCTCAAGGACCCGCTGCCTTACGACACCATCGAACCCATGGCTTATGACATGGCTCCGAACCACCCCTTGCCATTTGCGGCCCTGCGTGAACGCAGTTCCAGCCGCGTCAAGAGCAATCCGGAATTCGGTTATATCGTGGATGTGGTGACCCGCACCAAGGAGTTGTTGAAGAAGAACTCCGTGTCCCTCAACGAGGCGACCCGCCTGGCGGAGGACAAGGTGAATGAAGACCGCTTCAATGCTCAGAAGGAAGAGCGCAAAGCCAGGATCGCGGAAGCCAACAAGGGCGGGGACCCCTACAAGGTTTTCCCTCTGACCATTGATACCGTCGGGGAAGCCAGTCTCAAAACCGATGCCGAAACCAAGGCTGATGAAAAGGCCGAGGCCAAGTTGACCGCGCCGTTGGACGATGAGGATGCGGGCGAAACCGTGGAGGAAGCTTTCCCTCATGGGATCGAACCCGTTAAGGCGGAAACCCTCGAGATCGTCCGTGATCTGATTGAACTGGCCGCTCCGGTCAAAGGCACCGCCAAATCCAACTAAGGCCGGAGTCTTGCCTTTGACGGAGAAATTCCGGTTTCTCCGTCAAAGCTCCGTTGGCTGCTGCATCAGCGCGGCCACCCGTGCCAGCAACCGGCCCGCGCCGCCGCCGTCGAGGACGCGGTGGTCGAAGCTCAGAGTAAGATCTGCCTGCGTCTGGGGTTGGAAAGAGAGGGTGACGGGGTCCCAGACCGGGGATTTTTCCCCGGCGCCGAGCCCCAGCACCAGATTCTGTTCAGGCAGCGGAATAGGTGTCGCCCAGAGAATGCCAAACGTCCCGTAATTGGTGATGGTGGCGATCCCTGGCCCCCGGGCATCGGGCGGGAGTTTCCGGGTGCGGGCCCGTTGCACGAGATCGTTGTAGACACTCACCAGCAGCGCGAGGTGTTTGGTTTCGACGTTGCGGATCACGGGCACCAGCACGCCATCATCGACCTCCACCGCGAAGCCGAGGTCAATCGCCTGGGGATGGACGATGCGTTTTCCCACGAGCCGGCCGGCCACGGCCGTATTTTCGGCCAAGGCGATGGCCAAGGCGCGGAGTGCGTAGAGTGCCGGTCCCGCTTTGAGCCCAGCCGGCTGCTCCTTCCGGTGGGCCAGCAGCGGATCCAGATTCACCCGGATGCCGACGGTGGCCAACGGACGCGTCCAACTGCGCCGCATGGAATCCGCCACCGCGATACGCATCGGGCTGGCTGGAGTGGTGCGGTGTTGTTCCAGTTCCGCCATGAAAGCTTCGAAATCTTCCACCGTCACGCGGCCTCCCGCGCCACTGCCGGCCACGGCTGAAAGGTCTGCTGCATTCAGTCCGATCTCCTGCATTCTTGCCCGGAGCCGCGGTGAAATATAGTGGGCTCCGGCGGCATTCACCGGGACCGGTAAGCCGGTCAGGGTAGGCTGGACTCCGATGCCTGGAGCCGACTGCATGGCGTGGGCGGCATCCACTTTGAAGTGCAGCCCAGCCATCGCGTCCTCCTCTGCGGGATGCCCTTCAGCTTCCACGGCGGGGGTGGGCGCACCGGGCATGACCCCGGCGCGGATCGCTTCCTCGGCACTGACCCGTAAAAACCCCAGCACGCTGCCCACCGGATAGCTCACCCCGACCGCACAGGTCAGTTCCTCTACCCGCCCGGTGCAGGGAGTGGTGACACTCATGGTCGCCTTCTGCGTTTCCACCTCCATGATTTCCTGATCCGCCTTCACCAGATCTCCCGGGGCCAAGTCCAGCCGAAGCAGCGTGGCCTCCGCGATGGATTCACCGAGCTGAGGCATGAGAATAGGAATGCGCATGAAAGGATCGGGGTTAACGACTCTGGGAGTGGAAGGAAACTGGCAGACTGCCTTGCCCGTGCAAGGCTTTCGTGGTGGAATCTCTTCCGGTTGGCCACGGGAAGCCGCCCCGGAGCAGTCAAAGCCTTACGGCGGCAAAGGCGGGGACCCGGCCATTCCGGCAGACAAATCCAACGGGGTTGCCTTCCCTAACCGAGGTTGATCTTTTCCCCGGGCAAGGGGATGATCACTTCACATTCCGGCAGGGCCAGACTGAGGGTGGCTGCCATCCAATCGAGGGCAGGGCCGTCGCCATGGACGAGCAGGATTTTGCGGGGATTGAGCTTGCGGGCGTATTCGACCAGGTCATGCCGCGGGGCGTGGCCGCTGAAGTCGAACCGGGCGACCTCACAATTCAGTTCCACCGGCGGGTGCGCATTGGAGAGCTTCACCGGAGCTCCGGGCAGGGAAGCGAGGATGGCTCCCGCAGGGCTGTCAGGATCGGCATATCCCACGAAACAAAGCGAGTTTTTCGGCTGGTTGATGAAGTGGTGGGCCAGATCGTTGCTGACGGTATACTCGGACATCATGCCACTGCTGACGGCGTAAATACGGCCGGCCTGGCAGCGGGTAACCCGTTCACCCTTTTTAGATTTGACGATGCCGGTCATGGATTCCAGCAGGCGGAAGCCGGGATGATGCCGGCGGCCCTCGTTGCTGTGTTTGTCGACAATCTGGGTCATCTTGCTGCTCAGTCCTCCAATGTGCACGGGGATGTCGGCTTTGACTTTACCCTGGCCCTTCAACTCATGGAGCATCATCAGGATCTCCTGGGTCTTGCCGATGGCGAAGACCGGGATAAGCACGCTGCCGCCCCGGGCCATGGTGCGGGTGATGACATCGGCGAGGCGGTCAGACTCCGCCTGACGGCTATAGCCGGGAGCCCGTTCCACCGCCCCGCGGGTGCACTCCATGATGAGTACATCGGCGTGTTCCGTGGGGAATTCGGCGCCGCGGGAAACCGTTTGGTCTTCAAAATGAACATCGCCGGTGTAGAAGACCTTGAGGCCATCGATATCCAGCATCATGCCGACGCTTCCGGGCAAATGTCCGGCGTCGAAAAACTCCGCCTTCACGCCGGTGTCCGCAATATCGAAAGGTTGTCCCGGACGCCGGGTCAGAAACCGCCGGGTCAGTCCATCCAGTTCTCGATGGGTGAAAAGTGGGTATTCCTTGATCCCGTCCTGTTCCCGCTGGGAGGACATCACGTTGACGGAATTGTGCAGCAGGGCATCGGCAAAATCGCAGGTCACCGGTGACATGTAGGCCGGAGCCTTCTGGTGACGCCGCATCATCACGGGAAGGGACCCGACGTGGTCCAGATGCGAGTGGCTCACCACAATGGCATCAAGGTCGCCGTCTTCCAGCAGGGAAAAATCAGGAATGGCGTCGAAAGCTTTTTCTTTGGGATGCATCCCGGAATCGAGCGCGATCCGCGCCATCCCGGTGTCCAGCACATAACAATTGGCTCCGATCTCTGAACGTCGCGTCAGCGACTGAAATGTAATCTCTCGCATAATAAGTTGACCGGACCACGCTCCGCAGTGCGGCGATCCATTGGAAATGAGTCCTTTAATGCCCCCCATCGTCCCCTGCCAGGGGAAAGATACCCCCGTTCATCCGGGACGTGGTGGGGCCGGGTGCTGTGCGGCAGCGATGAAATCCGCGACCGGCGGGGCCGGTTTCCCTTTCCTCCGGACCAATCCCACCTGGAATGAGGCCGGAGCCGGATGGAGCGGGATGAGCGTCAACCGCGCTCCCACAAAGCAGGCAAAACTCTCGGGCACGAACGCCACGCCGCGGCCGGATTCCACGGCGGCGATCAGGCTGGTGGCACTCTCATGCTCTTCCATGGCAGGAGGATTTTTTCCCAACGGAGCATACCGCGAGGCCAGAAATGCATGATACTCCGGATAGTGCTGCCGGGTGTAGCCCACGAGTCGTTCTGCGGCGAGCGCCGGCAGGCCCACCTGCCGGGCCTCCGCCAGCGCGTGGGCGGGAGGCACCGCTACGCGGACGCCATAGCGGCGCAGTTCCTCAAAGATGAGGGAGGACAGCGACGGTTTCCCGGGCTGTATCATCAAGGCCAGATCAAGATGGCCTTCCCTCAGGCCCGTCAGCATTTCCTCTGTCGAAAGATCATGGAGGGTGACCCGCACGCCGGGCGAGGATTTCTGAAATTCCCGCAGCGCATGCGGGAGCAGTTCCACCGTGAGCGATGGCGCGTAACCCACATGCAGTTGCCCGGTGCACTGGTTGGCAAAGGCCCGCACCGCCTTCCGGGCCTGCTCGGCGCGCGCCAGCACGGCATTGGCCTCCACTCGG
This sequence comes from uncultured bacterium, assembly GCA_903936775.1. Classification (GTDB taxonomy): domain Bacteria; phylum Verrucomicrobiota; class Verrucomicrobiia; order Verrucomicrobiales; family V1-33; genus CAIZWU01. The sequence goes on along the minus strand of CAIZWU010000277.1, from coordinate 40,391 downwards.
AAGACCCGGCCTGCCTCCGTTAATTTCACAGACCTGGCGCTGCGCTCCAGCAGGGCCACGCCCAGTTCCTCCTCAAGGTCGCGGATCTGCCGGCTGAGCGGCGGCTGACTGACATGCAGCCGGGCGGCGGCTTTGGTGATATTCTGCTCTTCCGCCACGGTGGCGAAGTATCGGAGATGCCGGAGTTCCATAGGCCTTGAGCATACCTGCAGGGTATGCTGAGCCAAGCAATCTGATATTGCTGCTTTTTCTGGACGGCCCTATTTTGGCTGAACATGAAAACCAATCCTTCCACCCTGCACCGCATCACCAAGCGTCCGTCGGCCGCCCGTGGCCATGCCGATCATGGCTGGCTCAAGACGCAGCATTCGTTCTCCTTCGCGGACTATTACGACTCCGCCCACATGAACTTCCGGTCGCTCCGCGTGATCAATGAAGACCATGTCGATGCCGGCATGGGCTTCGGCACCCACCCGCACCGCGACATGGAAATCTTCAGTTACGTCCTGGGCGGCTCCATGGCCCACAAGGACAGCATGGGCAATGGCCGCACTCTGCTCCCCGGCCAAATCCAGCTCATGAGTGCGGGCGCCGGCGTGACCCATAGCGAATTCAATCCCGATGCCAGCAAGGATCTCCACCTCCTGCAAATCTGGATCCTGCCGGAAAAGCGCGGCCTCACCCCCAGTTACACCGAGTGGCATCCCAAACCCGAAAGCGAGTCCGACCCCAGGGTCCTCGTGATCTCGCCGGACGGCCGGGACGACTCCGCCACCATCCACCAGGACGCCGAAATCTACCGCATCCGCCTGCAGCCGGGTGAAGCGGTTCAACACCACTTGCGCCCCGGCCGCGGCCTCTGGCTGCAGGTCATGCGAGGCAGCCTGACGCTGGATGGCGAAGCCCTGACCGCCGGCGATGGCGCCAGCAGCGAAGACGAGGGAGAATTCGAAATCCGCGCCATCGAAGCCACCGAAGCCCTGCTCTTCGACCTGCAATAACCGGATGCCAGAAGCTGAAATTCAGAAACCTCTTTTCCTGTCAAATCTTGCCTTGGACTGATGTCATCCGTGGCCCTGGCTGCCTCCGGATTCAGGGCTGCCTGATAAAGGCCGCGACATCCGCGCTCAGTTTTTCCAGAGAAGGCAGACTGGTGTACATCATGTGGCCGCCGTCGTAGTGGGCCCAGGTGAAGTTCTTCCGCTGGGCCGGGGTCAGGTCCATGTGGCGCACGGTGTAGTCGATGGCTTCGCCCGGGGTGGCGAGGTCGTGATAGCCGCAGGCGATGAAGACCTTCAGCGCCGGGTTGGTATTCATGGCGGAAGTCAGGCTGCCGGCGACTTCCAGATATTCATTGGTGGCGAGGCTGTAATTCCACGGTGTCATGCCGGGACCGCCGAGGATTTCGTAAGGGCGGTCGGTTTGATAGTTCAGACCTGATGGATCGCGCAGGTATTGATTCATGGTGGTGGCGAAGGCTCCGAAGACTACCCCATAGGACGGATCGCCTTCCCGGCCACTGACGCGGCCATCAAAACGGCCGATCACCAAATCATCATTCTCCAGCAGACGGCGGCGGAATTCCATGGGGGCAATCCGCAGATTATTCCGCAAAATCAAATCCACCGGCAGACTGGTCAGAGCACTCAGCTCGGACGCGATAGCCTGGCGCTCGGCTTCCGGCATGGCAGCGCCTTTCGCCAGGGCCATAGCATAAGGTCCGCGGGAAAACTCCAAGGCGCGCTGCTGGGTTTTGGCAAAGTCCGCCTGCAGCTCCGGAGCCAGTTTCCGGTGATGGTGGGCGATGGCGTTCATGGCGGGCAGCCACGTTTGAAAAGGCACGTCGTTCTGGTCGTCGTGGGACAGTGTTTTGAAATCAAACAATCCACTGACTGCAATCAGTCCGTTCAGATACATCCCGTAGCGGCTTTGCAGATGCTCCGCGAGACCCGCCCCGCGGATGCCGCCGTAGCTTTCGCCCATCAGGAATTTCGGACTGCCCCAGCGCTGATTCTTCGTGATCCACAGCCGGATGAAATCGCCCACGCTTTCCACGTCCTCACGGTAGCCGTGGAACTGTTTGGCTTCCTCCCCCTTCTCGGGGCGGCTCAGACCGGTGCTGACGGGATCGATGAAAACGAGATCGCAATCCGCCAGCAGGGTATATTGGTTATCCGTCAGGGCGAAAGGAGGCAGCGGGCCTGTCAGGCCATCCGCCGGCAACACTACGCGGCGCGGCCCGAAAGCCCCCAGATGCAGCCAGACACTGGAGGAGCCGGGGCCGCCATTGAAGCAGAAACAGACCGGACGTTTCGCCCGGGCTGCGGCATCCCCATCCGTCCGCAGATAGGCCATGTGGAAAACATCGGCCTTGGGTTCCCCGTAAGCTTTGGTGAGGGTCAGCACGCCCGCGGTGGATTGGTAGGTCAGCTTCTGGCCCTTCACGATGATGTCATGCATCGTTTCCACCAGCGGTGGTGTTTCTGGCTTCTTTTCTTCCTTGCCGGCCTCTTTTTTCTCCCCGCCGGGTGCCTTGTCCGCCGGGGGTTGGGCCATCAGCAGGGCTGGTGCCAAGGTCAGGATTATCGTGGAAAGGAGCAGGGCGGAGGGTTTCATGAATGGGAAAAAGCGGCAGAATCGCGCTGGAGCGCGGCGCCACCATACCTATATCTGTTTTTATGACCAGTCCGGATTCCATCATCCTCCACCGCCCGCTCGACATGCACCTCCACCTGCGGGATGGCGACATGCTGCGGTTGGTCGCCCCTCACAGTGCGGCTACGCTTGCCGGCGCGGTCATCATGCCGAATCTCGTGCCGCCCGTCACCTCGGTGGAAATGCTCGCCGCCTACCGGGATCGTATTCTTGCTGCGGCCGGCCCGGATGCCGCGACCTTCCAGCCGCTCATGACTTTGTTCTTCCAGCACTACACGGAAGCCCAGCTCGCAGCGGCCCAACCGCAGCTTTTTGCCGTCAAACTCTACCCGCACGGCGTCACCACCAACAGCGAGAGCGGTATCCACAGCATCGATGCCGCGGAACCCACCCTCAAGCTCATGGAGGAAATGGGGATTCCGCTGCTGGTTCACGGCGAAACCACCGGTTTCGTGCTCGACCGCGAGGCGGAATTCCTCTCCATTTACGAACGCCTTGCGGCCCGCTTCCCCCGGCTGCGCATCGTCATGGAACACATCACCACCGCTGCTGCCGTGGCATTGCTGGACCGGCATGAAAACCTGCACGCCACCGTCACCGGTCACCACCTCGTGATCACCCTCGACGATGTGGCGGGCGGTCTGCTCCAGCCTCATCTCTTCTGCAAACCGATCGCTAAACGTCCCGAGGACCGCGCCGCCCTGCTTGCCGCAGCCCTCGCCGCGCATCCCAAGCTCATGCTGGGAAGCGACAGCGCCCCCCATCCCCAGCACGCCAAGGAATGCTGTGGCTGTGCGGCCGGCGTTTACACCGCACCCCTCCTGCTGCCGCGCATGGCCCAGCTTTTTGCAGAGCACGGAGCGCTGGACAACCTCCAGGCCTTTGTCAGCGACAACGCCATCCGCATTCACGGCCTCACCCCACCGGACAAAGCCATCACTCTCGTCCGCCAGCCGTGGACGGTGCCAGCAGTCTATCAAGACTCCACCGGCCTGAAAGTCATCCCGTGGGAGGCCGGCCACGAACTCGCCTGGCGCATCGCTCCCTGATGACGAAAGCACCGGGGCCCTTTCGCGACGGTACAAAGTAACTGAACGAAAATCCCCCGCGCTGCCGCCTTGTGTACTGGAATATTTTGCCAAGCCCGGTTGTCCGGCGTAAAACTCCAAGTCTCTGCATCCCATGAAGCATCTGACTGCGCTGCTCCTTCTCATCTCGCTGGTCCTGCCAGCCGGGATGATGACGCAGGTCAAGGCAGCGCCAGTTCAGGCCTTCTGCACGACCGTGGAGGATTCCGGCAGTGCCTGCTGTGAACCCGCTGCGGTTCACTGCTGCTGCGACGTCTCCCCGGGCGCCCCCGCCCCGCCGCCCCTGCCGCTGCCCACTTCCTCTTCCGCCAAGGCGGCGGCGTCCCAACTGCCGACCCTCCTCATCCTGGAGGAACTTCCCCGTTGGGCAGATCTTCCGGCCCCATCCGCTTTCCTCCACCGCAGCAACCCTCTTGCCACGGACCCGTCCGTGCGTCCCTGCGTGCTGCGCTGCAGCCTCCTGCTTTGAAGTGAAATCGAGGGACCATTGTGCCCTTATTCCGTGAACCGATGGTTCACAAGGCGCCTTGAAGTGTTGCCTCCGGGGCAGGGGATTCCTTACCCTCCGGTGCCTTGTGGAAGAGCTCCTTTGAAGTGCGGTGATTTGTCCCCGCCTCCGGCTGCGGAGGCGTGCCGGTGAGAGCTGAAGCTGACTTCGGGGGTAAAGCTTTCCCCGGGCACACCACTCCAATGCCACGTCTGCCTCTCGCCGGCGGTGAGTCTCCTATCTAAAAACGGCAACCTGTCCCCGGCCCGGCAGGACCGACGGCTCCCCGCTTCGACTTCGCTGACTTTCCTCTTCTCCATTCCAGACTTCTCCCGTTCCGGGACCTTCCCGGCCTACCCAAAACAAAACACAAACCACAAAACAAAAACACCCATGAAAACACTGCTCGCCCTTACCTTCGCCCTCGCCGCGCTGCCCTTCGCCACGGCCGTGACCGCCGCTCCCTCCAACCCATCCCGCGCCTGCTGTGCCTGCTGCGACGGCGCTTGCTGCGATGGCGGCGCCGGCTGCTGTGAAGTCGGTGACTGCTGCGATACCGGCTGCTGCGTGAAGTAGTGGCCCCGGCGGGCAGGAGGCTTCCCCCTCCTGCCCGCTCCCTTCTTTATCCTGCCCCGCCTCCATGAAACGAGTCATCCTTCCCGTCCTGTTCCTGACCGGTTTGCTTCCGGCCTCCGCCAAAGTAGTGGAGTACGACCTCCGGATTGCTGAAACCACGGTCACTCCTGCGGGAAAAGCAGTGACAGGTCTCACCATCAACGGCACCATTCCCGGTCCCGTGCTGCATTTCACGGAGGGGGACTGGGCCCGCATCCGCGTCCATAACGATCTCGCCCATCACACCACGTCCACCCACTGGCACGGCGTGTTGCTGCCGAATGCCCAGGACGGGGTGCCGGAAGTCACCACCCCTTCCATCCAGCCCGGCACCTTCCACACCTTCGAGTTTCCCATCATCCAGTCCGGCACCTGCTGGTATCATTCCCACACCCATTTGCAGGAGCAGCAGGGCCTTTACGGGACCATCGTCATTCAGCCGAAAACCCCGCCGCCTTCCGCCCGCCGGGCCAGCCGCGAGCACGTGCTGATGTTCTCCGATTGGACCAATGAACACCCTCATGAAGTCTTGCGCAGTCTCGCCCGTGGCAGCGAATGGTATTCCCTGAAAAAGGGCACTGCCCAGTCGCTCTTCGGCGCTTGGAAAGCTGGGGCCGTCCGGGACTTTTTTGGCCGCGAACGCGCCCGTATGAAGGCCATGGACCTGTCCGATGTGGCCTACGACGCCTTTCTCATCAATGGCCAGCGCACCTCCACCCTGACGGGGAATCCCGGCGACCGTGTCCTTCTGCGCCTCGTGAATGGTTCGGCCTCCACCTACTTTTATGTCGAGTCCGCCACCGGTCCGCTCACGCTGATTGCCGCCGACGGCCACCCCGTGAAACCGGTTAAAGTAAACCGACTCCTCATGGCCATTGGCGAGACTTACGATGCCCTCATCACCCTCCCGGCCAGCGGCCGGCCGGAGATCCGGGCCACCGCCCATGACGGCTCCGGACATGCCTCGGCTTTTATCGGGCAGGGCCCTGACATGGCGGCCTCCGGTCCCCCGCGGCCCGATCTCTATCGCATGGATCACATGATGGAAGCCGCTCTGGATGAGGGCGGAGCGGTGAAGGCCCCCCGTCCTGCCGCGCCCTATCCTCTGTTGGAATCCCCCGTGCCCACCACGCTGCCCAAAGGCCGCTCCGTCACCGAAATCCCCCTCCACCTGACCGGCGACATGGAGCGCTATATCTGGTCCTTCAATGGCAGGACCATGACCGAGGAGAGTGTGATCCCAGTCAAAAAGGGCGATATCCTGCGCATGGAGTTGATCAATGACACCATGATGCACCACCCGATCCACCTGCACGGATTCTTCTTCCGCCTGATCAACCAGCACGGGGCACGCTCCCCGCTCAAGCATACCGTGGACGTCCCGCCCATGGGCCGCCACACCATCGAGTTCGAAGCCAATGAAACCGGGGACTGGATGTTCCATTGCCACCTGCTCTATCATATGATGGCCGGCATGGGCCGGGTCGTTTCCGTCCGGGATGGCACCACACGGATCAGTCATCCCGGAGTCACTTCACACGACGCCCCGCCCCCTCCCGCAGGCCTGCCTGCTCCTCACGGTCACGGCGGCGACTTCGCACTCGGCCCCAAAAAAGCGGGCGTGAAACAAGCCGAAGCGCTCGGTGTCAATCTGGGGGAACACGCCCACGACATGCCCGCCCTCTGGGCCGCCGTCTCCCTCCAGTCCCATCTCTCGGAGGGCTTCATCAATCTCCGCCACAGCCGCAATGACTATAACCTGATGTGGGAAGCCGGTTGGCAGGACGTGGACGATACCGAATACGAGATCGACGCCACCTGGGAACGTTATTTTGGCCCCGATTTCAGGGCGTTCGCCGGGGCCCGCCTCACCAATAGGGAGGACGCGGAAAACCGGGCCATCGCCGGCGTCCGCTATCGCCTCCCCGGCATGTTCTGGAGCAGCGCCACCCTCGACAGCGAAGGTGATGCCCGCTTCACCTTCGCCAAAACCCTCCAGCTCACCAGCCGCCTCAGTGCCTTTGCCAAAGTCGAATACGATACCGGCAGCGCTTGGGAATGGGCCGCCGGAACCGAATACACCCTCACCAAATCTCTATCCCTCACGACTCAATACAGCTCCGATTACGGCTTCGGCGGCGGGGTGGTGCTGCGCTTCTGATTTTCCCATCCGCAATCCAAAACCAAACCAAACCAAACCAAACACCCCCATGAAAACCAAACCCGCTCTCTTCCTCCTCCTCGCCGCCACCGGTCTGCTTGTCAGTTCCTGTGCTTCCACCGGCGGCACCGCCTCCGCCGGCGGCATCAAGCCTTATCCGAAAGACACCTGCATCGTCACCGGCAACAAACTCGGCTCCATGGGCGCCCCCATCACCCAGGTGTATCAGGGTCAGGAAATCAAATTCTGCTGCAAACCCTGCACTAAAAAATTCGCCGCCAACCCCGCCAAATACCTTGCCGATCTCTAGCCGCCCCTCGCTCCATCAACCAAACCTACACTCCATGAAAACCACCCTGATCGTCGCTCTCACCGCTCTGCTGTCGTTCTCCGCGCCGGCCCTGCTTCAGGCGGAAGAGCCCAGGCCCGTCCCGCCTCCGGCAGAAGCCCCCAAGGTCAAACCCTATCCGCTGGACACTTGTATTGTCTCCGATGAAAAACTCGAGAGCATGGGTAAACCCGTCGTCTTTACCCACGAAGGCCAGGAGATCAAACTCTGCTGCAGGTCCTGCAAACCCAAGTTCCTCAAAGACCCCGCCACCTACCTCAAGAAACTCACAAAGTAGTTTCTCCGCCGCTGCCCTGGAACCCGTGCCGGCCTGCCCAGTGGCACGGGTTCTTTCCGGTTAACTTGCCTCCGGGATCACTTGGACAGCCCCCGGCGGCGGTGGCGCTCTGTTCCACGGGGCCGGGGCCTTGAACGGGCTGCGGCCGCCATCAACCTGAACTGCCAAACCGATGTTACCCATCCTCATCCGTGTCCTGGACATCACCGACCATCGCCTGCTGGGCGAGTTCGAATGGCCACAAGTCCCGCCAGCTGGAGCATTTTTGCACCTCAAGAATCTTTCCGGCACCACCGCCTACCAAGTCGAGGAAACGATTTGGACGGAGAAACCCGCCGCCAGTCACGATCCCGGAATCGAACACGATTCCATCATCATGAGGCTTTCCGTGATTCTGAGGGTCAAAGAAACCCGGTTGAGCTAGGTTTCTGTGGGGTGGGCAGTGGGATTCGTCTGCTCCGGCGCCGGAGCTCATGCCGGGATTGGCGTGTCACTTCAGGTCAAGTGGAGGCCTCCGGTGGCGGGGCGATCCCGGCGATACGGCCAATGCTGAAATCTTAGGAGGTCATTTCGAGGTTCGCCCGGGTCGGTGGTTCCAGGGGATCGAGGGGGGCAGCCCGGCGGGGGCTGAGGTGGGCGGGGATCTCCTTGCCGTTGGCCTGCACGGTGCGGTAAGTCCGCGGACTGGCGGGCGCGAGGATGGTGCCGATGGTGCCGATGGGATTGGGAACAGGCATGCGACAGCGGACCGCAGGATCAGGGCCATAGCCAACGGAATGAGACGACTTTGTGCCGGATGCCCGTGGCCCCGGGGTAAGCGGAATCAGTCAGGATGCCTTCTCCGCCCCACCGTGGCTGCGGTCCGGAACCCATTCAGCGGTTCGGCGATCGGCCTGAATACAGCGCGCTGTGCCCCCATCCTCGCCCAATGTCCCGGTCCCCGTGCCGCCTGTTTCCGGGACGCGCCCGGCGAAAGGGTCGTAACTATAACACCTTCGTTGAAAAACGCCCACCCCGATGATTCCATGCAGACGAACATCGGCGGGCGCGCATCCATCGCCGGTCGTCCTGACGTGGCGCAGGCAACTCCGTCCTGCGTTGAAATTCACGCTGGCAGGCTTCTGCGCGGCGTTGCGGGTGCCGGAGAATTTGGCCTCCAGCCGGCAAATCGTGTCCCGGGTGGAAAGCGCGGTTCGACCGGACCGCCCCGTTGGGCGCTAACGCGTTGTGGGAGGGGTTCGCTGCGCTCCAGTGCTCTGCAGGTGGCTGAAGCAATCGAACGAAAGGATAGGGAACCCGCGGAAATCCCGATCAGCCAGCCGATCACTTCCACGTCCATGAAGTCAGCTGATATGGCTCTGGCTTTCTCCATGCCTGCCACCAGACGATTGCTTCCGCCGTCTGCTCCTTCCCATTCAATTTCACCTTCAATTTGAGCCGGTAATTCATTCCTGCGACGACCTGTTGCTCTGCTTGCAGGATCAAGGCCAGTTCCAGTTTTGGCGGTTCCATGTCTTTTTTGTCCTGCATCGCGTTCTGCTGCGCCTTGATGGCGAAGGCCGCCGCCGCCGCCACCTCCTTGTGGGTCACCGGGGCTCTGGCATATCCGCCCGCTCTGGACTGTTGCGCCAGGCCGGTGACCGGACATGCCGCAGTCCAAAGAAGAAGAGCCGCCATGCAGGTTGGAATGTCTTTTGTTTTCATAATCATTGGATAGGAGAAGATGCCAACTGCTCGCGTGCCGCCAAGGTCCGGGCGATGGCTAATCCACTGCCGGCAGCCCACATGGGACGTGGGCTTGGGTAAACTCCAAGTGAAAACATCTGTTGAACTGACCCGCTCTTTAGTAGTCCGCTTTGCCGGGCATGTCCATTTGAAACCCGTGCTGCCGGAGATCGGGGTCCCGCTCATCGGGACCAACCAGAGGTCCGCTGTCCCGCCGGTGGCTGGGCCATGAAGTTCCGGCACGTCCGCCCGGGGCCCCGTCCCGGGACCTGCCTGACAGAGGAGAAGCTGCCGGAAGCATTCCCCGGTGAGGGCAAGGCGGGATGGCGGGTCTGACCCGCCATCCCGGGGAAGGCCGTCCACGAATTGTTCCACAACCGTTATGACCGGGGCTGCGCCCGATCATAACCATGGTCATTCTGCTTCTTGGATTCATCCCGGGCTACCTCGCATCGCGCAAGGCATGCAAGCCGCGCCGCGCCGGGCGTCCGAGGCTTTTAGCCCCCCGTTTGCGCTCCGGCCAACTGCGGCCTGTTACCACTTGGCGGTTCGCTTTAAACCAGCCATCTATCAGCGCCCGGTTCCCGAAGATCACCCCACGGGTAAAGTGTCTGTCTGAAAGGAATTTGCTTATTGCGGGTGGCGTCATTGGCGGGATCCGGAACGGGGCGCGGGGGGCGGTTTTTTCTTCCCTTCCATGCTGGCGCTACTAAGAAAATACGGCCAGCTTGAATGCTGGAAGTTCGTGGAAGAGAACTCTTGACCGATCCTATGACCATTGCCAAACGCCTGATTTTACTCCTCGCAGTTCCGTTGCTGATTCTCTGCGGCATCGGTGTCTTCACCCGCCAGCAACTCGCCCATATCGAGGAAGACGCCCGCTTTGTGACGGAATCCCGCGTCATGGCTCTGGCCCGGCTGGGGGACATCTCGCGGAGCTTCGCTGAGATGCGGGTGGATTTGCGCAGCTTACTGCTGGCGGCGGATGCGCCCACGCAGGCCAAAGCGCTCGCCGCATACGATGCCTACCGGCGCGAAACGAAACAACTTCTCGAGGATTATGCGGACCGGAGGGTTTCGAGCGAGAAGGGCCGTCGTTTTGTCAATGAATTCCGTGACTTGAGCCGGGAGTGGATGGTCAGGGCCGATGAGGTGATCGCGCTGGTGGCGGCAGGCCGCAAGGACGCCGCCACCGCGCTCGTCTCCGGTCCGATGACGGTGCTGGGAGAGAAGCTCAGCGAGGTCTCGAAAAACTGGATCCTGCACAACGAGGCCTCCGCCACCAGTGCGGGGCAGGATGCGCTGGATACCATCGAGAATTCGCGGCGCAAACTGCTTATCGCCGTCTTCGTGGGGGTGGCGCTCTCCGGGGGCCTGGGCTGGCTGACCTACCGCCGCATTGTCCACCCGATCCGCTCGCTGGAAACCTCAGTCAGGTCGATCGCCGGCGGCGATTACACCCAAGCGGTTCCCTTTACCGGGGCCAGCGATGAAACAGGCGGGCTGGCCCGGTCCGTGGACGTTCTAAAGCAGGGGGCCGCCGCGATGGAGGAGCAGCGGTGGATGAAAACCAACATCGCCAACATTTCGGCCGGACTGCAGGGCGCGGCGTCGTTGGCCGACTTCGGGCAACGCCTTATCACGGCTCTCGTGCCAATCTTAGGCGGCGGAGTCGGTGGATTTTATCTTTTTGAAAAGAACCCGGATCGGCTCCGGCGGATCGCCGGTTACGGGCTGGCGGAGGGTGGAGCCCTGACTGACTCTTTTGGCCCCGGCGAGGGGTTGGTCGGGCAGTGCGCCCGTGACCGTCAACTGGTCACCCTGACTGCACTTCCGCCCGCCTATCTCGAAATCTCATCGGGCCTTGGCAAGGCCCCGCCGGTTCAGGCGGCCGCGTGGCCGGTGATCTCGCAGAATGCGCTGCTTGGCGTGCTTGAGGTCGCTTCATTCAGTCAATGCAGTGCCAACGAGCAAGCGCTGCTCAAGGAACTGCTGCCGGTGGTGGCCATGAGCATGGAGATTCTTTCCCGCAATCTGCGCACCGCCGAACTGCTCGTGCAGACTCAGGAGCAGACCCGCCAACTCGAAGTTCAGACCGCCGAGCTTACGCAGACCCAGATGGCATTGCTCGCGCAGCAGGAGGCCTTGATCCGGCAGCAGCGGGAGTTGGAGGTCGCCAAGGACACCGCGGAGGACGCGACCCGTGCGAAGTCGGATTTCCTCGCAAATATGAGCCACGAGATCCGCACCCCGATGAACGCCATCATCGGTCTCTCCCATCTCGCGCTGAAGACGCCGCTCAATCCCAAGCAGCGCGATTATGTCAGCAAAGTCCACAACGCCGGCACTTCCCTGCTGGGAATCATCAATGATATCCTGGACTTCTCCAAGATCGAGGCCGGCAAGCTGGAGATCGAGGAGACGGACTTCCGGCTTGACGACGTGATCAGCTCGGTCACGACCCTCACTGCCCAGAAGGCGCACGACAAGGGACTGGAGTTTTTGGCCCACGTTTCCCCGTTGATTCCCGAGCATTTGTTGGGGGATCCGATGCGTCTGGGTCAGATTCTGACAAATTTAGTCAACAACGCGGTGAAGTTCACGGAGCGTGGCGAGATCCGGCTGAACATCGAATTGCTGGAAAGAACGGGCGAAAAAGTGCAGCTCAAGTTTTCGGTGCGCGACACCGGCATCGGGATGACGCCGGAGCAGTCGACGAAACTCTTCCAGCCGTTTGTGCAGGCCGATACTTCCACCACCCGCAAGTATGGCGGTACCGGGCTTGGCCTGACGATCTGCCGCCGCCTCGTGGACTTGATGGGAGGACGCGTCTGGCTCGAAAGTGAACCCGGAGTCGGCACGACCTTTTTCTGCACGGTATGGGCCGGCGTGGGAGCTGCCAACGGCACCGGCAAGATCGTCCCTGAACGGCTCTCGCGACTACGCATCCTGATCGTGGATGACAACGCCGCGGCGCGGGAGATTCTCGCCGAACCGCTGGGATCCATCGCCAATCACGTCGTGACCGTGGCATCCGGGCCGGAGGCGATCGCCGCCATCAAGGCGCAGAATCCCGCTGAACCGTTCGACATCGTCTTTATGGATTGGCGGATGCCCGGCATGGATGGCCTGCAGGCCAGCCGCCTCATCAAGAGCGACGAGACGCTGGCGAAACAGCCCGCCATCGTGCTCGTCACGGCATTTGGCCGCGAAGAGGTGCGTGAAGAAGCGGAGCGGCTCGAGCTTGACGGCTTCCTCATCAAGCCCGTGACCAAGTCCATGGTAATGGACTCGCTCGTGAACATCTTCGCCGAGGCCGGTGACGGCATGGCGGCGGGCGAAGCCGTGACCGGTGAATCTGAAGACCGGCTGCGCGGCGCCCGCATCCTTCTCACTGAGGACAACGAGATCAACCAACAGATCGCCGTGGAACTGCTCGAAGGCGCGGGGGCCACAGTGCACGTGGCTAACAACGGTCAGGAAGCCGTCCAAAAGTTGTTCAACGGCCCGCAGCCAACCCCGTTCGACGTCGTCCTGATGGACCTCCAAATGCCGGTGATGGACGGCCATCAGGCTACGGTAAAAATCCGTTCCGACGCCCGCTTCACCACGCTGCCCATCATCGCCATGACCGCCCATGCCACCATCGAGGAAAAGCAGCGTTGCCTCGCCACGGGCATGAACGATCATATCTCCAAACCGATCGATCCTGGTCTGCTGTTCGAAACTATTGGCCGCTATCTCCCCCCACTGGGCTCGCCGGAGCGGATCGCCGCACCCGTCGCCGCACCCGTCGCCGCACCCGTCGTCGCGCCCGTCGTCGCGCCCGTCGTCGCGCCCGTCGTCGCGCCCGTCGTCGCGCTGGCCGCGACGAATGAACTGCGGGAGATCGATGGGCTTGACACCAAGGATGGTCTGACCCGGGTCGCGGGCAATCAAAAGCTCTATCTAAAACTGCTCCGTCAGTTCGCTGACCAGCAAGGCCCGGCGGGTGCGGAAATCCGTGCGGCGCTGGGTCAGGATGATCCGGCCCTTGCCGAACGGATTGCCCATACGGTCAAGGGGGTGGCCGCGAACCTCGGGGCCCGGCAGGTGCAGACAGCGGCAGGTCTGCTGGAGGAGACCATCCGTCACCGGAGCAGCCCTTCCGATACCGAAGCCGCCTTGATGCAACTCGATAGGGTGCTTGACCCGCTTCTGGAGGGACTGCGAAGTTGGTTGCCGGCCCCGGACTCCGTGTCGGTTTCTCCGGTAGCGGCCGTGGTGGTGGACCCATCCCGCACCTTTGGAGCGGCGGAGCAATTGGCAAAACTCCTTTCTGATTTTGACTCTGGTGCGGTGGAGTTCATCGAGGGGAACCGGGCCGCGCTGGCTCCTTTGTTTCCTGGCGGCGCTGCCGTCACCTTCACCCAGCTTGTGCAGAATTATGATTTCCCTGGAGCGGAAGCGCAATTGGCTCAGGCTCTTCAAACTTTTCCTCAATCATGAAAAATTTATCAGACTGCCGTGTTCTGCTGGTGGACGACACCAAGACTAACCTCGATATTCTGGTGGAGGGCTTGAAGGCCGACCACAAGCTCAGCTTGGCGATGAATGGGGAAATGGCGCTGCAAATCGCTGCGCGCACCCCGCCGGATCTGGTGCTGCTCGATATCATGATGCCTGGGATGGACGGTTATGAAGTATGCCGGCGCCTGCGTGAAATGCCGGAAACAGCCGACGTCCCTATTATGTTTCTCTCTTCCTTGGAGGAAGTGCGCAACAAGACCCGGGGCTTCGAAGCCGGCGCCAACGATTACCTGACCAAGCCGTTCGAAATGCTGGAGGTGAAGGCCCGGGTGCGCTCGCTGCTCAAGGCCAAAGCCTACAGCGATGCGGTCAAGGAACAGATCGCCAGTGAACTGAAGGTGGCCCGGGAGATTCAAATGGGCATGCTGCCTCATGATTTTTCCATGGTGGAGCAAACCTACGGCGTCGAATTCGGTGCCGTATTGGAACCCGCCCGTGAGGTCGGCGGCGACCTGTATGGCGTCTGTGCGGCGGCGCGGGACCGGCTGGTCATCTTCCTGGGTGATGTTTCGGGCAAAGGAATTCCTGCTTCCATGTTCATGGTGCGCGCCATCAGTCTCGCCCGCCTGTTGGCACGGGACATTGCGGAGCCCGAAATCATCCTCGCCCGGCTCAATGATGAACTGGCGGTGGATAATCCGTCCTGCATGTTCGTGACCTTCATCTGCGCCGTGTTTGATCCGGCCTCCGGCAACCTGACCATCGCCAATGGCGGACACTGCCGTCCCGTCCTGCTGCGGCCGGGTGAAGCGCCGGCCTGGGCCGTGAAAAACCTGGGAACCGCTTTGGGATTTGAGGAAGGACTCGATTTCGAGCGCACCGAAATAACCCTTCGCCCCGGTGATGCCATCGTGTTTTACACCGACGGTGTCAGCGAGGCCTTCAATCCGGAGGACGAATGTTATGGAGACGACCGGCTCATCGCAGACACTGCCCTGCTGGCCGGGCAATCCGCGCCGTTACTGACCGGGGAACTGCTCAAAAAAGTGCATGCCTTTGCCAACGGTGCCCCCCAATCGGATGATATCGCGATCCTGAGCTTGAAGATCGGCTCCTTTTCCGGCAGGGAGGGTGCCCTATGAAACTGGAACTCAAGGGAACGCCCGGGGAAGTGATGAGGGCGGTGGAATCCTTGCAGGAATTTGGCGAGGCCAAGGCCATTCCGGCCGGCATCCTCTTCGGCCTGACCCTCGCGTTGGAGGAATGCGCCAGCAACATCGTGAACCACGCTCTCCAGCGGGACCCGGCTCAAACCTTCGAAGTGACTTTGGAACACACCGGCGAGGCCATCAGCATCGAACTCCGGGATTCCGGCATCGCATTTGATCCTACGCTGGCACCGCCCGGGGACGGGGTGGCGGATGACGAGGAGGAACCCGGCGGATGGGGCATTTTTCTGGTCCGGAAATACACGGATAACCTGATTTATAGCCGCGAAGGCGGCCGGAATGTGCTGCGCTTGATGAAAAGCCTTCCGCTGCCCGCCTGAAAGAACTCTTGCACATCAAAAATCGGTTCACTACCCTCAGCACAACCTTAATTCACAGCAAACCATCATGCCACTTGATATTCAAATCGTCAGAACTGCCGGCTCCGATCAAACGGGAGTCTACACCGTAAAGCTCACCGGCAGCCTCGATACCCTGACCGCACCGGATTTGGAGAAGGAGCTCACCCCGGTGATGGCCCGCTGTGGGAAGGACCTCATGTTTGACCTCGCCGGTCTGAAGTTCATCAGCAGCGCCGGTCTGCGCGTTTTTTCGATGGTGCGCAAGCAGTTGAAGGAGCGCGGGGGAATGGCTTCCTTCATCAGCCTCCAGCCGCAGATCACCGAGGTTTTCGCCATTATCAAAGCCCTTCCCGGTGTCGGCATGTTCACCAGCGAAGCGGAATTCGATTCTTACATCGCGGCCCGGCAGAGGATTGTGCAGAACGGGCAGAACGGCCAAGTCTGACCGGAAGCGGATTATACTCAACCAGCCCATCTCCGGAACTCCTGCCGCCGCGTCTCCCAATTTCTGTCGGAAAGGAATTGGCTTTTTGCGGGTGGCGCTATTGGCGGCACCCGGAACGGGGAAAGAGGGGGGCTGGTGCTCACTTTGAGGCTCTATGACTTGGAGGCTGGTGGACTGGCGGGGTTTCAAAGCTGTCGTGTCTGGTATCGAAAAGGATGGCAGCGTCTGGCGAGCCCTCCAATCTTCCAAGGCATCTCTTCCTTCCTTTATTTTAACGCCATCATCAAACAAGGCCATGGTCCTGGGGGGCCTCACGGCATGCCGCGGGGGCGGGCGGCTGGGAAGGAAGGCTGCGCTGGAACGGATGGGCCTGACTGACTTTTGCTATGAATTGTCTATTTCCTTCTGCTTTGCTGCTGTTGCTGCTCCAGGGATTGCTGCCGGCGGATCAGATTCCGGCACAAATCGGAAAGAGCTGCCTGGAGTGTCACGATGCCGGCACGAAAAAGGGCGGGCTGGATTTGTCGGCGTTGCGCTTTGATCTCAAGGACCGCGCCAACCTCGAAAACTGGATCCGCATTCACGATCGGGTGGAAAAAGGCGAGATGCCGCCCAAGGCTGAGGACCTGCCGGCGGAGGACCGCCTGGCCCTGGTGCAGGAGCTGGATGCTGCCCTCTACGGGGCGGATGCGGTAGAGGTGCAGGCCCACGGCCGCGGGCCAATGCGGCGGCTGAACCGCGATGAATACGAGCAAAATCTCCGGGAAGTGCTGGAGCTGCCTGATCTGGATATCCGCGATATTCTCCCGGAGGACCGTGAGGGGCACCGGTTTAACAAAACGACAGACATGCTGGAGTTGTCCAGGGTGCAGCTTACAGCTTACCTGGACGCGGCTGAGGCCGCCCTGCGGGCAGCGATGGTAACGGGCAATGGCCCTCCACCCGTGACCAAGTGGCACCTTGTGGGTACGAATTTGTTTCCAGGTACCGGCACGTTTGGGAACCGCGAAGCGATGTTCTTCGCGCGCGATAGCAAGTTCAGCGGATGGGACCAAAAGAAGGACAAACCCCTGGACCAGGACGATGGGATCGAGATGGCGCTGTTCCGCTCAGCGAGCTGGCCCTACATCGGCAATCCCCAAGGCATCGCCGCTCCCTTCCCCGGGCGCTACAAGCTGCGCTTTTCCGCAAGGGCCGTGCTGCAGCAGCCAGGGTTTGTGTTAACTCCCGCACAGCACCCCGTGCCGATGACTTTCCGCACGCGCAAGCCAGCCGGGGCTGACATCATCAACGAGGTGCGCGCGGAGGGTGGCATCCTCGACATCCAGCCGGAAAAACAGGTTTATGAAACGACGGTCCGGCTGCGTGAGGGTGAGGCGGTCGAATATAGTTTGCTGGGTCTGCCGATGCCGCTGGCTCAGAATCCGAATGGCTCGGAGCCGACTTACCGGTATCCGCCTTTCCCGGAAGGAGGCCAGCCGGGCATCGCCGTGCAATGGCTTGAGGTGGAAGGTCCTATCCCCCCGGAGAGTTGGCCGCCGCCCTCCCATCGGGTGCTGTTTGATGATCTGGGCGTTGATCCAAAACCGCCGCACCCGCAGGAGGAAGCGAAGCGTCTGCTGCGCCGTTTCGTGCAGCGGGCGGCCCGGGAGCCGGTCGACGGCGGGGATCTCCTGGTGTTCGAGGCCTTGATCGGGCATCGTCTGGAGCAGGGCGTGCCTTTCAGGGAGGCGCTGCTGGCGGGCTACAAGGCGTTCCTCGTCTCGGCTGATTTCATCTTTCTGCGCGAGCCTGCACCGGCGGAAGATCAGCACGCCATCGCCTCGCGCCTGTCACATTTCCTGACGAATTCCCGCCCGGATGAGCGTTTGCTGGCCTTGGCCGGAGGCGGGCATCTGCAGGACGCAGAGACCCTGCGCGGGGAAACCCTGCGTTTGATCGCCGGGCCGGGCTTCGGGCGCTTTGTGAAGAACTTCACGGACTACTGGCTCGCGCTGCGGCACGTGCGGCGGGATGATCCTGACATCCGGATTTTTCCGGAGTATCGTTTTGATGAATATCTCGTGGAAAGCATGGAACGCGAAACGCGCACCTTTTTCACGGCCATGATCCGGGAGAATCTGCCCGCCAGTGTTCTGGTGAAGGCGGACTTTTGCTATGCCAATGACCGCCTCGCGGCGCATTACGGGCTGCCCTCCCTGGCAGGCTCAGCCATGAGGAAGGTACCACTCCCGGCGGGCAGTCCTTATGGCGGATTGCTTACCCAGGCCGCTATTCTGAAAGTCAGTGCCAATGGGACGAATACCTCGCCGGTGGTGCGCGGCGCGTGGGTGATGGAGCGCCTGCTCGGCCAGCCCCCCCCGCCGCCGCCGCCCAGTGTGCCCGCGGTGGAGCCTGATATCCGTGGTGCCACGTCGATCCGTGAGCTGATGGCCCTGCATACGAATTCCAAGTCCTGTGCCGGATGCCACGCCACGTTCGATCCCGTGGGCCTTGCCCTGGAGAATTTTGATATCCTCGGCGGATGGCGCACCCGTTATCGCGGTACCGGGGAAGGCGAGCGCATCAACGGCATTGACCGGGCCGGGCATGATTTCAGCTATGCCCTCTCATCCCCGGTGGATGCCACCGGCCAGTTGCTGGATGGCCGCAGCTTCAGGGATGTGAACGAACTCAAAACAATCCTCGCGGCCAATCCGCGCCAACTGGCGAAGAATCTGCTGCAACAGTTCACGGTGTATGCCACCGGCACGCCGGTGCGCTATTCCGACCGCCGCAGCGTGGAGACCCTGCTGGATGCCTGCGCGAAGGACGGCTACCGGGTGCAGGATCTGCTCGTCGCGCTGGTCCAGAGCCGCATCTTCACAGGCCGTGGCTAGCAACAAAATATTCAGCGCAAAACGCCTATGCCCAACGTCCCTTACCTCGCCAAATCCTGCTCCCGCCGCCGCTTTCTGCGCGGTGCGGGCGTCACCCTCGCTTTGCCTTGGCTGGAATGCATGACGCCGGTGTTCGGCCGGGCGCCGGTGCCGCAGGCCCCGCGCCGTCTCCTCCTCATCTCCAATAATCTCGGATTCCTGCCAAAGCCGTTCTTTCCTGAAAATGCCGGACGCGACTACGCCCTGTCACCCACGCTTGCGCCGCTCGCCGCGGTGCGCCATGAAATGAGCGTCTTCAGTGGCATGTCGCATCCCGATGTGAATGGCGGACACAGTGCGGAAAATTGTTTCCTCACGGCGGCCCGGGGCCCCACGAAAAGTGGGTTCCGCAACCAAATCTCCCTGGACCAATACGCCGTCGAAAAACTGGGCCAGCTCACCCGATTCCCGACCTTGAATCTGGGCGTCAATATTGACAAAGCCAACCGCAGCCTGTCATGGACGCGCGATGGCGTGCTGCTGCCGGCGGAGGACAGTGCTCCCAGCCTGTTTCGCCGCATGTTCGTTCAGGGCGATCCGGCGGAGGTGCAGCAGCAGCTTCGCCGGCTGGAGGAGCGGGGCAGTATTCTCGATACTCTGACAGACCATACGAGGCGGCTGGGCCGCAGTCTGGGCGGTGGGGACCGTTCGCGCCTGGATCAATACCTCACCTCCGTGCGCGAAATCGAAGAACGCCTTGTCATCGCCCGCCAGTGGGAACTGAAGCCCAAGCCCCTCGCGCCACGGCCGGAACCCGCTGATATTCAGGATAAAAAGCTCATCTTTGAAAAGCTGGACCTCATGCTCTCCATGGCGCAGTTGGCCTTCGAATCCGATTCCACCCGCATCGTCACCCTGATGGTGGATGCCTTTGCCACGCCTGCTTTCCGGATCCATAACGAGGAGAACACCACGGATGGCTATCACGGCCTCAGCCACCATGGTCAGGCCCCTGACAAGGTAAGACAATTGGCGGACGCGGACCGACAGCAGATGGTCATCATGGCCGGGCTCATCCAAAGTCTCGCCGCCAAGCCTGAGGACGGCTCGCGCCTGCTGGACCGCACGACCGTGCTTTACGGCACCAATATGGGAGACGCCAACAAACACGACAACACCAACCTCCCCGTCGTCCTGGCCGGTGGCGGCCTGAAGCATGGCCAGCACCACGCCTTCAGGCAGGATAATAACACCCCGCTCTGCAATCTGTTCGTCACCCTGCTGCAGCAACTGGGCGTGGAAGGAGACGCCTTCGGATCCAGCACCGGGACCATGAATCAACTGGTCTCCTGAATGGAGAGCCCTATCCCGTCTCATTCGCCGGGACGTGCTGCGATGGTGACCCCAGGCACGCACCGGCAGGTCCCCGGTAGCCCGGCGCCCCCGGCGGGCTACTGCTTCTTTTTGGAGTCGCCGGAATAGCCGCGCCGGTCACCGTCGCGGGCTTCGTGGACGTTTTTGCTCAGGCTGATGCCACGGTTTTTGAAGGATTCCTTGTTATGGTAGCCCTCCGGCAGATTGCTGGAATTGCCATCACGCGTCTGAAAGGAATTTGCATTTTATGGGTGGAGTCATTGGCGGGATCCGGAACTGGGGAGAGAGGGGGGCGATGGTGCTGCGGGAGTCGTAAGGCGTTTAGGGCAGCGTCACGCCGATGCGCAGGAAACGCCGTGGTGCGCCTTGCGTCCGGGTTTCGGTGTAGGTGAGCGGTCCGCCGGTGCCGACGAGGTTATTGGCTACTTTTGTCCACTGCGCGGCCGCCAGATTGTCGCAGGCTTCAACGAAGTAGGTGCGGTTGGTTTGCGTGGAGAAACGCAGGGTGAGGGTCGTCGTCGTGGCGTCGAAGGAGGTGATGGCGGGCGGCACGAGGGCAACCGGGATGCAGCGGTAGATCACGGTCGCGTCGGACATGAAGGTGTCGTTGATCGCACGGGTGGCGCCGGTAGCCGGGAAGTAGGTGGCGTTGTTATAGGAGCTCGCGAGGTAGTTGTTCGTGGGGACGGCCTGGTAACTGTGGTAGCGCAGTAAAACGTAGGCTGAGCCGGCGGTGAGGGAGCGGATGGTCACCACGGCATTCATGCGCACGGGCGCGGCGGAGCGCGCGAGGTTCGGCTCGTTCCATTTATCGACCGCGACGTGAACTGGCAGGGCGGTGCCGGAGTCGTCCTTGATGCCGGTCACGGCGCAGCCATAGTCGAAGTCGCGCGGGATGCAATAGGGGTAGGTCGCTCCGTTGCCCTTCATGCTGCGGGTGTCGGGCAGGGAGCCGAAGGTGCGGCTGTAAGGCGTGGCGGCGTAGTTGTCGTTGAATATGAGGGTGTCGGTATCGTGGTAGATGGTCGTGTCCGGCGAGGTATAGCCGGTGGCAGTGATGATGTGGTCGTAATCCGGGTCGTTGAGGCCCTTGCTGAACACGTTGAAAATCACGGGGTGTTTTTGGGCCAGGTGGCCTTTGGCCCAGACGAGAAAGGGCTGGTATTGGGGCGTGGCGGAGTTGGAGTTCCATGCCGCGTAGTTGAGCCGGAGTGCGTCAAAAATCGGACCGGAGTTATACGGCACGAGGGTGTCCTGCTGCTGGGTCGGGTCGATGATTGCGCGGACCCGATACTGGGAAATGCAGGCGCCGTAAAAGAGCGCGATCGACTGGATTGAGACCTCGCCGCAGTAGCCACTGTTGTCGTCCCATTGCAGGCGGGGCGGTATCTCGAGTTGCACGGACGCGAGGGCGCGGGAGAGGACGAGAGCCGGCACCAAACCAAGCCGGAGTGAAAAACGCAGGAGAGCCTGATTTGAAAGGAATTTGCTTTTTGCGGTTGGCGTCATTGGCGGGATCCGGAACGGGGAGAGAGGGGGACTGACCCAGACGCCCCTTTTCTATGCGCCATCAAGGTGAGGGAAATAATGACGGGAAGGCCCGTGGCGACGGACGGGCCGACCGCATGCCGGCTCCCGCCTCCCGGTAAGGCAGGGGCTGGACTGATTGTTAGAGGGTGCTCCCTCAGGCGTAGAATCCGAAGAAGTTCCGGGCATTGCCATAACAGACCCGCTGGACGAGGGTGCGGAGCATTTCGAAATCGTCCGGGATTTCGCCGGCGGCGACGTCGCGGGCGAGGAGATTGCAGAAGATGCGGCGGAAGTATTCGTGCCGCGGGAAGGACATGAAGGACCTGCTGTCGGTCAGCATGCCGACCCAGTGGCTGAGCAGGCCGAGATTGGAGAGGGCGTTGATCTGCCACTCCATGCCTTCTTTTTGATCAAGGAACCACCAACCGGAACCGAACTGCACTTTGCCGGCGGCGCTGCCGTCGTTGAAGTTGCCGATCATGGTGCCCATGACGTAGTTGTCGGCAGGGTTGATGTTATAGATGATGGTCCTGGGCAGGGAGCCGTCCATGTCGAGGGCGTCGAGGTAACGGGACAGGGCATGGGCCTGGGGGAGGTCGCCGATGGAATCGAAGCCGGTGTCCGGGCCCAACGATTTGAACAGGCGGGTGCTGTTGTTCCGCAGGGGGCCGAGGTGGAGTTGTTTCACCCAGCCTTTCTGTGCATCGAGGCGGCCGCTGTGGACCATGATGAAGGTGGCGAATTGTTGTTGCTCCTCCGGGGTGACCTGCTGGCCGAGACGGGCTTTGTCGTAGATGCGGGCGGCTTCGGTTTCGGTGCAGAAGTGGCAGGTGGCCTGGGGGAGGCCGTGGTCGCTGAGGCGTCCGCCGATGGCGTGGAAGGCATCGTGACGTTTCTCGAGGGCGCCGAGGAGGCCGCGGAAGGTGGCGACGTCAGTGTCGGCGGTGGCGGCCAGTTTTTCGACGTAGGAGTTGAAGAAGACGGTCTGGTCGATCTTCAGGAGATTGTCAGGCCGGAAGGTGGGCAGGATTTTCGTGCCGATGTTGGCGGCGGCGATGGTTTCGTGATGCGCCAGGGGATCGGCCGGATCATCGGTGGTGCAGACGACTTCGACCTTGAAATCAGTGAGGATGGCGCGGGCGCCGCGGTCGGGATCGGCAAGGCGGGCGTTGGCCTGTTCCCAGATGCGCGGGGCGGACTCCGGGGTGAGGAGTTCGTCGATGCCGAAGTAGCGCTTTAACTCGATGTGGCACCAGTGGTAGAGGGGATTCCGCAGGCAATTCGGGATGGTGCGGGCGAGGGCGAGGAATTTTTCGTAGGGCGGGGCGTCTCCAGTGCAGTATTTTTCGGCTTCGCCGTTGGAACGCATCGCGCGCCATTTGTAGTGATCGCCCGCCAGCCAGATGTCGAAGAGATTGCCAAACCGGCGGTCGGCGGCCACATCCGAGGGCGGCAGGTGCGAGTGGTAGTCAATGATCGGCTGGGACTCCGCGACTTCATGGAAAAGGCGGCGGGCCAGCGGGGTGGAGAGCAGGAAATCGTCGTGGATGAAGCTCATGGCGGGAAGATCAGTCAGGGTTGGAGAATGCCGGCCAGCAGCAGGCCGGCGACCACAACGGCCAGCCCGATGCGGTAATAACCAAAGACGGTGACGCCGTGTTTCTGCAGCCAGCCGACCATCCATTTGACGGAGAGCGCGGCGGCGACCCACGCCGCGATGATGCCGAGCAGCATGGTGGTCACCGAGTAGTCCTGGAGCAGCTCGGGGTGTTTGACGAATTTGAGCATTTTGTAGCCGGAGGCGGCGGTCAGGGTGACCATGCCCAGCAGGAAACTGAACTCCACGGCGGCGATCATACTGAGTCCGACCAGCAGTCCGCCCACGATGACCATGAGGCTGCGGCTGGTGCCGGGCCACATGGCGACGCATTGCAGGAGGCCGATCAGGAAAGCGGTTTTCGGGGTGATGTCCTCCAGGCTGAGGCCGATTTTACGGGCTCCGGGGGCGGCGTTTCTTTTGAACCAGGCGACGGCGAGAATGGCCACTCCGCCGACAAACCAAGCAGCGGTCACCGGCCACAGGCCGAAGAGGTATTGCTCAATTCTCTTATCAAAAAGCAGCCCGGCAGCGACTGCCGGCAAAAAGGCGATCATGATGTTGCGCAGCAGCAGCAGACCCTGGGGGTTTTTGCCGAGCAAGCCATCAAGGAGACTGCGGCAGCGCTGGAAGTAAAGTCCCAGCACGGCCAGAATGGCTCCGACCTGCACCACCACGGCGTAGGCATTCGAGCTTTCGGTGGCGGGAATGCCGAGGATTTTCTGCGTGAGCAGGATGTGGCCGGTGGAACTGACCGGGAGATATTCGGTCAGGCCTTCGACGATACCGATGAGGATAGATTGCCACCAATTCATAAAACGTTCTTTGTTAAAAGCGGGATGGCCCCGTGGCAAGAGCAAGCGGCGGCATGGGCGAGGAACTGCCGGACCGCAGGATCGGGGCGGGGAAGGCCGAAAAGGGAAGCTCGGGGCGGCATTCTGTTTTGCGGGTTGAGTTTTGCCCCGGCGACTGCCATGTTGGCAATTCCCCGGAATTGGTTCCGGATTCCCTTTGCCCCTTATGCCCGCCCGTTCCCGGTCCACGCCCGCTCCTGCTGACGCAGAGGAGCCGTCGTTTGAGCAGTCCATCGAGGAACTGGATCAGATCATCCAATCGCTGGATGGCGATCCCCAGGGGCTGGATGAATTGGTGGCCCGCTATGAACGGGGCATGAAACTGCTGGGGCGCTGCCAGGCTCAACTGGACACCGCCCAGCTCCGCATTGAACAAATTTCCCGCCGGGCCGATGGTCTGGCCGAAACCATTCCCCTTGCCGCTCCGGCGGCCGCCAACCCGGTCCCCTCCGGGGCCTTGCCCGCCAGCCCGCCTCCCGCTTCTTCTGATGATGAAATCCGACTCTTCTAACCTGGAGGATCTTCCTGAGATCCATGGTCCCGCCGATGTAAAGCGCCTCACCGAGAGCCAGCTTCTGCAATTGCCTGCCAAGGTCCGCAAGGAACTGATCGAGACGCTGGCCAACACCGGAGGCCATCTGGGGCCGAATCTTGGGGTGGTTGAACTGACCATCGCGATGCACCGGGTGTTTGACTCGCCCAAGGACAAATTTATTTTCGATGTCAGCCATCAGGGCTACGTCCATAAGATGTTGACCGGCCGTTGGGACCGCCTGTCCACCATGCGGCAATACCAAGGCCTGAATGGCTTCCTGCTGCGCAGCGAAAGCGAGCATGATTGTTATGGCGCCGGCCATGCGGGCACCGCCATGAGTGCGGCGCTGGGCTTTGCCGTGGCGCGTGATTTGAATGGCACGGATGAGCACGTGGTGTGCGTGGCGGGGGACGCCGCTTTTACTTGTGGTCCCACCTTCGAGGCGCTGAACAACGTGGTCTCGTCCACCAAACGTTTCATCACGGTCCTGAACGACAACGAGTGGTCGATCGACAAGAATGTCGGAGCCATCGCCCGGTATTTCACGGCGCTGTCGACGAACAGCGCTTACGCCCATCTGCATGACAAGGCTGCGCAATTCATTGAGAAAATCGGGGGCAAAGCGATGCGCAAGCTGGCCAGCAAGGTGGAGGGCAGTGCCAAGAACCTGATCCTGCCGAGTGTGATTTTCGAGGAGTTCGGGGTGCGGTATTATGGACCGATCGATGGGCACAACCTGCCGCTGCTGGTCAAAACGTTCGAATTCCTGAAGACCCAGACCGAGCCGGTGATTCTCCACATCATCACGGAAAAAGGCCGTGGTTATGAGCCGGCATTGGCGAACCCCGGGAAATTCCATGGATTGGGCACTTATGAAATCGAGACCGGGGAGACTGCGGCCAGTCCTACGCCGACCTGCTCCCAGATTTTTGCCGAGTCCCTCGTGAAGTTTGCCAAAAAGGACCGGACGATCACGGCCATCACGGCGGCAATGCCGGGAGGAACGGGGTTGGGGCATTTCAAGAAAGAGATTCCGGAACGGTATTTCGATGTGGGGATTGCCGAGGAGCATGCGGCGCTTTTTGCCTGTGGTCTGGCCGCTCAGGGCTTGCGTCCTTTCCTCGCGATTTACAGCACCTTCATGCAACGGGCTTACGACATGATCATTCATGACATGGCCCTGCAAAAACTGCCGGTGCGGTTGTGCATGGACCGGGGCGGACTCAGCGGGGACGATGGCCCGACACATCATGGACTTTTTGATATTGGCTACCTGCGTCATGTGCCGGGCCTGATCCACATGCAGCCGAAGGATGAAGATGAGTTTGTGGATATGCTATGGACCATGGCGCACTATGAGGCCGGCCCAACCGCGATCCGGTATCCGCGCGGAGCTCTCACTGGAAAGGCCATCAAGGCCGAGCCGAAACTGCTCGAAATCGGCACCGCGGAAGTGGTGGCCGATGGGACGGATGTGGCTTTGATCGGGCTGGGCACCATGTTTGAAATGGCGGAGAAGGCGAAGGTGAAACTGGAGGCGATGGGTTATTCCGTGGCCCTGATCAACCCGCGCTGGATCAAACCGCTCGACACCGCCATGCTGGAGCGTTACGCCCGCCGCTGCCGTGTCCTCTGCACCTTGGAAGACCATGTGCTGCACAACGGTTTTGGCTGCGGGGTGATCGAGCACCTGCACGACGCGGGGTTGCATACCCCGGTGGAACGTCTCGGTTGGCCGGATCAATTTGTCGAGCACGGCACCCCTGCCATTCTGCGTGCCAAACACGGGCTGACGGTGGAGGACTGCGTAAGGAAAGTGCTCCAGCACCTCGAGGCAAAAACCGCCGCGGGAACTCCCGGAGTCGCGATGGTCTGACCGCTGTTTCCTGCCTGTTTCCCCATGTCTGCTCCTGGTTTCCCCCCGTCATGCTCCGGACGTGCTTTTACGTTATGGCTGGACCCGTCCCGTTGGCCGGTTCCCCTGCTGCGTCTGCCCGGCAAGGCTTTTACGGTCTGGCTGGATCCCGCCCGCTGGCCGGTGCTTCCGCTGCGTCTGCCCGGGCGGGCCTTCACCCTGTGGCAGGACCCGGCGCGTTGGCCGGTCCCCCGTCTGCGGCTGCCGGGTGCGGCCTTCACTTTGTGGCTGGATCCTGAAACATGGCCGCTTCCCGGCGAGTTATCCTTGCCCGTTATCCTGCCTCCCCGAGCCATGCCTATTCAAATCAACCAAAACAAGGCTTTTACCCTTTGGACCCGGCCATCGCAGGTCACGCCGATCCCGATGAAAAATGGGATGACGGCAGCCGGGTTGGCGGAGGCC
Organism: uncultured bacterium; assembly: GCA_903936775.1. GTDB lineage: Bacteria > Verrucomicrobiota > Verrucomicrobiia > Verrucomicrobiales > V1-33 > CAIZWU01. The sequence goes on along the minus strand of CAIZWU010000277.1, from coordinate 13,442 downwards.
ACCGGGGCGCAGTCCATCAGGTTGGCTCCGCCAGGGGCCACGTCCGCAGGTCAGCCTGGGACGGCAGCAATTACCCCGGCCCCAGGCACGCCGTGGGCGCACCGGTTCCTGCCTCTTGCTGCCGGGGTCGTCGCGGTGCTCGGTTTGAATGCCTTGATCAATGCTGCGGATTCCAAAAAAATAGCCATGATGGATGCCGGGCTGGATGCGGAATTGAGCGGGATGCGCCTGCGCATCGAACAAGCGGGCAAGGGGATGGTGGAGAATGAGGCGCGGAATGCCAAGGCCTCCGATGAGCTCAGGAAAAAGGTGGAGCAGCTTGAGGCCGGCTCCTTGATCCTCCAGCAGGAAAGCGACCGGAAGGGGGCTATCCTGACCAGGGCGCAGGAGACGATCCGCGAGGCTGAAGCCAAGGGGGTGGAGCGTGAAGGCCGCATCCAGCAACTCCAGCAGGCATTTACTCTGGCCAAAGCGGAGGCTTCCGCGGCCGAAACCAAAGCGCAGACCGCCGTGGAGGAGGCCTCAGTGATCAAACGGGAATCCGCCGCCGCGGTGGTCACGCTCCGTGAATCCCTCGCCCGGGTGGAAGCGGAAAAAGCCGCAGCTCTCAAGGAGGCGGCCGAGGCGGCCACGGCATTGGCGAAGTTGCAGGCTCAATTTCAAGCCTCCCCCAAGCCGGCCAGTCCCTGAGATGACATCCGGGCGGGCTTTCCCAGTGAAGGAATCCGAAAGCTTTTGGGGTAACTCTAAAAACCCAAGCGGGGAAACCACCGTTTTCTCCGGAAGCACGGATCATGAACGATTTGTGGTTTCAGCCGGCCCCGGAAGTTAAGCCAGCCATGGACTTGGTGCCTGGACTGGCTGTGCCCTCCGGGAAATCTGTGGTTTCTATTTTCCGGTTGAGCAAATGAGGGACGGAAGGCGGCGGCGGAATGGTGGCAGGGCACGGGCACAAAAAAGCCCGGACTCCCTGGGGAATCCGGGCTCTGGATATTTGGATTGGGTAAACCGCGGCAGGGATCAGCCTTCAGGGTTCTTCACGTCTTCCGTGTTGGTGCCCCAGTCAGTGCTGAAGACGTCGACGGATTTGGTGCCCTTTTTGTCCATGCACTTGTAGTTGCCATCGAGATCACCCACTTTGGCGCTGCCACCAACGGCCACCCAGGCGCACTTGGTGCCGGTGAAGACGCCGCCCTTCTTTTTAGGGTCCTTGCCATAGACACCCACGGTTTCGCTGAAGGCGTTGGCCATAATGGGCAAGTCACCTTTGGAGGCGGTGGTGTGGCCAGTCACGTAGGCCCAGGCGCATTCACCGGGCATCAGAGCCTGTTGGTAGTCGGGGGCGGTGCCGATATCATTATCGGGAGCTTTTTTGTCCCCACTGGGGGAGTTCAGGTGCCAGGCATCACCAGCGATGGCGAAGGTCTTTTCCGTATCGACGAGACCCTTCTTGAAGAGTTCGCGGTAGGCTTCGTTGGAATTCTGGGCAGCATCCGGGAAGGATTGATCATTGTCTCCAGCCCAGGCAAACAGCAGGGTGTGGATGGCGTGGCCAGTGCCGGCGGCGGTGTTGGCTTTGACACCAGGCATGATCTTGCTGTATCCGCCGAAGCCGGCGGCAGCCAGCATGGCGATAATCGTGATCACGACGAGGAGTTCGATCAGGGTAAAGCCCCGGTTTCGTTTGGTGGTTTTCATATGATGTTGTGGTGTAGCGGACAGGCCGCCGATTGGGGTATGGGTGCGGGTTATGATGTATTGGAAAAGCCTGCCCGCATCCGTAGCAGGTATTTCCAATTTTGATGGTATCAATCCAGGACGAGGCGGCAAGAAAATTCCTTAGGGAAATCTCTTACCGTGAAGGGATCATTAAAACCAAGCTGGATTTTCTTATTTGCCCATCAATTCCTTCACCTTTGGCTCGATGGCATGGGCCCAGAGTTCATAGCCTTTTGGGCTGAGATGGAGAAAGTCGGGAGCAATATCCTTGCTCAGGGTGCCGTCGGGTTGGAGGAACGTCTGGCTCAAATCAAGATAGAAAACATTTTGGCCGTCAGCCAGTTTGCTGATGAGCTGGTTGATTTCGTTGGTGCGGACGCGTTGGGGATCCTCCGCCTTTTCGGCGCGGGGAAAGACGCCGAGAACGAGGACTTTCATTTGAGGCTGCTTGGTGCGCAGTTTTTCCACGATCGCCTTCACGCCGGCTGCGGTGTCGGCCGCGGGGTCCATGCGGTGGCCGGTGTTGTTGGTGCCGATCATCAGCACGGTCAGTTTAGCTTTCAGGCCGTCGTAGTTGCCATTTTGGAGGCGCCAGAGCACGTGCTCGGTGCGGTCGCCGCCGATGCCAAAGTTGGCGGCTTTCAAGGGTTCCCAAGTTTTGGCCCAGACCTCCTTGCCGGCTCCTTCCCATCCTTGGGTGATGGAATCCCCCAGGAAAATCAGCTGGGCTTCACCTTTTTTGGAGATTTCATTGAAGGATTCATGCCGTTTGATCAGTCCGGCGTCCGGACGCGGGTCCGGGATCAGGGCTTTTGGGAGCGCGGCATCCTGGGCGTGGGAGGTGGCCGTCGCCCAAAAACAGAAAATAGAGAGAAGCAGTCGTTTCATGAAGGGACGGTTTTGGCGTGGGGCGGGCAATCGGGCAAGGCAATTTTTGCCTCTTCTCCCATCCCGCGGTCCTCCCGGTCAAGGGCTGATGGTCCAAGTTCCCCCGGTGGGGGGCAAAATGACGGGCAGGTGGGGAATCCGCGACTCCCGGACCACCTTGCCGGTGCGATCCAATTCCACGAGGGAGGCGGCGTGAAGGGTGCCTTGGAGGGGACGCCCCAGGGAGGACAGGGTCAGGGTAAAGTGGTGCCCTCCCTGGAGCGTGGATACATCCAGACCCATCTCCAGCGGACCGCCCGAGGGATTGAGCAGGGGACCGGAGGACACCGGTAGTCCGGGCCGTTCCAGTTTTCCAAACATCTCCCACGTGCTCACCGTCCCGGCCGGGCGGGAGGGCGGGGTCGTGGCGCGGAAGGGCAGGGGCTGCACGGTTTTTGCCCCGTCCCCCACCGATATGACGAGCCCCCGCCTTTCCTTGAGAGCGAGGGATAAACGCAACATCAGGCGCGGGGATCGGTCCGGAGCGGACTGCACGACCGCCACTTCACCCGCCCGTGGCCATGGGCTGAGGGCATGTTCCCGGCAGAGGACCCACGCTTTGCCGGCGGTGCCCCAGCGGGTGCCCCAGGGATTCACCACCAGAAATGCCCCACGTTCCTGATCTGCCAGATCCACCTGGCCATCGCCCGTGATATCAAGATCATGGGTGATTTTCCCATCCCCGTTGGTATCGATCCCGATGGTGTCATCATACCCGGCATAGATCATGTTATGGCCCGGTCCGGTCCGGCCCCATTGCTTGACGAGGGTCCCTCCTTCCGGGCGTTTCACCAACTTGGCACCCCGGACTTGGAAATCACAGGCCACCGGATGCCCAGCGGCCAGTTGATCCTTGACCTTTTTCAGGTCGGCTCCGGTCCGCAGCGGCAATATTTGCCAGCCCGCGGGTTTTTGGCGCAGGGCCCGGACATATTTGTCAAATCCATGCATCAGCCCGCGGCCCGCCCGCGGCAGGTCGGTCTCCAGAGGCACGCCAGTTTCCAGGGCGAGCCGCCAGCCATCGGTCACATGTGTCCCGCTGGTCATGGAATCGGCGAGAATGGCATAGGCCTGGTAAGGTGAAAGCCGAGCGGCTGGAGACCATGAGGACACCCCCCGTTCCCGGTTCCGTTCTGCCGTGAGCAGGTAGGCCAGGCCTGCTTGCTGGGCGCAGCTGTTGCCCTGCTGGCGGACAATGGGCGGAAACCATGCTTTTGCGGTAAGGTCCACCCGGGGTACCCCGGACGAAGCCCCGGCGGGCGTTCCCACGACTTGGCAGCCGGCGGAGCCCAGGGAAATCAGGGCAGTCAGGACGGTGAGGAATCTGGGCAGAGAGGCAAAAAACATTGCACGCGGGAGACAGCAGCGACCAACCAGAGCACAGGCGTCCTGGTTGCGCGATCGATCCTTGGCCCGTCTGATCAGAAAAGGACCGCGGGCCGGCTATGGCGCGGAGAACCCGGGCATCCACCTACCCCGTCAGGGCACCCGCTGGAGGGAGAGTTCTCCATGATCAGCGGCCGCCTCATAGCGGGCTTCCAAATGACCGCCGGAGACGGTCCCGGTGTGCCTGAAGACCCCGCCGAAGGCAGGGCCAAGGTCGCGCTGGCCGCTGAGCGTCCAAGTCGCATCCGGTTGGGGGACTGCCCGGCAATCGACGGTGAATCCACCACAGAAAATCTTCGCCCAGGTGGCGCGGTAACGGTATTCCCAGATGCCGGGAGCTTTGGGGAAAACGGCACAACGGAGTTTGCCGGTGTGCCCGGTGGGGACGCTGCGCCAGGAGCCTTCCCAGGCCCCGGAAAGTCCGTCCGCGGGAGACTGCTGCCTCGCCTTGGTCCACCCCCGCGGCCATCCTGTGCAGGAGGATTGTGTCAGACCAGCAGATAAAGCCACTGCTGGCAGCAGGAGGCGAGTGAGGGGCAACATGATGAGACGCATACGGGTCCAGTGACGGAAAATTGTGAAAAACACCCTAAATGGGAGAAAAATACGTGGTTTTCCGTCCTGTCCTGTGCATATTCCACTGGGAGAGCGATGCTTTCCTTGGTTCAGTTACAGATAAAATTGTTATGTGTGGAATCATTGCTTACGTCGGCCCCCGTGAAGTGCGGCCAATTCTTTTGGATGGCCTCAGCCGGCTCGAATATCGCGGTTACGACTCTGCGGGGATGGCCACGTTGGCCGACGGGCAGATCGATATCCAGAAAAAAGTTGGCCGGATTGCGGAGCTGACACGCCATGTCGGCCGGAAAGCGCAACCACCGGCGAACATGGGCATCAGCCACACCCGTTGGGCCACCCATGGCGAGCCGAGCGACGCCAACGCCCACCCTCATGCCGACAGCACCGGGAAACTGGTCATCGTCCATAATGGGGTGGTGGAAAACTTTCAGCCCCTGAAGCGCAGGCTGGAATCCGAAGGTCACCTGTTTGTGTCCGCCACCGATACCGAAGTACTCTCCCACCTGATCGGCCGGGCTTACGAAGACAGCACCGAACCAGGGGACCGCCGTCTGACCGATGCCATCCGCACCGCCCTGCACAGTATCAAAGGCACTTATGGCATCGCAGTGATGCATCAGGATCATCCGGGGCTGATTGTCGGGGCCCGGCGGGGCAGTCCGCTGGTGTTGGGCGTGGGGGAGGGGGAAATGTTTCTTTCCAGCGATGCCACCGCGCTGCTGCCCTACACCCACAAGGTGGTGTATCTGAAGGATTTCGATCTGACGGAAATCCGGGCCGACCGGTTCCAGATTGAATCACTGACCCACGACACCGCCGAATATCAGGTCGAGGAAATCACCTATGCCCCGGATGCCGCCGAGCGCGGGGAATACGCGCATTTCATGCTCAAGGAAATCTACGAGCAGCCTCAAACCATTGAAAACGCGATCCGTGGCCGCCTCAACAGCGAGGAAGCCAGCGCCCAGTTGGGTGGTTTAAATCTTACCCCGGCGGAGTTGCGGGACATCGACCGCGTTATTATCCTCGGCTGCGGCACCGCCCTGCATGCCGGCATGGTGGGTGCCCAGATGCTGGAAAACATGGCCTTCGTGGCCGCCGAGACGGATTTTGCCAGCGAGTTCCGGTTCAAAAACCGTCCGCTTCCCCGGAACAGCATCTTTTTCGCGGTGAGTCAGAGCGGGGAAACTGCCGATACCCTGGGTGCCCTCCGGGAAGCCCGCCGGAAAGGCTACCGTTGCCTCGGGATCTGCAACAATGTCGGCAGCACCATCGCCCGCGAGAGCGACGGTGGCATGTACATGCATGCGGGACCGGAAATAGGCGTCGCGGCCACCAAATCATTCGTCAGCCAAGTCGCGCTTTTTGGCCTGTTGACCCTGACCCTCGGCCGCATGCGGCAAATGTCCGCCAGCACCGGGCATATGATCATTCAGGCTTTTGAGAAGCTTCCGGATCAGGTCCGCCGCATTTTGTCCACGGAGGACCACATCGCCGCCATCGCCCAAAAGTATGCCCATGTGCACAGCATGCTCTTCCTCGGCCGGCAGTACAATTATCCCATCGCTCTCGAGGCTGCGCTCAAGCTGAAGGAAATTTCCTACATCCACGCCGCCGGCTTTCCTGCCAGTGAATTGAAGCATGGCATTATCGCCCTGATCGATCCCCAGACACCCACCGTGGTGATCTGCCCGCAGGACAGCCTTTACGAAAAGAATATCAGCACCATGCAGGAAATCCGCGCCCGCAAAGGCCCGATCATTGCGGTGGCCACGGAGGGCGACGAGGAAATCCATCACCACGCCGACGACGTGATCTACGTGCCCCGTACGGTCGAAATGCTCCAGCCGATTCTCAATATCATCCCGCTGCAGCTCCTTTCCTATCACGCTGCCCTGACCCTCGGCCGCGACGTGGACAAACCAAGAAACCTCGCCAAGAGCGTAACGGTGGAATGAGGCGGATCCGTTATTCTGCCTCCGTCAGGGGTGGGGTGCCGTAACCCGCCGCGAGGGCCCGTTCGACGGTGGCGCGGGCCTCCATCAGGGGCCATGAGCCCGTCACCGTTTCGCCAGGCTTGGCTTGGAATTCACCGGGCAGCAGCGTTTTCAGCGAAGCGATGGAATGATCAGCAAAAGTGAGGGCTTTCAGACAGCCTTCCAGTTCGGCACGCGCCAGCACGGCAAATTGATAACTTCCGATGACGTTCGAGTCCGCCCGCATGGTGTCCACCATGTGGCGCCCTGCCTGCTGCCGGTTCACCGCATTGATCTGGTCGCGCACGGCCAGGATTTCCTCATGGAGGCGCAGCACCGGGCCGAATTCCCCTGCATCGAGCGCAAAACTCTGGAGCTGGGTGCGGGCGCGGTTATTCAGTGGATATTGCTCCAGCACATTGTGGGCGAGGGAGGTGCCGCTGCGCCAGACCACCCCGCGCTGGGCGCTGAGGAGCGTGAAACACACGATCAGGGCGGCGGCCGGCCACCAGCGGAGTTTGGAAGCGGAAAGCCGGGCCGCCAGTGCCGTCAGGCCACAACCGGCCAGTAAACCGATCCACGGCAGTGCATGATAGGCCCGGTATTCCACCAGGATCTCGATATTCATGTAAAGCATCCGCATGGCGAACGGGATCAGGGCAAACAACAGCAGCAAACCAAGGCTGCGCCGCGTGGCCGGGCCCCGGCGGAACGCCAGGACCATCGCCCCTGCCACCAACATCCCGAAACCCGCCAACCGCAGGACGGCACCGGTATCGCGGAACGTCGACCAGGGTTGATAGTGGTCGCTGGCGAGCTGGGTGGGGATGAAGATACGCTGCACGTATTCCCAAAACACCCGGCCCTGGGTCACGATATGCACCGGGTAAAGCGCACCCCAGTGGGTGATCGTCTTGAAATACACCCAAAGAAAATATCCGAAAACCGCAAGCCCGGCCGCACCGGCCAGGAGTAGCGCTGAGACCATACGGGGCTGGCGCATCGTGGCGGGGGCCGGCAGCAGCTGACGGAGGTGGTTCTTGCCTTTTCCGGTCAGGGTGAACAGCAGCAGGGCGGCCAGATTGAGCCCCAGCATCGCCGTGCCGGGAAAGTAGGAGATCACGCATAGCCCCGTCACCAGCAGGCAGCGCCAGCCGTTCCGCCGGTTGGGAACCGCGAGGAAATCCACCGCCGCACAGGTGGCCCAGAAGGCGAACAACGCCACCAGTTGCACCATGTGACATTTGGCATAGTGGACGGGTTCAGTGCCCAGCGGATGACAGGCGAAGATCATGGCGCCGAGGAAGGCCGCCTGGCGGCGCGCCGCAGACGAAGCCAGCAGCCCGAGGCGGTGCAGCAATTGTTTTCCCAGCCGGAACACCAGTACCGCGAGCGTGAGGTGGATCAGCAGGTTCCACGCGTGGGCGGCGGCCGGATTGAGGGGGAAAAGCCAGTTCGTCAGCAGGGTCAGGAGGGTGGGAATCAGCTGGAAGATGCTGACCACCATCGCATCCATCGCCTCGCTGCCATAATTTTGCCCCATGAACTGCCAGCGGAACTGGTTCGGCGCGTCGCCTTTGCTGTTCAGGATGAAGGCATAGTCATCCATGTAAAAATCCGCCCGGAGCGCCCCTCCCATGGCCAGCAATCCTACCAGAAGTATCCAGAAAAGCGGTCTCCGCAGCAACAGGAGCAGTGGGGATACCGGAACGGAACAGTCGGAAATGACGCGCATCCCGAGAATTTATCACTTGTTTCCATAATTTCCACGTTTATTGCGGGTTTTTGCGAATCCCGCCCCCGCGGCGGACCCCGACCCACCCGTGCGGGCTTCCGGCCGCCACCCACGCGACGATGGCGCCGGCCAGGAGACCGCTGGGCTGGTCCAGCCGTTGATCCTTCCTGATGCGCTTCCGGATCTTTTTCAGATCAGCGGTCTTCACTCCGGAACACGGCCCCGTCATGCGATGGTTGAGCAGCCTCTTCCGATAACCTTTGGGGCCCAGCGGTTTGATTTCATCAAGGATGTCCTGGGCGTCGGACATCAGCAAACCCCTGCAAAAACGCCCTCGCGAGGGTCTTTCCATCATGAGGTGCGGGTATCCCTGCGGGAAGGGGAATGCCGTGGGCGCAGTCCAAGGCAGTCCTGTGAAAAACTTGGGATAGGGGTATCGCTTTCTGCGGGGTTGCGGGTAGCCGGGACAAAAAAAGAGCGGCCACTTTCGTGGCCGCTCCTGGAGTTTTATCTGGGTAAGCCGGGGCTCGGCGCTTATTCAGCGGCGGGCTCGGCTTCGACCGCTTTGGCTTTGGCCTTGGCGGTTTTGGTTTTCTTTTCAGCCACGGGTTCGGCGGCAGCTTCCACGGCGGGTTCGGCAGCCGGGGTGGCGGGCTCGATGGTCACGCTGTCAACCCACTCGATGAAAGCCATCGGGGCGGAGTCGCTGGGGCGTTGGCCGAGCTTGATGATGCGGGTGTAGCCGCCTTGGCGGTGGCTCGCGGCCGGGGCCACCTTTTCGAAAAGTTCCTTGACGGAATCCTTGCTATGGAGGTAGCCGATGGCGGTGCGTCGGGCGTGCAGGTCGCCGCGTTTGCCGAGAGTCACCATGCGGTCCGCGAAGGGACGGATGGCTTTGGCCTTGGCGACGGTGGTTTTGATCTGCTTGTGCTCGATCAGGCTGCACACGAGGTTGGAGAGCAGCGCGTTCCGGTGGTCTTGGCGGCGCTGGAGTTTGATGGTTTTACGACCGTGTCTCATGACTGGATAATGTTGGTTTTAAGTTGTTGTAGAGAAGGGGATGAAGGGAGGATTACTCGTCGTCTTCGTCGATGTTTTGGGCGATGAGGTCGGTCAGGCCGCCCTTGCCCTCCTCGTCGTCCTTGTAGTAGCTGAAGGCGGAACCGCCACGGCCACCCATGAAGGGTTCCATGAGGTTGCCTTCGAACTTCATACCAAGGCCAAGGCCGAGTTCGAGCAGCTTGTCCTTGATTTCGTTGAGGGACTTCTTGCCGAAGTTCCGGTATTTGAGCATTTCGGCCTCGGACTTGAGGGCGAGTTGGCCCACGCTGGTGATGTTGGCGTTGTTGAGGCAGTTCGCAGCGCGCACGCTCAATTCGATCTCATTGACGCTCATGTTGAGCAGCTTGCGCAGTTCGCTGTTTTCCTCTGACTGGGCTTCCGGAGCGGCTTCGAACTCAATCTGGCTGTCGTCATAAGCGACGAAGACATCGAGGTGCTTGCGGAGAATGGCGCTGGCCTGGGTCAGGGCATCGTGAGGGGTGATGCGGCCGTCGGTCCAGATTTCGATGATCAGCTTGTCGTAGTCCGTTTTCTGGCCGACGCGGGTGTTTTCCACGGCGTAGCGGACACGGGTGACAGGGGAGAAGATGCTGTCGATCGGAATGACGCCGATGGGCATTTCAGCCCGTTTGTTGTCATCGCCGGAGGAGAACCCGCGGCCGACGCGGATTTCCATTTCGGCTTCGAACTTCACCTTGCGGTCCAGGGTGCAGATGTGCTGGTCCTTGTTGATGACGGAATACTGGGCGTCCTCACGGATATCACCGGCAGTCACGACACCATCCCGGTCCACACTGATCGTGACGAGCTTGGGCTCCTTGATGTCGGAGTGGGAGAATTTGACCTTCTTCAGGTTGAGGACGATGTCGGTGACATCTTCCACCACGCCGGGGAGGCTGCAGAATTCGTGCTGGGCTCCTTTGATTTTGACCGAGGTGACGGAGGCACCTTCGAGGGAGGAGAGCAGGACGCGGCGGAGGCCGTTGCCGATAGTGTAGCCGTAACCGCCTTCAAAGGGCTCAGCAACGAATTTGCTGTAGGTATCGGTGGCGGTGGATTCGTCTTTGGTGAGACGATTCGGCATTTCGAAGCGGGCGAGTCTGACTGACATGTTGTATTTGGGTTTTGCCGGGTTACCTCTGACGAGCCAGTGGAAAACGGAAGTGTCTTCTACCACAGAGACCAACGGCAAGCTGAAGGATGGCTCGCGGGGGGCGGGAACGGAGCACTAGGGCTCCAGCGATGCAAGTGGCATTTTGGGTTCGGGAAATTGAAGGAAGCTGACCACAGGAGCGGGAAGAGGGAAAGGTTTGCATCAGGCAGGAAATCCTCATAAGATCGTCCCATGAAATTAAACGGCCTTTCTGTATTGTTTTTGCTGGCTGCTCTGGGAATGGGCGGATGGGCGCTATGGGAACAGCGGAAAGGGGCGGCGCTGGAGGAGAAGCTGGCATCGGTTGCCCAGGAACGGGAGGTGCTGCGGATGACGGCGAACAAAAAGCTGGCGCTGGCCTCGAAGACGGAGGTCAAGCAGGACGGGCCCGAGGGGCTGGGGCCGGAACATGCCAAAGCCCTCGAGGAAGAAACCAAGGGGAAGGAAAAACCAGCCGCGAGCGATGAAAATCCGATGTCCGCGATGGCGAAAATGATGAAGGACCCAGCGATGCGGGAGGTCATGAAGTCGCAGATGCGCTCCCAGGTGGATTTTATGTATCGCGATTTGTTCGATCTGCTGGGCCTCGATGCCGGGAAGCAGGAACAATTGACGAAGTTGCTGGTGGACCGTGCCGGGGCCGGGATGGATTTGGGATTTTCCATGATGGGAGGCGAAAAAATCTCCGATGAGGAAAGGAAAAAGAAAACCGAGGCGATGGCGGCAGCGACGGCGGAATCCGATCAGGCCCTGAAGGAGTTGCTGGGAGATGACTATGCCAAGTACGACAGTTTCGAGAAGTCCCAGCCGGAACGCCAGCAGCTCAACAGCTTGAATGGCCTGCTGAAGGACAAGGGAATCGGGCTGTCGGAGGAAGCGGAGTCGAAGCTGATGGATACCATGTTCAAGGAGCGGACCAGTTTTAAATACGACGTGGATTTGTCCGATCAAAGGACGATGGATCCCGGAAAATTCACCGCGGAGAACTTATCGCGGTTCCAGGAACAGCAGGCGGTGTTGCGGGGGCAGATTCTTTCCAAGGTGGAGCCGATTCTAACACCGGACCAGCTGGAGGTTTTCCGCAAAAGCCAGGAGCAACAGGCGGCGATGGAGAAGATGGGCATGGAAATGGCGCAGAAGATGATGGGAGGGAAAAAGCCGGAATGAGTGGGCGCCGGTCCGGAGAATTCCTTGGAACGGGCAGCAAAAACCCGTCGCGGCGCGCGCTAATGCGGTATATTCGGCCACTGGCAGGCGTTTTTGGACTGTCCACGATTCTTTTCCCCTGCGGTTCCCCCCTCTTTCGCTGATGCCTCTGCTGCCAGACTATTTCCAATTTGCTGCGCCACACTGGCTCTGGCTGTTGCTCCTGCTTCCAGTGCTGGCCGTTTTGCGGGCACGGGCAGGACGGCTTTCCGCCGTGAAATTCTCTTCAGTCTCCTTGCTGCGCGGGTTGGGATCCCCCCTCCGGCGGGCGATGGGCGGGTTGACGCTGGGGCTGACCCTGCTGAGTCTGGGATTGGGTATTCTCGCGATGGCCCGGCCGCAGCAGCTCCGGACGGAAGAAACCATCGAGGAAAGCGGCGTGGAAATCTTCCTGTCCCTCGACCTCTCACTGAGCATGTCGATCCGGGACATGTCGATCGGCAATCAAAAGGTGGACCGCCTCACCGTGGCGAAAAAAGTGGTGCGTGATTTTATCCGCAGCCGCACCAGTGACCGCATCGGCTTTGTAGTCTTCTCCGGACGCCCCTACCTCGCTTCCCCGCTGACTTTGGATCAGGATTGGCTGATGACTACCTTGGACCGGATCGGCTTCAACCAGACCAAGGACATGGGCACGGCCATCGGGTCGTCCCTCGCCACAGCGTCCAAACGGCTCACCAGCCGCGATTCCAAATCAAAAATCATCATCCTGATCACCGACGGGGCGAACAACTCCGGCAAGATCAGCCCCCGCGATGCCGCCAAGCTGGCGAAGACTCTCGGAATCAAAATCTATGCGGTTGGGATCGGCACGCCGGGATATCATCAGGTGCCGGTGCCGACTCCGGATGGGCAATATGTCGGCGTGCGCGATGAATTCGATGAAGAAACCCTCAAAGCGGTGGCCAGCACCACGGGAGGCCGGTTTTATCCGGCACGGGACGCCGAGGCCTTGGCCAAGATCTTCGCCGAGATCGACCGTCTGGAAAAAACCAAACTGAATGTGCGGCGGAACACTCTGATTGATGAACTGTATCAATGGCCGCTTACCGCCGCTGCGGTTTGCGCGCTGCTGGCCGTGGTGTTGGGCCAAACCCTGCTGCGGAGAAATCCGTGAAAAGTTGCCCCCTGCTTCCTCATCACCCGATCACTGCCTGCTGACTGCCCTCATGTCCTTTGCCTATCCCATCGTCCTGCTGGCCCTGCTGCTGCTGCCTCTTTTGGCAGGGTTGAAGGTTTGGGGGGATCTGCGGTCGCGGAGGGCCGCCGCAAGAGTGGCTTCACCCCGGTTGATGCCTGAACTGCTGGTGTCCCGCGGGCGGCGGCAGGGGTGGTTGGTATTATTGTTTGAACTGGGGGCGCTGGCTTGTTTCATCGTGGCGCTGGCGCGGCCGCAGTATGGATTTCTCGAGGAGGAAACCGGCGCCGGGGGCCGTAGTTTGATTGTGGCCATCGATACCTCGCGTTCCATGCTGACGGACGACTTGAAGCCCAACCGCCTGACCCGCACCCAGCTGGCAGCGGCCGATCTGGTGAAGCGGCTGCGGGGAGACCGGATCGGGCTGATGCCGTTCGCCGGCACCGCTTTTATGTATGCGCCCATCACGCCGGATATTGATGCCCTGATGGAAAGCATCGACTCCCTCGACACTGAAATTATCCCACGGGGCGGCTCGAATCTGGCGCGTCCGATCGAGCT
>CAIZWU010000276.1 GCA_903936775.1 uncultured bacterium | reverse complement strand
TGGCGGCACATGAAGCGAGACACCCACTTTTGTGTTCGGGCTGACGGCAAAATGGTTGGGTTTCTGCGATGGGGGGGCACGAGCCCTGGGAGCGCTGAGCCCTAGCTCGGCGTTTTTCTCTGACGCGCCAAGCTGGGGCTTGGCGTTCCCAGAGGGGGGCGGCACATGAAGCGAGACACCCACTTTTGTGTTCGGGCTGACGGCAAAATGGGTGGGTGTCTGCGATGGGGGGGCTCCGCTAGAGCGCGGGATCAGGGGGCTTGGCCGGGTTTGAGCCAAGTGTGCAGGTAGGAGGTGAAGATGGCCCGGGCGGCGGCTTCGGAGGGTTCATCCCACAGGCCGGTTTCGATGAGTCGTTGGCCGGGGTTGCGGCGGCCTTGGAGGACGGAGCGGAGGCGATTTGTGTAGTTAAAGAAGTCGTATTCGGAGCGGGCGGTGGCGGTGTAGGTCGGGTCGGGGGCGGTGGCTTCGGAGACGAGATAGAGGAGATGGAGAGGGCGCCCGTGGTCGTCGAAGAGGAGGTGGCGAGCGTTGAGGGAAGTGCCAGCCAGGGTGATGGTGATGGGTGGGAATTCCTTGATGAGTTCGTAGCCGAGGTTTCCGAGGCACCCGCCGGGTTGGTGGTTGTTCATGTTTTCGGGTGGGACGCGGCCGGGTTTCCAGTCGAAGTAGAAGCCATGAAGCGGCTGGCCCGCGGGGGAGTCCCAGCGGGCGGACCAACCGGAGTTGGGGCGGATGAAGCGTAGGGTACTGTCGCTGATGATGGACGGGCGGTAGTTGGCTTCCTGCACGGGGGGCGCAAGGTGCCACGAGGGCAAGGCCGGCATGAGGCGCCGGGTGTACCACCATGAGGTGAGCGGGAAAATGGCCAGCAGGGCGAGGGCAAAAACAAGGAGTGGGGCCCGGGCGATGGGCAGGAAGGGAAGGGCGGAGCCTGTTGCTGGAACAGAGGCGCATGAAGCGCTGGCCGGGGAAGCGGGGCGGGCGGGGGCGCGAGGGGGTTTGTTTTGGTGAGCGCTGAAGCGGATGGTCAGGAAGAAGAGGAGGAGGAGATTGGCGCCGAGGGCGAGAAAGCCGGCAGTATCGTGCCAGCCATGGGCGGCGGCGAGCCCGGAGCGGGCCGCGAGGGTGCTGAGGAAGACGGTGCGCAGGCTATTGGTGAAGAGGGCGAACGCGACACCGCAGGCGAGCAGGGTGCCGCGGGTGGCGAAGCGGAGGTGGTACAGCTCACCGAGGAACCAAGCCATCATGAGGGTAGACTGGAGGGAACGGATGCCGCTGCAGGCTTCCTCCACGCCGAGGGTGCCGCCGGCGATGGTGATGAGGTGTCCGCTGCGGATGGCGGGGATGCCGAGCCAATGCAGGACTTCGAGCGCAATGGTAGCATTGGCCGGCATGAGAATGGCCGTGGCGGATTTCTCGAGGAAGCTTGGCCAAGGGGTGGAAGTGAGGAAGAAGAGGGCCGGACCGGCAAAGTGCTTCAGCCAGGTTTTTCCACCGGTGGCGGCGAGGTATTGCCAGCTGGTGAGGACGGCAAGGAGGGAGAGAACGACGCCTATGAGCCGCCACTCGGGATTGGCTTCGCGGACCAGCCAGGTGAGGGGATAGCACAGGGAAAGCAGGACCCAGCCGGTATTTAAAACGGCTGGAGGCAGG
>CAIZWU010000275.1 GCA_903936775.1 uncultured bacterium | reverse complement strand
GGGACAATTGCCCGGGACGGCCGGCTGATTATCGCTTCGGGAGCGGTCGCGAACCTGACGACCGGCAGCGGAAAGTTCATTGATGGGGTGTTCGAAAACCGGGGTACAATCAACTACACCGGCACGGGCTTTTTCTTTGGGCGGGATATCGGCAATCTTCCGGCCCGGATCGAGAATGCGGCCGGGGGGACGTTCGTCGTAGACGGGGAGGGGGATTTTTCGCAGAACCATGGCAGTCCAAACTATCGGATCGACAATGCCGGGACCTTCATCA
The DNA here is from genome assembly GCA_903936775.1 of uncultured bacterium. Taxonomy (GTDB): domain Bacteria; phylum Verrucomicrobiota; class Verrucomicrobiia; order Verrucomicrobiales; family V1-33; genus CAIZWU01. Next base: position 4,579 of record CAIZWU010000275.1, on the reverse strand, counting down.
AACGCGGGGTGGGCACGGTCACCATCGTCAACAATCCGGTCGCGTTTATCAATGGAGGTACCATCCGGGCCGAGTCCGGTTTGCTCCAGTTTGGGGCTGGTTACACCCACGATCAGGCCACTTCACGTTTGCTGCTGTCGGGTGGGACCGTGCAGCGGGACAGCGGGTTTACTTTGGCGGCCGGCACGGTGGAAGGGGGCGGCACCTTGATCGGGGCCGTGACCAATACCGGAGCCCTCCTCTCCAGTGGAACTGGCGCGGAACAATTGAGCGTTACCGGAACCTATACCCAGCAGGCAGGAGGCACGCTGCGGACGGCCCTCTTTGGTCCGGTGGATGGGGAAACGGTTCGCCAGGTGGCCCTTGCCGTGAGTGGCACCGCATCCCTCGGCGGGACCCTGGAAGTCGTCCTCGAGTTCCCTTTTGCCGAAACCCTCGGCGCAACATTCCCCATTGTCAGCTATGCTTCGCGGACCGGCGACTTTGCTTCGGTCACCGGACTGTCAGATAGTTTTGGTTATGAATTCACGCGGTCCTTCCAGGCCACCACCCTGAACTTGGCCGTCACAACGGCAGGAGAGGTGCTTGGCCCTCCTGATGCGCTGGCGGTGCCGACCGGTTTTGCACACTGGATGACGGAACAAGCCACCCAGGCTGGACTCGCCGCGAATTCCCCGGTCGAGGAGGATTCTGACGGCGACGGGGCGGGCAACCTGTTGGAATATGCCTTCGGAACCAATCCTTTCGACGCCGATTCATGGGCAGCCCCAGTGCCTTCGATAATCAAGGACTCGGGCGCGAAGTGGGCCGTGCTGGAGTTCCGTCGCCGCACCGACACCACCAGCCTCGATTATCAGATTCTGGGATCCAGCAGCTTCGCCAGCTGGACCCCGGTGGAGGACGTCCGTGAACTCAGTCGTGCCCCGGTGCCTGGCCAGCCGGGTCTGGAAACGGTGCGCATTGTGGTATGGCCTGTCCTTCTGGATGGGGAGTCGTGGTTCCTCAAGGTGCGTGTCGCCCTGAAGCCCGGGCTTCAGGGGACGACGCTGAGGGCGCCCCGCCAGACGAAAAGCCCATAGCATGAAACGCCAGGGGCTCCGGGGATTTCAGACTTTGGCCTGTGCCTTGGCCCAAGTGTCCTTCAGGGTCACGGTGCGGTTCAGGACCGGTTTGCCAGGCTGGCTGTGTTTGCTGTCCTGACAGAAGTAGCCGAGCCGTTCGAACTGGAAGGTGCCGGGGCTGGTGAGGGCAGCGGGTTCGACATGGGCTTGGCCCAGGATGTCCAGCGATTCCGGATTCAGGGTGCTGGTCCAGTCGGTGCCATCGGGGATGTCGTTCGGATCGGGCACCGTGAGGAGGCGGTCGTACAGGCGGACTTCGGCGGGCACGGCGTGGGCCGCGCTCAGCCAATGGATCACGGCAGTGCCTTTTTTCGGCTTGCTGTGGCGGCTTTCGGGATCGTAAGGGCCGCGGAGTTCGATCACACGGCCGGTGTCGTCCTTGATGACATCCTCACAGGTGACATTGTAGCCATGGCGCAGGCGGGCGGTGCGTCCGGGGGCGAGGCGGAAGTAGCCCGGGGTGGGTTCCTCCATGAAGTCGTCCTGCTCGATCAGGAGTTCGCCGGTGAAGGGAATCTGACGCGTGCCGGATTCCGGGTCAGCCGGGTTGATGGCGGCTTCCAGTGGCTCAATCTGTCCAGCCGGCCAGTTGGTGATGGTGAATTTCAGCGGACGCAGCACGCCAAGGAAGCGGGGGGCAGTTTTGTTCAGGTCTTCGCGCACTGCGGCTTCAAGAAGGCCCATGTCGGTGATGCTGTTATACTTCGTGACGCCGATGTGGTGGCAGAAGCTGCGGATGCCGGAAGGCGTATAACCCCGGCGGCGCAGCCCGGAGATGGTGGGCATGCGGGGGTCATCCCATCCGTCCACGAGGCCTTTTTCCACCAGTTCGAGGAGCTTGCGCTTGCTCATCACCGTGTAAGTCAGGTTGAGCCGGGAGAATTCGATCTGGCGTGGGTGGCAGGGGGCGCTGACGTGGTCGATCAGCCAATCGTAAAGCGGGCGGTGGGCCTCAAACTCCAGGGTGCAGATGCTGTGGGTGATGCCTTCCAGGGCATCGGAATACCCATGAGCCATGTCGTAGGTCGGGTAAATGCACCATTTGTCGCCGGTCCGGTCATGTGGCACTTTCTTGATCCGGTAGATCACCGGGTCGCGCAGGTTCATGTTGGGCGAGGCCATGTCAATCTTCGCCCGCAGGGTGCGGGAGCCATCCGGGAATTCTCCGGCCCGCATCCGGGCGAAAAGATCCAGATTTTCCTCCGGCGTCCGGGTGCGGTATGGGCTGTTGGTGCCGGGTTCGGTCAAGGTGCCGCGGGTGGCGCGGACTTCCTCCACGGGCAAATCACAGACGTAGGAAAGTCCTTTGGCGATCAATTCGAGCGCAAAATCATGGATCTGGTCAAAGTAGTCGCTGGCATGGAAAAGGTGGGTGCCCCAGTCAAAACCCAGCCAATGCACATCTTCCTGGATGCTCTCCACATATTCAATGTCCTCTTTAGCGGGGTTCGTGTCATCGAAGCGCAGATGGCAGCGGGAGCCGGGATGCTCCTGGGCAAGTCCAAAGTTCAGGCAGATGGATTTGGCATGACCGATGTGCAGGTAGCCATTCGGTTCCGGGGGAAAACGGGTGACAATGACGGGGTGTTTGCCGGACCGCAGATCTTCTTGCGCGATCTCGCGGATAAAATCGAGGGATTCGGCGGCGGGGGCTTCGGGGGCAGGGTGGGACATGGCGGGAAACCTTACCCTTCCAGTGAGAAGCGTCCGGCGGCAAAAGGAAAATGCGCCTGCATGCTCCGACCGATGGTCTCGTATGGTGTGCGCTGGCTCTCCAGCGCTTTTGTGTTCACGGGGGGTATTCCAACTAAAACCAAGGTCACTGGTCAGAAAAATGCTGCCGTGCTTTTGGAAACCGGGGGCACTGACCACCGCATGGCCTTGGCTCCGCCGATGCTCGGGGGTGGACAACAAGTCCGCGCTCGTGCGCCATCGCGCTGCCCAACCCTGCCGGTTGGGTGACCCGGCATTACGAACCCATGAAAAAAGTGAATACCTCAAACGAAACTGCGTCACCGCAAGGTGGGGTGGGAAGCATCGTGAAGTGAGCCCAATCGACCGCATCACAAGTGAACGCGATCCGGCTTCCAAGGTGGACGAGCCTGCGAGTGAAAGGCTGAGTCATCAGCGAGTCAGAGCGCCAAGCGCTGGGCAAAGAGAGGAATGGCCCCCGGCATGGTGGGGCATTCGACGCGTTGGGGGTGGTTGGTGGCATTAGGTTGGGAAAGGGTAGTGCCAGTGAAGATGGGAGACCTGCCGGGAAGGAGAGTCGCGAGACGCCCGCAGGAGTGAACCGGAGCGCAGCGGAGATACCCAGCGAAGCCACCCAGACAAATGATGGCAAAGCCGCCAAAGTAAGCTCAAGCAAGCCGGAGTTAAAATCAGGGAGGAAAGATCTGTACTCTGGAACGAAGGCTGACCGCTGGAGCGAAGGGCGGCAGGGAAGTGGACTGAGGAAGACTTGGAGGCGCGATTCCTGGGTGTCCCAAGTCGAGGCAGACGTCCGCGCAGGAGGTAAACTACTGACTGCAGAGCCGGATGCGGGAAATCCGCCCGTCCGGTTCGGAGGGAGGATGGGGCGCAAACCAAGGTGCCATCCCTGCCACTTATCACATTCAGCGGTTCCTCCCCCTCCTGCGATCCTACTGGAGAATAGTCTTTTTAAACCAGAAAAACATCTTAACCAGCAGAAATCCCCGGGAAAATCAGCGGTGGAGTGATTTATTTACAGTAATTATGAAAATTTAGTTGAATAGGGCCGGTCCTTAGGCTAATTTAAAGACGTCTGCAATTACTATACCAAATAAACAGATCAAACAGACTAAAAATGAAAGACCTGATGAAAACCAAAGCCAAAAAAGGATTCTCCCTCGTTGAATTGCTCGTCGTGATCGCCGTCATCGGTGTGATCGCTGCCATCGCGATTCCGGCGATGTCCGGGATCTTCGGCAAGAGCGAAACCGCCAAGGCCCGCCGCAACGCCCAGAGCATTGTGTCCACCTTCAACTCGGCCCGTGCCGCCGGAAACACCGCCAGCTACGCCAATGCCGCTGCCGCGATCACCGCCGTGACTTCGACGGCTGGTCTGGCCGGAGCGGGTGCCTTCGCTGGCAGCCAATTCTCCGCTCCGATGAGCAGCACTGAATCCACTGCCGCTTCGACTGGTATTGGTTTGTCCGGCACCACTGGCGGCTCCGTCATGACCTTGACCGCTCAGTAAGATTACGCAAAGATCAGCCCCCGACGGAATCTTCCGTCGGGGTTTTTTTATAAACGCACCTGAAAAACAGGTAATAGCATGAGTTGATACAGTGGGACCTGAGCTCGCTGTGGAAATCATTCCCCCTGAGATTTCAGGGTGGTGTGAAGTTTGTCCTGTAAAAGGCTTTAGCCTTGCCCTGCGCGCGGTGGCAGGGGGTGGGCCGCGGCGGTTTATGTTATGTCCAGCAAACACCCAG
>CAIZWU010000274.1 GCA_903936775.1 uncultured bacterium | reverse complement strand
TTTCGCTGCGGTGGCCGGCACCGAATACCACATCGCCGTCCATGGGTTTCTGGGCGTCCAGGGGCCGGTCCAGCTCCACCTGCAATCCGGGGTCATCCCTCCCCTCAGGATCACCTCTCTCGCTTTCGCGCCCGGCAGCGTCGATGTCACCACCGCCAGCCAGACCATCATGGCCGACATCGGCATCGCCAGCGACGCCGGTTTCGCCGAAGGTGCCCTTGTCCTGCACCGGGCTGGTTTCAGCGGCATCACGGAAATCTCTCTCCTGCCCGTCCATCGTCTCTCCGGCACAGACCGTGAGGGAATCTACCGGGTCCCGGTGCCGGTGGGCCGTTATTCAGCGCCCGGTACCTGGCTGGTGGAAGTAGCGGTGACAGATACGGTCCGGCGGGAAGCGGTCTTTGGCCGGGGGGTCTCCGCGGCGTTTGAATACGATCACGTGCTGCCCGACGGCCTTACCGGCCTGTTGCCGGTGGTCAATACCGGAGCCGTGGACGGGGTGGAACCGGTCCTGGCTTCCTTTGCCATCACCCCGGGTGTGGTCGATACCACGACCAGCCCGGCCATGATGACTTGCCAATTCCGGGTGACGGATGCCTTGTCAGGGTTTGCTAATGCCACTCTGACTCTTTACACTCCTTCTGGCGCCGCTTTGACGGCGGTCCCCGTCACCGCCGCCCAGCGGACCCTGGGCACGGCGCTGGATGGAACTTACGAAATTCCCATTTCCCTGCCCGCCAAAATGCCCAGCGGGCTCTGGACGGTCTCCCTGCTGATCCGCGATGCCGCCGGCAACCCGGCGCTGTATGATGGAACGGCCAATGGCGCGGCTTTCCCGTCGGGCCCTGCCAGTGGCCAGTTCTCGGTAACGGGGGCTCCCCACGGGTATTGGGCCTGGATGTATCCTCTTGTCACCACCACTCCAGGGGCCCAGCCCAATGACGATCTGGACCGTGATGGCATTTCCAATCTCCTGGAATATGCCTTTGGCCTGACGGTGGACGAGCCTGACAGTGCTGCCGCCGGTCCTGCCGGTACTGGACTGCCGGTGTTTGAAAAAACGTCCACCGGGATTTCCCTCACTTATTTCCGCCGCTCCGCCGCCGCCCTGACAGGTCTCAGCTATACCCCGCAATTTTCCGGTGATTTGGGGGACTGGCAGAATGCCCCGGGCGGCCTTGTCATCCCGGTGAACGACAACTTTGAAAAAATCACTGTATCCGACCCGGTCCCGGGCACCAGAAGGTTTGGGAGAGTCCGTGTTAGCCTGGCTGAGTGATTTCCGGCCATGCCGCCAAGACCTGCCCCCGGATCCCCCGCGCCGGAATTCCAATCCCCCGAGGTTCAGGCGCGGAGCGGCATCCCGCGCTCTGCAGAATGGTGCTCGGCGGGTTGGATGGCACTTGCGGGCCCGCCTTGGTCCGCTATGGACTGCCATGGTTTCCACTGCCGATGCCCTGATTGCCGCCGCTGATACCCTGCGGACGGCGCTGCGGCCCCTGCTGTTTTCGCTGCCGGTGACGCATGTCTACAATCCGCTCGACTATGCCTGGGCGCCTCACACCGCCTACCTCCGGAAGTTCGGTATGGGCAAAAAGAAGGGCCTTTTTCTGGGAATGAATCCGGGGCCTTTTGGAATGGCGCAGACCGGGGTGCCTTTTGGTGAAGTGGCGGCAGTGCGCGACTGGATGGGCATTGAGGCGCCGGTGCAATCCGCGCCTGGCGAGCATCCCAAGCGCCGCATTGAGGGTTTTGCCTGCCCGCGCAGCGAGGTCAGCGGGCGGCGCCTGTGGGGATGGGCGGCTGCGGAATTCGGCACCGCCGGGCAGTTTTTCAACGATTATTTTGTGGTGAACTACTGCCCCCTCATTTTCCTCGAGGAGACGGGCCGGAATCGGACTCCTGACAAAATCCCCGCTTCCGAGATGGCGGTGGTGGAAGCGGCCTGTGATGATCATCTGAAGCGGGTGATCGAAGTGCTGGACCCCGTCTGGCTGATCGGTGTGGGCGGCTTTGCGGAAACCCGGTTGCGGGAAGTGGCGGGCGACCGGCCGGAAACCCGGATTATCCGCATCCTGCACCCCAGTCCCGCCAGTCCGGCTGCCAACCGGGATTGGGCTGGTGCCGTGAATCAAACGATGCGGGCCGCCGGATTGCTTTGACGCCTCCCGGCTTTTGCCCTTGGAATGCCCCTTACTTTTTTCTCAATGAATTCACTTCCGATTGGCATCTTCGATTCCGGCGTGGGCGGCCTCACCGTCATGCGCGAACTGCGCCGCCTGCTCCCCGCCGAGCACCTCATTTATCTGGGGGACACCGCCCGGGTGCCCTATGGCAATAAATCGCATGCCACCGTCAGCCGTTATGCGCAGGAGGATGTCCAGTTTCTGGTGGGGCGGGGGGTCAAGATAATCGTGATTGCCTGCAACACCGCCTCGGCCATCGCCGCACCGGGCCTGCGCGAGCACTTTCCCGGGGTGCCGATTCTCGGCATGATCGGTCCAGGGTCCCGCGCCGCGATGGCGGCGACGCGGAATGGCCGCATTGGCGTGATCGCGACTGCGGCCACCATCGGCAGCGGGGCGTATGAGACGCGCATCCGGGAAACATTTGCTGCGGTGGGCCGGGCTCCGGAGGAGATCATTTCCCAGGCCTGTCCGCTGTTTGTCCCCTTGGTGGAGGAAGGCGAAACCGATACTGCCATCACCCGGTTGGTGGCGGAAAAATACCTGGCAGGGCTGCGGGGTGCCGGGATCGATGCCCTCGTGCTGGGATGCACCCACTATCCATTATTGAAATCAGTGATTGCGTCGGTCATGGGGCCTTCGGTGACCCTCGTGGACAGCGCCGAAGCCGCGGCGGCGGAGACTGCGGCTCTCCTTGCCGGACGGGGGTTGTTACGGCCCGCATCGGCAGGGCGGGGCGGGGAAAGGTTTTACGTCACCGATGCGGCGGCGCGTTTCCACGGCATTGCGGAAAACTTCCTCGGGCATCCGGTGGATTATTTGGAACTGGCGGAATTGGGTTCCCCGGTGGAGGCGGACGGCGCGGGCCAAGTGTCAGGATAAAATCGCCGGGACAGCCGATTACACCGCCCGTACCAAAGCTTCGGGAATACCCCGCAGCGTGTAAAGACGGAGGATGGTTTCCTCGATCAGATTATTGGGACAGGACGCTCCGGCGGTGATGCCGATGGTGACGGGACCATCTCCGACCAGCTTGGCAGGGTAGCCGGGCTGTTCCCGTTTCGCATGGAGGTCAAAGTGGATGATCTCTTCCAGGGACTTGAGACACGACGAATCGCGGATGAAAAATGTGGGCAGATGCTGCTCGGCGATTTCCACGAGGTGGGTGGTGTTGGAAGAGTTATAACCTCCCACCACGAGGAGCAGATCCATGGGGTCCTTCAGCATTTCGTAAAGGGCATCCTGGCGTTCCTGGGTGGCGCCGCAGATGGTGTCGAAAACGGAGAAGTTCTCCAAGGCGAGCCCGGAACCATCGCGGTCGGTGATGGCCAGGCGCAGGCGGGACTGGAGTTCCTCGGTCTCGCTTTTCAGCATGGTGGTCTGGTTGGCCACGCCGATCCGCTTCAGATGCAGATCGGGATCAAAGTCCACGCTGTAGGCCCCGGCGAAGTGCTGGAGGAATTCATATTTGTTCCCGCCGTGGCGGATGTAATCGCAGACCAGGTCGGCGTCGGCGAGGGTAAGGATGATCAGGTAGTTCCCCATGCCATCGTCGCCCAGAGCCCGGGAGGCGGTGGCGCGGGTTTCCTCATGGGCCGACTTTCCGTGGATGATCGAGGTGAGGCCGCGCCGGGCATATTCGCGGACGCGCCGCCAGACACTCATGACATCGCCACAGGTGGTGTCCACCGTGCCGCAGCCCCGGGCGGTGAGGCGTTGCATGACTTCGGTGGTGGCGCCGAAGGCGGGGATGATCACGATATCATCCGGCTGGAGGCCGGCGAATTCCGCTTCGGTCGGCGGGTTGTGCAGCATGAGGATATTCATGTCGCTCAACTGCCGGTTCACCTCGGGATTGTGAATGATTTCCCCGAGCAGATAGAGCCGGCGGTCCCCAAACACCTTGCGGGAGGCATAAGCGAGGTCGATGGCCCGCTCCACTCCATAACAAAATCCAAATTGCCGCGCCAGCCGGATGGTGGTGTTCCCGACCGTCAGCACCCCGCCGGCTTGACGGAGCCGTTCGACAATAGTGGACCGGTAATGGCTCTCCACTTCCGCCTGCACCCGCGCCATCACCTCCGGGGTGCGCACGTTGACCTTGCGGGGCTTGGCGGGGAGGGGGACGGTGGACATGGGAGAATGGTCAGTGACCGGAAAAGCGATGGACGATCAGGTGGGAGGGCAGAAGGCGCGGCTGGATGGGGGTGCCGCCCGATGGCGTCGCTCTCACCCGGGAATAACGTTTCCCGTCTGTCTTCAGTCCACGAACATTTTCCCATGATACTCGGAGTCCTGGAAGAACTTGGCGCTTAGCAAATAGGATTTTGGAGGATTGGGCAGTGGGCCGTCATCGAGGACGGGAAGCGTCTTGCCGACCGTGGCATCCTCGGGGTGCGAATGTTGGATGGAAAGGGGGGTGCCTGTCCGGGTCAGGGCGAAGATCTTGGCGGCGGACTTCATCGGCAGGCGGATACAGCCGTGGGTGCATGGGTAGGGTTTCACAAATCCCCAGTGCATCCCGTAGGCGGGTTTCCACTCCATCCAGTAAGGCATGGGATAACCCGCGTCTGGCTGGCTGATCCGGCGTTTGGTGGCGTTTTTATAGGTGATGCGGTAGTTGCCTTGGCCGGTGGTGCCGCCTGTACCGACGGAGCAGGGCGTGGCGAGGAGGATCCGGTCACCTTCGACCACATAGACGCGTTGGGCTCCGGTGGAGACTTTCACCTGCACGGCGGCGGGATTTTTGGGACGCAGCGCGGGAGGATCAAATTTATCAGAAGTGCCATTCCGGGCGGTGCTCTTGGCCGTGGTCCCACAGCTGGTGAGATTGACACAACCGGCGGCCAAGGCCATGGCGATGGCGAGGCGGGGGAAAAGGGAGGAGATTTTCATACCAAACCGCCGTAACACAGCCCCGCGCCGGTGGCAAGGCCGGGGAACCCTTGCTTCGAACTGGCCTGCTGGAGGGGAAAACCGGAGCCATCGGACGCTCACATCGCCCGCCACTCATGGCGGGGATAGCGGCGTTCCATTTCCTTTTTAATGGCCGGATAGTGGTTTTTCCAGAATCCAGCGAGGTCGCGCGTGACTTGGATCGGCCGGTGGTTCGGGGCGAGAATGCTGAGCACCAGCGGGACGCGGCCTCCTGCAATTTTTGGCGTATCGCGCTGCGAATAAAGTTGCTGGATGAAGACCGCCACACTGGGTTCCTCCGGGCGGGTGTAATCAATCTTGGCCATTTTCCCCCCATCGGTGGCGATTCGTTCCGGCGCGTGCCGGTCGAGGGCACTGGCCTTGGCATGGCCCAGCCAATCGCGCAGGGCGGGCAGGGGAGGGAGGTCTTTGATTTCCTTGTAGGTGCGGCACCCGTCGAAGAGGCTTTCGAGGACCAGCCGGTGATCCTCCGGGGTGAATTCCGGAATTTCCAGATCCGGCATCGCCTTCCGCAGAAAATCGAGCCGCGCCAGCCACTGGCGGGTACCCTCGTTCCACTCGTTCAGGGTGAGATTGCCGCGGAGGACTTCCTCGGCAAGGATCGCGGCGGCGGCGTGAGGTTCGGCCTCGCCGCTCTGGCGGTCGCGCAGAATGAGATCGCGGAAACGGACCCGTTCGCGCTGGCTGACGCGGCGCTGCTGCGGGTCGAAGAAGGGGGCGCGTTCCAAGTGGAAGTCGTCCGGGAAAAGATCGCCCAGCCAGTCTTCCGTGATTTCGGTCAGGAGGTTCAAATTCACGGTCAGGTCCTTGCCCTGCACTTCGGCAATTTCGGCCGCCACCAGCAGTTCCGTGCCGCGCACGATGCTTTCCTTGGAGGTGCTGCCGCGCCGCCCGCCGACCACATCGCAGGCGCTGCCTCCGCTGCTGGTCCGCTTGGCGACCTGGTCGGAGTATCCTGTCAGGATCGCCTTGGCGAGGGCTTCATGATCCGGTAGTTCCAAGGGCGAATCCCGCCGCGCTCCGGCCAGACCGGTCAATTGTTGGGCAAGCTTGCCGGCTTCCGCGGCGGCCCGGCCATTCAGGCCCATCTGGCCGCAGGCATCCGGATGGAAATTCCTTTCGGCGGCGGCCTGCCAGCCCCGCAGGAGTGGCAGGAAATCACTGGGATCATCGGGCGTTCCGAATTTCCGCTGGGGATCACCGGTGCCCCTTACAAAAAGCGGCCGGCCCTGCTGCAGGGCCACCACCAATGCCATCGCCGGGATGCAGCCTTGTTCCGCCGCAGCTTCCATGACCCGGGCCTGGCGCGGGTGCAGCGGATAACGGGTCAGTCGGCGGCCTTCCCCGGTCAGGGTTCCATCCGGGCGCAGCGCCCCGAGTTGCTCCAGCAGGGTGATGGCCCGGGCCAGCGAACGGTCCTCCGGAGCCTCAAACCAGCGGAAGGCGCTCAAATCTTCCACGCCGGCCGCTTTCAGGGTGAGGACCACTTCCGCGAGATCCAGCCGCAGCACCTCCGGCACCTCGGCGGCGGGGCGGCGGCCGTGATCGTTTTCGCTCCAAAGGCGCCAGCATTCCCCGGCGGCGGTGCGGCCCGCCCGGCCGGCGCGCTGATCGGCACTGGACCGTGCGATATTCTGAATGGTCAGGGTATTGATGCCCCGTTTGGAATCCCATGCCGCAAGTCGGGCGAGGCCGCTGTCCACTACGGTGCGCACCCCGTCAATCGTCAGGGAAGTCTCCGCCACATTGGTGGCCACGATGAGGCGCCGCCGTCCGTTATCACTCACCGCCGCATCCTGCTGGGCCGGCGTCAGTTCGCCATGGAGCGGCATGATATCAAAACCCCGCGCCCATTTTTCGCGGCCGAGGGCTTCCATGGTCTTGCGGATTTCGAAGGCTCCCGGCATGAAAATCAGGGCATGGCCTTCCGGCTGGCTGGCCAGGGCATCGCCGCAGACCCGCGCCGCGTGGTCCCAGATTTCCCCGCGCACCGCCGCCCGCTGCGGTGCATAACGCATCGTCACCGGAAAGGTCCGTCCCGAAGACACCAGATGTGTCGCCGGTTCCAGCCAGGCCTTCAGGGCTTCGGTCTGCAGGGTGGCGGACATCACCAGCAAGGCCAGATCGGGCCGGGTGGTTTCCTGGACGCTCAGACAACGCGCAAGGGTGATATCGCCATAAAGATGGCGTTCGTGAAACTCATCAAAAATCACCGCGCTGATGCCGCGCAGGGTGGGGTCGTCCATCAGCTGGCGGAGGAGGATGCCTTCGGTGACAAAGCGGAGGCGGGTCCGGGCGCTGATCACATTTTCAAACCGCACCTGATAACCAACTTCCTCCCCCAGGCGGCTGCCCATTTCCTCGGCCACGCGCCGCGCCAGCATGCGGGCAGCAATGCGCCGGGGCTGCAGGATCACCACTTCTCCGCCGCCCAGCAGGCCATGCCGCGCCAGCATCTGCGGAAGTTGGGTGGATTTCCCGGAACCGGTGGGAGCCTCAATGACAAACCGCCGTCGTTCGGTCTGCCCGCGCCATGCGGCCAGCAGAGCGGGTTCGATGTCATAAATGGGGAGCTGGGACGGAGAAGCCATGGAAGCGCCAACCTTTCAGCCGCACGGGGTCCGCGCAACAGGCAGGTGGATGGTCGTGGCCGCGGTCTGGGGGGCTGTGCAAAAGGGGGCGGATTTAACCTTTAAAAAACCCCTTGCCGACTGGAGAGGGGCCGCTTATACGATATGCCCGCCCGCTGATCGGTATCCGATTCAGCAGGGCAGGTTTAGGCCCGATAGCTCAGTTGGTAGAGCAGTGGATTGAAGATCCTCGTGTCGGCGGTTCAAATCCGTCTCGGGCCACCACTATTTATAATCAACGAGTTACGCCGGAAGGGCGGCAGTGATAACCTAAAATGGGCCAATCTCAGGGTCCAGTGATACCGGACGCAACAGGCGCAACAGGAAATGCTGCTGAAGCAGGACACGTCGCCACAACCGGAGTTCAGTTCCTTGCCGAACGCACCAAAAAGAACCAATTTAAGCGGCGGCTTTCGGGCATCCAGCAAGGTTTCGGTGGTCGCGGACGCGGGCGGGCGCGAGGGAGAGTGCCTGAAAACACCAAGCCGGCCAAATGCGACTCGGTCTCAACAGCCTGATTCCAATCCACTCCCACTGGTCCCTGCGCATGGCTGCACCTCGTTGGCGAATCTCCCCATCGTAATGGTCCGGTCGGGAATTGCGATTGGATGGACTGCGGTGGTTCCTCCATGTTCATCCAGCGCACCATAGCAGGCGGCGGGTCCCGGCGGCGGGGCCATATCAGCGAAGCCGACGCTGTGGCCGTAGGCGCTCATGTCCTGCCAAGTCTGCCATGATTGGAGGCCAGCGCACTTTCCCAGGCGGTAGCGGACACCGGAACGACCGTAAAAGACCAGGGGAATCACTACTGCCCTGGTGGGGATGGGGGGCAGGTTCACTTTAGCAGTAGGGTTTTACGATGTCCTAAACGCAGATTGATCGGTCGGTGGTAACTTGCTAGGAACGATCCGCCTCGGTAAAAGAGGTTCTCCCGGGAATCGCGTGGTATTTCGAGGCTGGAAAGGGTTGTAGGAAAATGCTGAACTGAAGGCATGAACGACAAAGAACT
>CAIZWU010000273.1 GCA_903936775.1 uncultured bacterium | reverse complement strand
GTTTGCGCGAGCAATTGAGGAATGCCCGGATAGGAGGGAAACGTAAATTCCGTTCGCTGCACCACCAAAGGCTCAATGGCTCGACGGCCCCGGAGTTGGTTCAGCTCCAGCAGGGCCTTTTGCATTTCGATAGCGGCATCCCCCGCCTGCTTTTGCACAACGATGGCAGTGGCTTCAATTACCTTGGCCTCCAGCAGGGGCGTTACCCCGGCGGGATCACGCTGAACAATGACGTCGCGCAAAGCCACCAGCCGGTCCTGGACTTCCTGCGCTGCCGCCGTGCGTTCCTGCTGCATCGCCAGGGAATAGGCCAGCGTCCGCACCTTCGCCGCGACTGCCTGTTTGAAGCGCGCCAGTCCCAGTTCGGCCAGCATAACGTCGCTGTTGGCGATGGCTTTCCGCAGAGCGAGACGCCCCGGCCATTCGATGGGTTGCGCCAGGGAAGCCGCCCATGCCAAGCCTGATGCGGAGGCATCTCCGCCCCGCACCGACTTGCGGCCCGCATCCAAGCTCAACTCCGGATTGGACCACCGGGCGGCTTGTTTCCGACCAGCTTTGGCCGCGAGGATTTCCGCCTCGTAGAACTGAATCTCCGGGTTTTCGGCAAGAGTTTGATCCACCAGCCTATTAATCGTGACGGGAGGAGATTTCTCCTCCGCCTGCAGCAGCGCAGGAAAGAGGAAAGGGATTGAAAAGATGAATAAATGGGTGCGCATACTGCGAATGGAAACGACACCGCGCCGGGGCAGAAAGCTCCCGCTGAAGGGCACGGCAAAGCACCAGCGTGAGCTTGAGGGGAACCTAACCAGCCTCACCGCGCCATCGGCACGGAGGTCAGATAGATCAGGCGCACAGATTCGGTCCACGCACGGGCGCTGCCGTGCTGGCCATCCATTCACACAACCGCAGAACTTTAGGCGGTCCGGTATTGGTATTTTCCAGTATCGGAGTTGGCTCAAGCATTACCACGGTGCTGGCGGTGAACCAGTCACTCTCGGGAACTGGGAGACAAGAGAAAACCGGGACATCCAAAAGCAACTGGCCGCCCGGCAAAGTGCTCCCGGATGTTATGAATACGCAGACGTCGCAAGACGCTGGGGATGGAACGTCCGGTTTTTCCCGGTGGCAGCACTCAGGTGCGCCCCACGTTTGCTCCAGAACTGTGGTCTCGTGCACTCCATACTGCTCCGCAAGGCATCGTCCATAACAGACGGCCCAAAACAGCAGCACGATGGCGGAGAGAATTCTCACAGTGCTCAATAAGGCAGGGTATTACCATTTTTGTCAATGGCTTTCGTTCTGGAGTTTGCGCTCGCCCCCGAGGCGGGAATCCACCGCTCAAGAGCGTGGGGCGGAGATAATGACGCCAGCTCCTCCGAGGGACAGAATCGCTCCGGCGATGTCCCAGCGGTCGGGCACCAACTCTTCGACGAGCCACATACAAAATACGGAAGCCGTGATGTAAACACCGCCATAGGCTGCGTAAACCCGGCCCCTTCCACGGGATGCAAAGTCCGCAACCAAGCGAACAAACCGATCAACAGCACGGCTGCCAGCAGCCAGGCGGGGTGCCCCCCATCCGCAGCACAGCGTAGGCGGCATAACATGCGCCGATTTCCGCTTGGGCTGTGAGGGTGAAGAGTAGCGTGGTTTTCATGGGTTTATAAAAGGGGAACTCCGCCGGTGTTGGTTGGGTTGAAAAGGGAAGAGTCGATGAATGGAATCAAAAAAATTGGGTTCCACCCGAATACAAAAACTTTCGGCCAGTCTGATGAAATGTGCGGAGCATCCGCCAACAAATCCAAATCCAACCCGACTCCCTATCATGAAATTCCTGATTACCTTGTTCGCGGCAGTGTCCGCTTTCGCCGTTCTGACACCTACTGCTGTCGAGGCAGGCGAGCGCCATTCCTCCGGGCATGGTTCACGCCATGGTCATGGCGGTCACTATTCCAGCGGCCATGGCGGAAGCCACCGCGGTGGGCATGGCGGAAATTATTACGCCCCCCGGGGCGGTCATTCGGGCGGCCATGGAGGATCCCATTATCACGGTGGGCGGCCTTCCGGCGGTCATGGAGGCGGCCACTCTAGCGGCCACGGCGGGGGCCATCACAGCAGCGGTCATGGCGGAGGCCATTCCAGTGGGCACGGCAGCCACGGAGGTGGACACAGCAGCCACGGCGGCGGTCACCACGGGCGCTGAGTGAAGGAGATGGAACCAAATTTGGCTGACAGAATAACCCCACCGGAAGTTGAGCTCCGGTGGGGTTCTTGTTTTCAAGGTTGCAGTTGTTTTCTGAATCAGAATGAATGGCTGGTGCTGGATGACACCATCCATCCGCTAACCCTGCATCAGTGTGGTGGCTTCCACTGAAGTCAGAGGTTCTCCTTCGGACTGGCGGCAGAGATGCCGCTCTGGGTTGCTTGTTTGGATGGATGAATTTGGAAATCGCAGTTGGTGGCCCTGAAGGCGGCAGCAGCGATTTACATCGCTGAAACACTTTTGTTTCCAAACAATTGTCCCCGCGCCGCAGAAAAGTTCATGCGGAGCGGGGACGGTTGGAATCAACGATCAGGGTTTGCCGCGAAGGGTTACTTCTTGCCTTTCTTGGCGTCTTTTTCGTGGTCGTGGCCATCGCCTTCTTTGTGAGCACCTTCCTTCTCATCGCCATGGTCGCAGGTGCAGGCGTATTCTGCATTGGAGCAGGTCGGGCACTTGGTCATGTTGAGATTGAAGCGGGCGTTAATCGGCTTGGCTTTGGCGTCGGTTTTGATTTGGACGACGGTCGGGTAGTCATTGCCTTCGGGCACCACCTTGTCGGAGACCAGTTTGTCTCCTTCCTTGGTGAACGCCAGTTTGGTTGGTTTGCTCCGCTCGCCGAGGGTGACAGTGATGACCTGCTCGCCGGGAGCGACGACTTTGTTATCGTCATCCACGAAACGGATTTCGACTTTCTTGTCTTTGGTGACGAGGAATTCGACGTGTGGTTCCACTTCGGTGATGAGCTTGCCCCCGGTAGGACCGGCTTTGGCGGCGTGTTCATGTTTGTCTTCAGCGCCGGCGTTGAAGGCGAGGCCGAGTGCGAGCACGGCGGTGGTGAGGATTGATTTCAGTTTCATGTGGTGTGTTTGTTTGGTTTCGGGTTGTTTTGATACGCCGCACGGGCGGAGACTATGACGCCGCCGCCCCTGCGGAAATTCGGTCAATGTGATGCCGGGGATTCGAGTTCGATGGAACTGGCGGCGGCTTTCTGTCCCAGGGTGTAGAATACGGTGGGAGTGACGCAAAGACCCAACAGGGTGCTGGTGATGAGTCCGCCGACAATGACGACGGCCACGGGATGCAGGATTTCCTTGCCGGGCTGATCGGCAGCCAGCACGAGCGGGATGAGGCCGATCCCGGCGGACAGCGCGGTCATGAGCACTGGCACCAACCGTTCTTTGGTGCCGCGGATGACCATCTTCTTGGTGAAGCTCTCATTTTCATGCTGCATCAGGTGCAGATAGTGGCTGATGAGCATGATGCTGTTCCGCGCGGCCACCCCGGCCACGGCAATGAAGCCGACCAGTGTGGCGATGCTGATGTTATTCAGCTTGAAGTAGGTCAGCACCAGACCGCCCACGAGGGCGAGCGGAATATCGCAGAGCACCTGCACCGCGAAAAACGGAGAGCGGAAATACCCATACAACAGGAAGGCGATGATGATGAAAACCACGCCGCTGAGTATGGCGATCCGTTCGGACGCTTCCTTCTGGGCTTGGAACTCGCCTTCATAGCTGATGAAGTAGCCTTCCGGAAGTTTGACTTTTTCGGCCACTTTTTCCTGGAGCACTTTCACGCTGGCCCCCACGTCCCGGTTGGTGGGCTTGATGGCGACCGCAAAACGGCGCTGGTTGTTCTCCCGGTTGATGACGTTGGGGCCTTTCGCCTCCCGCACGTCGGCGACCTGGGAAACAAAGACGCGTTGGCCCTCTCCGTTTTCAATGGGCAGCGCAGCGATCTTGTCCGGTGAATCCCGCCACTCGACAGGCAGGCGGGTCACAAGGTTGACGGTGCGCTGGCCTTCGCGCAATTCCGCGACCTCCTTCCCTCCGATCAGATCGGAGAGTTGTTCATTGAGGTGTCCGGGGGAGATGCCGTAGGCTTTGGCGCGGCTCCGGTCCGCCTCGATGCGGAGCTGGGGAATGGAGGATTGTTGATCCAGTTTGGCGTCTTCAAAACCGGGAATCGTTTTGGCCACGGCCTGCACTTCCGTCCCGATTTGCCGCAGCTTGTCCAGATCCGGTCCAAATATTTTCACGGCAACGGGAGCGGAAACCCCGCTCAGCATGTGCCCGATGCGGTCGGCCAGCGGACCGGTGAGCACGCTGAAGGTGCCCGGCACGGTTTTGATTTTGGCCCGGATGTCTTCGAGGATTTCTTTGCGGCCACGGTGTTTGCTGGCGTCCGGTGCGTCCTCACTGCGGAAATCCACGTCGAATTCCGCCGTGGAAACGGGCACCACATGGTCGCCGCGTTCGGCGCGGCCGAGGCGGCGGCCGACTTGCTTGACCTCCGGAATGGAAAGGATCAACTGCTCCACGACATCACAGATTTTATTCATTTCTTCCAGTGACGTGCCTGGGGCGGAGGTGGTGGAAATCAGGGCCGTTTCCTCCTTGAATGCGGGCAGGAAGTCCTTGCCCATCTTTGGATAAAGGCTGAAGGCGGCGACCACGATCCCCGCGACGATGACGAACAACAGCCCCGGATGATTCAGCCCGAAGCGCAGCATGACATGCTCCAGAAACCATTTCATGCCCCGCGTGATGAAGCCGTCCTTATGCTCCTTGCCGTGTTTTGGATTGAGCAGGAACGAGCAGAGCACCGGAATCGCGGCGAGGGAAACGATGAAGGACGCGATCATGGAAATGATCGTCGCAATAGCGATAGGAGCGAAGAGCTTGCCTTCCACGCCGCTCAGGCCGAGCAGCGGCAGGAAGACCAGAATGATAAGCAGGGTCGCGTAGAGAATGGAATTCCGCACCTCTCCGGAGGCGCGGGCAATCACTTCCAGTTTCGGATGAGGCTTGGGCAATGACGCGTTTTCTCGCAGACGCCGATAAACGTTTTCCACATCCACGATGGCATCGTCCACCACCATACCAATGGCTACAGCAAGGCCGCCGAGGGTCATCGAGTTCACCGAAATGCCGAACCATTTGAACGTCAGCAGCGTCATTGCGAAGCTCAGTGGCATCGCCATCAGCGTGATGAACGTGGTCCGGAAATTCAGCAGGAAGATGAAGATAACAATGGTCACCATGATCGCCCCGTCGCGGATGGCTTCCTTGAGATTGTCGATGGCGTGGTCGATGAAATCTTTTTGTTGGAAGAGCAGCACCGTTTCCACTCCCTCCGGGAGTGTCGCCTTGAGGTCATCTAAGGCGGCTTTGATTTCATCGGTCATCTTCGAAGTATCAAACCCCGGTGCCTTGGTGATGGACATGATGACCCCCGGCGTGCCGTTCACGCTGGCATCACCGCGCATCGCTTCGACACCCCACTCCACTTTTGCCACATCACTGATGGCGATGGGGCGGTCGTTCACGGTTTTAATGACCGTATCGGCAATGTCCCCCAACTGAACCGTCATGGATAGATTTCTCACCATGATTTCCGTCGAACCGGTATTGATGAATCCGCCGGTGGTGGTGCTGGCTGATTCCTGCGCAGCCTTTTCCAGCTCCTCAAAAGAAACGCCATTGGCCTGCATCCGATAGGGATCCGGCTGGATTTCGATTTGTTTGACTCCTCCTCCCATGTTGAGGATTTCGGCAATTCCCGAGATGCTCTGCAGGCGGCGGCGCACCGTCCAATCGGCAATCGAGCGGATCTCACGCGGGGGAATTTTACCATCTTTGCTATGAATCCCCACGAGAAGGATTTCCCCCATGAGGGAGGCCACCGGCGTCATGAATGGCTGGGCATCTTCCGGAAGTTGCGCCCTCACTCCTTGCAGGCGCTCCTGCACCAGGGTGCGGGCTTTGTAAATGTCCGTGCCCCAGGAAAATTCCGCAAATACGAGCGAGAGCGCGACATCGGAATTCGACCGCATCCGGGTGAGGCCACCCACACCCATCAGGGCACTTTCGATAGGCTGGGTCACGCGGGATTCCACTTCCTCCGGAGCGAGTCCGGGGGCCTCCGTCAGAATAATGACCGTCGGCTTGGTCAAGTCCGGCAGCACTTCCACCGGCAATTCCTTCACCGCCTGAAATCCCATCACCATCAGCAGGATGGAAACCCCGACGACGAGCGCCCGGTTGGCGAGCGACCATTTAATCAGTTTGTTCAGCATGGGTTACACGGCCTCCTTGTTTGAGTTTTTCGGAGAAGTAGTCTCATCCTCGTCCTCATTGTCTTTGGACTTCCGGCCCCGCAGCAGAGAGACCACCAGCAACGCTCCGAGCACCCCGCTGACAATTTTCCAGGTGTTCCCATCTCCTTCACCTTCCTCGTGTCCGTGCGCGTCCCCCTCTTTGCCGCCTGCTTGGGCTTTCTTCGCATCAGCCGTCAATTCCGAGCCATCCGCCGCGTGCTCATGCCCGTGCGCGGCATCAAGCGCCGCCTTCAGCGAGACACTGCCCCCGCCGGCAAAGGCGAGCGAATAACCTCCCCGCGTCACCACGGAATCCCCCGGCAGCAGACCGTTGGTTATTTCGGCATACCGGTCATTCACTTGACCCACTTCGACCATAGTTTTTACGAAGGCGTTTTTCAGATCGAAGTCTTTCACATACACAAACCGTGATGCGGCTTCTCCCTGCATCGCGGAGCGGGGCACGCTCATCACCCCTTCCCGTTTGCTGAGCACGATGGAAAATTCCGCCCTCATACCCGGACGAATCGTCAGGTTGGGATTTGGCAGCTTGAAGATGGCGTCAATGGTGCCGCTTTCCCGGTCCGCCTCAGTGCCGAACCGCAGCAATTCCCCGTCAAATTTTTCATCCGGCAGGGAAGCCACTTTGATGTGCGCCATCGTGCCGGTTTTCATCATGGCCGCCTGCTGCTCCGGCACGCGGGCGATAGCATAGACTTCGCTAAGATCCGTGATTTCCAGCAGCGTCGTTTCCGGCTCCAAAGGTTGGCCGAGGGCGACTTCGCCCTTGGTCACCAAGCCGCTCCCGGAAGCTTTGAGGGTAATGGTGGGAGGCGGATCACCAGGCTGGCGGCTTTCGAGGCGGGCGACGGCTTGGCCCGCTTCAACTGCATCGCCGGGGGCGACCATCAATTCCACGATTCGCCCAGAGATGCGGCTGCTGACGCCGCTTCGCTTGGAGGGAATGGCTTCCACGCGGCCGAGTGAAAAAATGGATTCCTCAAAATCCGTTTCCTCGACGTCGATGGTTTCGATCCGCAGGTTTTTAACTCCGGTTTCGTCCAGCACCACCGTATTGGCGGTGCGCTGGGGGTCAGCTCCCTGGGCAGTCACGAGGAGCGCGAGGGAGGATAGGCAAAAAATGATTCGATTCATGATATTTAAAAGTGAAGGTGGTAGGTTTTTAGCGGCCCATGGCGGCATTGAAGCGGATGCGGGCAAGGTGATAGGAACGCAGGGCGTCCACTTTTGCCTGCTGCATGGCGAGTCGTTTTTCGCGGGAGCGGAGTAGGTCCGTCAGGAGCACCCCCGGTTGTCCCTGTTTGTAGAAGAGCAGGATTTTCTCCTCAATTTGCAGGGCCTTCGGGAGCAGCACGTCAGAGGTTTGATCCAGAATACGGCGGGCAGCCTTCATTTCGCCGAGGGCGGCCATGGCTTCCGCCCGCACTCCGGCTACGAGCGCTTCCGCCTCTTTTTCAGCCCGCGCGGTGGCGGCTTCCGCCTCTTTGATTTTGCCTTCGTTCCTATTCCAAAACGGCAACGGCAAGGAGAACTTAATACCGATGAGGCCATCCGTTTCCAACCCATCGGGAGCGTCTTCCGAGCGGTCCACTTCGGCACTGAGGCCCACCCCCGCGTCCGCCCATTTGTTGGCTTTCGCCAAGGCGATGCTTTGCCGGGCCGCCTCGATCCGGGACTGTGCCGCTTGGTAGTCCGCGCGGGCAGTCACATCGGGACTGGCCGCCCCCGGCACGGAGACCTCAGGCAAGCTCCCCGTGAATTCCACGGTTTCGGAGGTCGGAACCCCCAACAGAGGCCTTGCCTCACCCGTCAGGCTGGCGCGGTCGCTATCCAGTTGCAGCAGATCGAGGGAAAGTTGTTGGGCTTCGAGTTCGAATTGAGTCGCTTCCAATCCTGATCCCTCCCCTTCCGCAGCGAGCTTTACCGATGTCGTCGCCAGCTCCTTGCTGTTGGCGATTTGCTTTTCCTTCAGCGCTTTGCTGCCATCCAAGCTCAAAATTTTCACCGCAACGGTGCGCACTGCGGAGACCAGCTTTATTTCAGCCGCCCGGACTTCCGCCTCCGCCGTTGCCAGTTCCGCCTGCGAAACGGCTTTCTCCAACCTCAGTCGATTGGTCAGCGGAAACCGCTGCACAAAGCCCACGCCGAAAGAGAATTCCCGGCCCCGCACGTTGGGCTTCAAATCGGATTCCAACTCGGGGTTGGAGAGCCGTCCGGAGCCGAGCAGGCGGGCGCGGGCCTCCTCAATGCTGAACCGGGCCGCCGCCAGATCAGGGTTATGGGCCAAGGCGTAGGAACCCGCAGATTCAAGAGTGAACCGCGCGGCAAAGCCAGTCGCGGAGGTGCCTAAAAAGGCGAAAACAATAAGAGATCGGAGCATGAAAGTGGTTTGGTTTTGGTGGAATGACGGCACGGCAAAGCCGTGAAAATTCGTCATCGGGGACAGCATCTTCTCCCCATCGGGGGAAGAACCTCAGTCCCATCCACTCAAACCAGCATCACTATCGTCCGTGCCACCATCTGGGGCATCGGCGGGCTCCCATACTCGGGAGGTTCCGGGCGCTCAATTTCCGAATACGACGCCATCAGCACCGTAAAGTCCGGCAATTGGAGCGCCGGAGGAAGATCAAAGAAAACGGCCATCGGTGGGGCCAAAACCGGGGGCAAACCGGTGACCACCAGACTTTCGCGGACTTCCTTGTGCTGATGGTCCTTTTTGTCCTGAGGCAGGCCGTGGCCGGACTCACTGCCGCAATCCAATTGAGCGGCTGCGGTTTCCGTCCCTTCACTTTCGGCCTCATCGGAGTGGCAGGACGCCGTTTCAGAGACCGTCTTACACTCTGCCACGTTCGATTTCTGCCCGGTGCATCCGCAGACATACCCGGCCCGCATTCCAAAAACCTGCACCAGGGCCACCGCCAGAACGGCAAGGACCATGATGTGTTTTTTGAACTTTAGGAACATTGCCGGAAAAAAGAGAAAGGAGGCTGGGAGCCGCGCTTCGCGAGAGAAGCGGGGCCACTAAAGGCTTTCGCTTAAAATTTGCATAGACTGGAACAGGTCTCGTTTCCTTTGGAAATTGCAATCCCCTTTTTAAGGTCGGCTCCTGACCAGACCCAGGAGATCCTCAATTTCTTTTTCTCCTCCATACGACGCATAGGCTACCAATGAAAACGTAGAGCAGCGCCGTTGGTTCCGGAACCGATGTCAGTTGCAAAGCGAGATTTTGCAGCCGCGTGCCGCCGGCAATCAACCCATCCACCCCTACGGAATTACTCCCGGCGAAAAAGCCGCCGGAAATGATGCCATCCTGCGAAAGCCGGACCGTAACCGCGCTTAAATCAGTGTTCCAAGGCACGGACACGGCAACCACATCGAAGAAATCCCCAATCTGATAACCAACCACATGCGAGGTTCCCGGCGCGGGAGTCACATCGGCCGCGAACATCGAAATGACCACGGAGGAGGAGAATGTCTGTCCGCCGATGATGAGCGAAAGCGTCTCCGTCACTTGGTAGGAAAACGCCCCTCCCGTCGGCTGAAAGGAGGAATAGTAAATCGGAGCCTCCGAGGCAGCGAGCGTGACCAAGATATTTTGTCCCGACGTGAGGCTGGACTTGTTGCTCAGGTCCACTGAATGATCCGTGCTCGAATGGATTTCCAGCCCATTTGCCGAAGGCAGGCCGCCGGTCTGCAAAGGCGGGACGAAAACGCTTGCCGCTTGGAGCGGAGCGGCTGCAATCACCGCCAGGATTGAGAGCAAAGGGAGGAGGGGGGAATTCATAAGTTGGTGTGGCTTACTATCCAGACATCCCACCCTGGGCGCAATCATTCTATCGTCATGAGTTTGTAAATGTTCCGTCACTGGCGTTCTCCCGCGCCTACTCCAAAGGGCGCTACCGCCATACGAAGGCTAATTCGAGCAACATAACGTCCTTTATGTTGCGCAAAGAAAAGGGGTGTGCTACGGTGAAAAAAGCCAAATCCAAGGAGACCCACGCCATGACGAACCCATCGCCCGAAATCACTCCGACATCCAAGACTGATCTCGACAACCGCATTACGGGATGTTTGCCCGGAGCTTTTCCGTGGGACGACTGGCAACGGGACGCTCTCGCCTCCGGACTCGATGCTGAACTGGCCACCCTTGGCCGTGCCGTCATGCGCGAGGCCTACCAGCACGACTGGTGCGACCGGCTGAAATACGAATGCGGAATCGGCAATGCGGACACGGCCGCCGGGATGATTTCCTGCGCCAAGGACCAACCTCATTTGGTGGAAGCCCGCTGGCAATGGCTGCTGGCGACCGATGGGCTGCGCTTTGATCCGTGGGATCATCAGGAGCGCGGGGAGGATTCTCCCGAGTGGACTGAGCTGCGCCAGCGCTGGGAGGCTGAGCAGACGACGGACTTGCCCCGGGAAGTGACCATCACAAAAGAAGCCATCCGCTACGTTGAAGAATTTTACCAACTGGACCAACTCGCCATCATCGACCTGTTCCAACACGCCATCCGTCAGACCCCTGAATCCACCATCCTTTGGGCAGATTTTGCTGTGCTCGGAACGGAGATTCCTCATCGGATCACCCATTCCGGCGTCGTCCGGATCGAACTGGATCCGGCGGGAATCAGCTTGGATGCGGCGATTTTTGAACGTGTGGAGGAAAGCTAAGATGAGCGACTCCATAAGAGAATTGCCGGTCATCTTGCGGCCGACGGCCGCTGCAGGTGGGCTGGCGCTGGCCGAAGGCAAATGGCCTTCACTGATTGTCCGTGCCGGCGCGGCCGCACAGGAGCGGTTCTTGGAATTTTTCGTCGCCACGATCCGGAACAAGAACACGCGGGAGGCCTATTTTCGGGCAATTTCACGATTCTTGAAGTGGGCGGACGAACGGCATTTGGAGCTGGAAGACATCCGCCCCATCCACGTCGCCAGCTACATTGAGGGGTTCACCGTGGGCCTCGCAGATCCATCCGTGAAGCAACACTTGGCGGCCATCAAGATGTTCTTTGACTGGATGGTGACCGGTCAGATTGTGCCGTTCAATCCCGCTTCCTCAGTCCGGGGGCCGAAGCATGTCGTCAAAAAGGGCAAGACTCCAGTGATGACAGCGGAAGAGGCGCGGCAGTTGATTGAATCGATTGGGGTGGATTCCGTGGTGGGACTGCGTGACCGGGCGCTGATTGCGACCATGCTCTATAGCTTTGCCCGCGTCTCGGCTGTCGTGGGAATGCTGGTGCAGGACTACTATCCGCAGGGGAAACGGTCGTGGATCCGCCTTCATGAGAAGGGCGGGAAATTTCACGAAGTCCCCTGCCATCACAAAGCAGAGGAATATTTGGATGCCTACCTTGAAGCGGCAGAGCTAAGGCCACAGCCGAAAACTCCCCTATTCCGCTCGACGCGTGGCCGCACCATACAGCTCACAGAGAAAGGGCTGTCGCGGGTCGATGCGTTCCGGATCGTGCAACGCCGGGCGAAAAACGCAGGGTTGGTGGGGCACATTTGCAATCACAGCTTCCGGGCGACCGGGATAACCGTCTATCTGGAGAACGGCGGAGCGTTGGAAACCGCCGCTCACATCGCGGCGCACGAATCGCCGAGGACCACAAAGCTCTACGACCGCACGGCGGACAATATCACCTTGGAAGAGATCGAGCGGATTCGATTCTGAATTCATCTGGCCGACGCTTTCTAAGGTCAGACTTGGCAAATTACGGACTCTTCGGTGAAGCCTCAGCTCCTTAGGAGCCTGTTGAAAAAGCCGCATTTCCGCCAGCCGGTGTGAAGATTGGAAAATACCTGGTGTGAGGCGGCGCGGGGACGGGATTTTCCTGCCAAGAGCTGTGAGGAGAGGCGGCGGGGCGGAAATACCCGTCCAGGCACTCCCGCAGCCAACGGATGACAGCCAAAAAGGCCGCTTTGGCGGCGGCGGCCTGCCGCGGGGTGCCCACTCCGGTCAATTTCCGCAGGATGAGCCCAAGGTTGAATCCGATGATGGCACACAGATAACGTTTGTTGATGTTGGCCAGTCCCCGCAGGGTGGTGCGCCGCTGACCGCCGCTATCAAGGACATGGGCGAAGCTGCGTTCGATCTTTTCCCCTCTCTTTTTGAGCAGGGCCTTGCCGCTCCGGCTGGCCACGGCGCGGGCGGCTTTGACCACGGCAGCACGGGCTTCCGGGGCCAGTCTGTCAAGGTTGCGGCGCAGGGCATGGGCATCGCCGATGATGGTGCGCACGCCAAGCTCATGCTGGATGATGGCCAGCTCCGCAGGATCGTGAAAGCCTTTGTCGGTGGTGACGGTTTTGACGCGGGAGCGGCCTTCCTGCGATGGCTGGCCGTGCAGATCCTCCACCAGTTCCGCGGCTTCGATGACACGCGTGGAGAGGTCCTCACTGTCGCCCGCATCGCCCGGACGGACTTCGGCGGCGATGATGGCCCCGCTGTCCAGATCCACGATGTGCTCCGGTTTATGCAGCATGTCGCAGGCTCCATGCTTGGTGCGGCCGACTTTGGCGTCAGGATCAGAAGGGTTGTGCCACTCGGCATTGGAGGTTTTGCGGCCCTCCCGGCGGCGGTCAAACCGGGCCACCGCAGCAGGGTCATCAGGGTCCACCCCGGCGGCCCGGGCCAGTTCCCTGACGTAATCGCGGTAGCTCTCCGCGGTGTTGCGCCGCACCAGCCCGCTCAGGCTGGCATTGGCTTCCATGTCACTGCTGTCGATCCCCAAATGCCGTCCTTTGAGCAGGCCATGGGCGCGCAGGCCGTCGAGCACGACTTCATGCGCGGCGGTGAATGCCTCCTGCGGCAGACGCTGCCGGAAGACCGTGAAACTGGAGTGGTCGGGAGTTTCCTCCGTCAGACTGTAGCCCAGAAACCGCCGCAGCGTCAGGCTGTCCGAAAAGCGGGCGGCGATGCCGCGGTCGCTGGGGAGACCTTCCAGAAAACCCACCATCATCATCTTGAAAAAGACGGCGGGATCAATCGGCGGGCGGCCCGTGCAGCGGCCTCCGGCCTTGTAGTAGGGTTCGCAGATCCGGTGGATCTGACCGGTGAAATCCATCCCCTCCAGCACCTTTTGCAGCCGGGCATAAAAATGGTCCTTCGGCCCCCGGGTGAGCTTGGCAGTGGGTACCCACAATTCTCCCTGTTGGATCTGCTGGTCCTGGCGGCGGAATTTTCCCATGCCCGTGATCCTGCCAGGTTTTACACGGACCTCCAGGAAAAATTTGCCGGACCAGGATTTTTCAACAGGCTCCTAAGCGCTGGAAGACGCTGACTTTATTACATGGCGAAGCCAACGCAGAGGCAGGTGAGTCTCCAGTGTTTGGGGCCAGCCGGCAACAGCGGTTTGGACGCTATGGACGGCATCTGGTAAATAGCGGGTGGCGCGAAAAATAGTGTCCTTGGCAGTAGCCGCAAGCAGATTACGCCGGATCCGATCTCACGTTTTGCGAAATGCTTTCCCCCTCCGTTCTGTGTCAATTTCTTTCCTCATGAAGCTCGCCATTCTTTTTCCCACCTTGCTAAGCCTTTCCGCTGCGGCGGAAACGTTAAAAATCAATGGCTCCACCACCGTGAATCTGCCGGTAGCGGAGGCGGCGGAAGTCCTGCGGGCGGAGAAAAAGATGGATATTCAAATCGACACCCAAGGAGGCAGCTCGGGAGGGATTTCCATGCTGGGGGAGGGGCTGGTGCAGGTGGGCATGATTTCCAAACACGTCAGTCAGACGGACCGTGAAAAATTTCCAAAGTGCCAATACAAGGAAATTCAAATCGGCGAGGATGCGGTGGCACTGATCGTTTCAAAGGATGTGTGGGAAGGTGGGGTAAAGACCGTCACCAAGGAGCAGGTTGCTGACATTTATGAGGGACGTATCAAAAACTGGAAGGAGGTGGGCGGACCGGACCGCCGCATCGTTTTTTTCAACAAAGAGCCAGGTCGTGGCACTTGGGAAGTCTTTGTTCATTGGCTGTATGGCGATCCAAAAAAGGCACCACAGGTTAGCTTTCCGGAAGTAGGCGGCAATGAGGAGACGCGCAACAAGGTGGCTTCCACCAAAGGGGCGCTTTCGCAGCTATCCTCATCCTGGGCGGATGGCAAAACTGTCTTTGCGCTGAGCCTGAAAGTGGACGGAAAAGAGATCGCTCCTGTCACCGCAAACATCGCCTCACGCATCTATCCGCTGAGTCGGCCGCTCTTCGTGCTGACCAATGGTGAGCCATCCGGCGAAAGCAAAGTCCTGATCGATTTTCTGCTCAGCGAGCGCGGACAGCAACTTGTGAAAAAACACGGATATCTTCCCCTGGCGGAATTGAAAGCGCCTGAAACCAGACCATGACCGGTCGCCGCCGATGGAGCTTGACGAAGTGGGTGAGCGGAACTTTTTCTGTCTTTGCCCTACTGGCGCTGGCGGCGCTGCTGGTCCTTTTTATCCGGCAAAGCCTTCCGGTTTGGCGTCAGGAAGGCTGGGGTTTCCTGACGGGAAAAAGGTGGTTCTACCGTCAGGAGGAATTCGGCCTTGCACCCATGCTTCACGGCACCGTGGCGGTAGCCTTGGTGGCGCTGGGATTGGCGGCTCCGCTGGGCATTGGTGCGGCGATCTTCACAGCGGAGTTTCTTTCTACGAGGCTGAGGCTTATCGTGAAAGTCGCCATCGAACTGCTGGCCGGCATTCCCTCGGTGGTTTATGGATTGCTGGGGATTTTATTACTGCGGGACTGGGTGTATGAAGCCATGGAGCGCTTCGAGCCGCTCAGCGGCGATACTTTGCTCACCGGAGGGATTTTACTGGGCGTCATGATTTTGCCCACCATCATGACACTGAGCGACGACGCGCTGCGGACCGTGCCTGCTTCCCAGCGGCTTGCGGCGCGGGCGCTGGGTCTGAATTCCACGGAGACCGTGCTCCATGTGTCGCTGCGGCAGGCGCTGCCAGGCTTGGTTGCGGCAATTTTGCTGGCGGTGGGACGGGCCTGCGGGGAAATGATCGCGGTCTTCCTGGTCGTAGGACGGCAGGACAATCAATGGCCGGACAAACTGTTTTCGGCAAAACCGCTGCTGGAAGCCGGACAAACTCTTTCGACCAAGCTGGGTAGCTCCGAAACCAACATCGCTTATGGCGATCCCCTTCATTGGGCGGCGATGGTGGCGCTGGGTTTAGTGCTGCTGGCGCTGGTCACGTTCATCACCGCCATCGGGGTCAGACTTCAACGATCTCCGCATGAGACGTAAGTTCATTCATCATTTTTTCCGGCTCGCTACTGGCCTGTGCGCCGCCGCCGCCTGCGCAGTGCTCGGCCTCATCGTATGGGCCATCGTCAAGCGCGGCTGGCCCGCGATCAATTGGCGTTTCTTCACCGAGCAAATCCTGCTGGTTGGCGCGGACGGTGGCATTTTTTATAATCTGCTGGGCACTGGGATTTTGTTGGTGACCGCCTTTTGCGTCAGCGCTCCGGTGGCACTTTCCTTGGCGCTGCTGCATGGCGTCTATCTTCCCCCAAAGCGGCGCGGCACCCTGGCGCTGCTGCTGTATATTCTGAACGGCGTGCCTTCCATCCTTTTCGGTATTTTCGGGATGATCGTGTTTGTGCAATTTCTAGGCTGGGGAAAAAGCTGGCTGACGGGCGGCATCCTGCTGGGTTTTATGATTTTGCCTACCGTTACCATCGCCCTCATGGAGCGTATTTCCGCCATCCCGCGGAAATTTGGTGAGGCGGCGGCGGCGCTGGGACTGCGGGAATCCCAAATCATCCGCGCCGTCATCCTGCCGCAAAGCGTGGGCGGACTGGTCACCGGATCGCTGCTCGGTCTGGCGCGGGCGGCAGGGGAAACCGCTCCCATCATGTTCACGGCTACCATCTTCGCCGGAGCCACTATGCCTTCCGGGATTAAGGAAAGTCCGGTCCTGTCGCTGCCTTATCATATTTTTATTCTGGCACAGGATTCGTTTGACCCCGCAGTCGGTTCCAAACTTTGGGGTACCGCCCTTACATTGTTGATGCTTGTTTTCCTCCTGAGCCTAGCGGCCTTGCCTGCCCGG
Organism: uncultured bacterium; assembly: GCA_903936775.1. Classification (GTDB taxonomy): domain Bacteria; phylum Verrucomicrobiota; class Verrucomicrobiia; order Verrucomicrobiales; family V1-33; genus CAIZWU01. The sequence continues at coordinate 93,834 of CAIZWU010000273.1, read as the reverse complement.
CTGAAACTCAAACAACCGGCGCACCATGACTGATCCCTCCTTGTTTCAAATCCGCGGCCTTACCGTTACCTCGGGCGTGCTGCCCTTGCTGCAGTCGGTGAATCTCGACATTCCTGCCGGAGGAGTTTTCGGTTTCATAGGGCCATCCGGAGCCGGGAAAAGCACCTTGCTGAAATCGCTGAACCGCCTGCTGGAACTCACGCCCGGCCTGAGTATCACAGGTGAAGTGAAGTTTAAAGCTTCCCCGATTTACGCACCCGCGGTCGATCCCAATGCCCTCCGCGCCCGGATCGGCATGTTGTTCCAGCAACCCGTCATTTTTCCTGCCAGCATCCTGGCAAATGTGCTTTTCGGAGTGAAACGATTGGGTATTCTCCCGCGACGGGAGTTGCACGACGCAGCCGAACGCGCCCTACGTGAAGCCGCGCTTTGGGACGAGGTGAAGGACCGATTGAAGGGCTCGGCTTTGAACCTTTCCATCGGCCAACAGCAGCGCCTCTGCCTTGCCCGCACCCTCGCCTGCCAGCCTGACGTGCTCCTGATGGACGAACCCACCAGCGCCCTCGACAACCGGTCCACCGCCGCCATTGAGGACCTCGTCCTCGAGCTCCAGTCCCGTCAGCCCATCGTCCTCGTTACCCACAATCTTCCTCAAGCCAGCCGCCTCTGCGGTCGCCTCGCCCTTCTATGCGCCGGGCGGCTGGTCATGTTCGGTCCCACGGCGGAAGTCCTGGATGCACCGGCATTGGAGCAATGTTTGACGCCCTCATCCTGCTGACTTTGTGGGGGTCATCGGGAAGAATTCGATCACATGCAGTAGATCCAATGCCACCAAGTCGAAGCGGGTCAAGAATTTTCCCGTAGTCGCGAACCTCAGCCTTCCGTCTGGCCCCGTGAACTCCTCGACCAGCCCCAACTTCCGGAGGACCGAAACAAGATGGCGCTTGTCCGTATCGCCGAAGATTTGGTCGATTTCTCCCTGACTGATCGGTTGTTTGAAGGCGATGCAGGAAAGGACTTCCAAGGCGGCCTGGGTCAACTCCCCTGCCCCGCTGGAGGATGGGACGCGTTCGGCGATGAACGCGGACAATATTTCATTTTGAATGCGCCCGGTGAACATTTGAGCGGTGCCATTGGTCAGGCGGATTTGCAGGCCGAGGGTTTCCAGGGCAGGACTGGCTTCCAGGAGAGCAGTGATGAGCTGCACGGTGGAAAGGGCGGCCACGGCCCGCTTTTCGGAATCCCCTTCCCCCACGAAAAATTCCCGCAACTTTTCGCGCAGTGTCTCAATGGAGTAGGCCTTTCCCGTCGCGAACAAAATCTGCACCACGGCGCGGACAGCATGGCCGTTGACGGCCGCCTGGCCGGCGGATTTCCGTTTGGTTCTGGGACCGGCTGAAATCATGGCAGGGCAAGATCCGCGACCACCCCCCGGAGGCGCTCGCGGTCGATGTGGGTGTAACGGGCGGTGGTGGCCAGGCTGCGGGGAGGCGGAGCGATTGCCCGTCAGGTCTTCGTAGTAACCGCGCGCCTCCTCACGCGGGAGGGAGGCGAGATCGAAACCTGACGCCGTGGTCCAAGCTACCAGCTTGAGCCACGTCCGCCGGTAAGCCGCCAAAGTCGGGGCCGCGAGTTGCCGGTCACGGGCAGCCGTGGAGAGGCGCTCCAGGAGGGTGGAGGACGGTTCAGCCACGGGACTTTTCCTCCGGGGTTTCAACCAAACGGACCACGACGTTTCCGCACTTCCCGCAGAATCCACGCAGCATCAGATCAACCAACTCCTTGATCCCGGTAAAGTCCTCGATGCGGCACATATCGGAGCAATGGCTGCAAAAAACGTTATCCAAAATCTGTTGCCGATGCATTTCCGGGATGGCCTCCCACAGCCGGATCGCTGATGAGCCCCTTTTGGTGAAGCCACCCCAACGCCTCCCAGTCATGCCCTTTCCATGCCCGGCGGCAGGCAAAGCCCCCATGACCTTCCGAAAAAGAGGTCAGCCAGAGCAAGGCCAGCACCGCATCCTCGATGCGGTCCGGATCCGGTGGAGGGATAGTCGGGGCCATTCAGGTTTACGGGTGATTTCGGGGGGGAGGGGTGTGGAAGGGGCCGTGACGGGGAAAACCGCCCCCAAAGCACGGTTCTACGGGGGAAACAGATTACACAATAATGTTAATTCCGTTTCCTGTTCGTCTTTTTTGAGGGGAAAGCCTTCCCCCCGCGCCTACTTCGTGGGGCGCTACCCCTTCCAGCGGGGACACCCCGCAACGCCCCGTGCCCAGGATGTCCGCTCATTCCTGGACTCGCCACCAGCAGCCGCGTCGGCCTTGCCAGATTCGTTCCTCACCATGGCTGGCGGCCTCCCCGCAGCTCGTGACGTGCGGAGCACCGTCCCTCCATTGCCGGTCGAACGCCGGCGGCGGCATGAGATGCCTATCGCCGACGTTCCACCTCGCGGACATCCTGGGGGAATCAGCTCCCTGCCGGTCGTTAGTGTTTCTGCCAGCCTCGCCTTGGCTCCCTGCGGTGCGCCCGTCTCGGATCGTGGGATGTGCCACAGCGCGCAAAAGATAAAGGGTTTCCCTCGCGTGTGCAGGATGCGCGCGGCGACCTGCATCGCCGTGCTCCCTTCCGTGCTCGGCGGATCGTGCCTCACCGCCCTTGATCTTGTGCTTCATGCACTGTGGCTCTTTTAACCCGTCTTTCTGCTTCGGGTTTTAAATGCCTCTTCCCGCTGCGCTCCTTCGCATTTTTCCCCGAGTCGAAAGCTCGAAAAATACTTTTCCTTTTTCCTTCTTTTTTGTTTACATGTAAACGATATAGTGTAGAGTGTCTGTATCAGCAGGGAGTTTCCCGCTGCCTCACATAACATCAAAACACACTACCATGAGCACCCTCAATAAATGCCTCTTCATCGGCAATCTGACCCGCAACGTGATCCTCGCGAAAACCGGTTCCGACCTGTCCGTCTGCAACTTCACCCTCGCTGTTTCCAGTCTCCGCAAGAAACCTCAGGGCGCTCCCCTCTTCATCGACTGCACCGCATGGAAGAAGACGGCGGAGTTTCTCACCGAGAAAGCCGCCAAGGGCGATCAAGTCATGGTGGAAGGGCACATGGAACCCCAGTCCTGGGCCGACGCGACCACCGGAGCCAACCGCACCAAGCTGGTTCTTCACGTCCATTCCCTGGAACTCATCCGCCGGGCCGCCAACCGCGACGCCGCACCCAACACGGGCGAGGCCCCCGCTTCGGAAGAAACCCCCGGTTCCAAGCCTTCCCGCAACTACCGCCTGAACCGCCGCTCCAAAGCCACCCAGGAGCAAGCCGCCTGAATGAAGCAAGTGCCCCCTCGCGAGCGCGTCAACGCTTGCGGGGGGCGATCCCCAAAAACCAGCCCATAGCAATAGAACTGAATTCATGAGAACCACCCATTATCGCACCCTTGGAGGCTACGGCAACAGCCTGCACGCCGCCCTCTCCCCGGAACAACTCCGCACCTTTGCACCGTCCGTCTTCGCCGATGCCGCCCACACCCGCACCAGTTCCCGTTATTCCTTCCTTCCCACCAGCTCCATTCTCGACGGCATGGCCGGGGAAGGATGGGTTCCCGTGGCCGCACAGGAACAAACGGTTCGGGACCAGTCCCGGCATGGTTTTCAGAAACACATGCTGCGCTTTGCCCACCGCGACGACCTCACCCGCACCAGCGGGGAACGCGCGGAAATCGTCCTGCTGAACTCCCACGACCGCAGCTCAGCCTATCAGCTCCACGCGGGAATCTTCCGCTTTGTCTGCATGAATGGCCTGGTTCTCTGTGATGAGACCTTCACCCGCACCAGCATCAAACACCAAGGGTTCAAGCCCTCCATGGTGATCGAAGCCACCATGGAAATCGTGGACCAGATCCCGGAAATCATGGACGGCATCCAAACCATGAAAGGCCGCACCCTGACGGATGGGGAACGCGGAGCCTTCGCGGAAGCCGCCGCCATTGTCCGCTTTGGAGACCTGGAAAAAGCTCCCGTCCGCCCTGCCATGCTGCTAAGCCCCCAACGCACCGAGGACGCCGGAAACGACGCCTGGCGCACGCTGAATGTGGTTCAGGAAAACTGTGTCAGGGGTGGCCAGCGCGACCGCTTCAAACGGTCCGCCGTTGGAAAGCGGATGCCCAAGAGCCGCGCCGTCACCGGGATCGAAGGCAACGTCAGCCTCAACAAAGCCCTCCACCACCTTGCCAAACAGCTCCTTGCCATGCGGAACTGAAACCTCCCCCGCTTCCCCCGCCTCAACCGAGGCGGGGGAGCCTTTTCCCTTTTTTTGCCCCTGCCCAACGGCAAGCCAGAACTTCATTCATTGCCGATTTTTCTAAGTTGGGGGGAACGCTGCTCCCCCCAAACCCCCTACTTTTATCAAATTCCCCTGCCCTCTCCCCTTACTCCCGGGTTCACCCTCCCTGCCCTTTTCATCCCATGACCACCCGTCTTTCCAGCCTGATTTTTGACCGCCACGAACGCCCCAGCCGGAACCATCCGCACTCCGCATGGCACCGTGCGGGTTGTCTGGCGCGATGTCGCGGGCGACCGCTGTTGGTTCACCACCGGTTCCAACAAGGCCGCCATTCCTGCCATCACTCGCGCCGAGGCCTTTGCAGGCTGCGACACCACGTAGCCCACCGCAAAGATTCCCCCTGCGGAGCCTGAAAACCATTTTATGATGCCCGTGAAAAATAGAACGCCAATCATGATCGAATTCCACATCTGGAGCATTGCACACCAGCAATGGCTGAAGCCGGAAGGTCAAGGCTACGCGCCCGACCTCCCGGAAGCAGGACTGTTCCCCAAATCCCGAGCCATCGAGATTTGCAATGAAGCCGGATTGAACGAGAAAGGGTTTCCAAAAAAACCCTCGTCCCCGCCGGTGAACTCGGTCCCCCCGACAGGGAGCAATTCCAGCAACAGATCCGGACCGAGCGGGAGGCCGCGCCCATGATGCTTTGCGAATACACCTTGCAGCGGATCGAAGCGGCGGATCCCCGTTACGCGGACCACCTGCCGCTTTGCAAAGAAGCCGCCGACTTGGTGGAAGCGGGCAAACTGACGCTGGATGAGCTGGACCATGACCACCCGCGCACGGGACACTTCAAGATTGAAGGGCAATATCTGGCTGGGGAGGATTTTGAACGCGTTCCCTATCCCACCTGGGCGGAGGCGAATGCCGCCTTCCATCAAATGCGGTTGGCCCGCATTCAAGGCACCCTGCCCCCTGTCAAATCACAGCGGATTGTCCCCACGGCCACCGCAACCGCCTAGCTCATGCCCGCTCCACCCGACCCGCCCCCACCCGGAAAACCCGCCAAAGGTCAAGTCGGCCGCCCGAGCAGCGGCGTGCCCCGCGCCGAACAAATCCGCCGGGCCGTCGCCGCCCGTCGTGCGGGCTTTCTCAAGCTTCAATTACTCGTTCCCCCTGCGGTCAATGAAGCCCTCGAAGCCGCCTGCAAAGACCACAGACCAGGCAAAGCTGACTACGCGTTGTCTGTGCTGGTGGAGCACCTCAAACAGACGGGCTTTTATGTGTCGCCTCCAGGCGACACACCATCATAATTGTTTACTGGCACCATCACACTCAAAACGAAGCGAGATACCGCTCGGCTTCAATGGCAGCCGCGCAGCCAGTTCCCGCTGCGGTAATGGCCTGCCGGTAGATCCGGTCCGCCACGTCCCCCGCTGCAAAAACACCCGGCTGGTTTGTTGCCGTCCCTATCACGGGCTTGACATAACCTGCTTCGTCCAGATCTATTTTGCCTGCAAAAATATCTGTGTTCGGGAGATGTCCCACGGCCACAAAGACACCCGCGCAATCCAGCGTGGATTCTTCTCCGGTGACAGTGTTTTTCAGACTGACGCCGGTGACCATGTCCTTGCCGACATCAAGGATTTCGGTCACTTGGGAATTCCATACGGGCTGGATTTGCGGATTTGCGGCTACCCGTTCAGCCATCACTTTGGAGGCGCGGAGGGTATCGCGACGATGCACGAGATAGACCTTTGAGCCAAAGCCGGATCACCTGTGGCGATAATCAGCGTTTTAGTGTCCAGCGATTCGGCATCCACCCGTCAGGGAGATCTTCCAGTCGCTGAATTCCACCGCTTCCACTATGCTTCCCATCCAGGTCCGTGTTCCGATCTTTTCCGCCAGTTGTTGCATTCGCGTCATGAGTTCAAAGCCATCAATTCCTTCTGGGAAGCCGGGGAAATTGTCCACCATGGTGGTGGTCGTTAGCAGACCTCCCGGAGTCTTTCCGGAAATGACGATTTGCTGCAGATTGGCGCGGGCGGTGCAGAGGGCCGCCGTCCACCTGGCACATCCCGAGCCGATGATGACAACATTTTCCAGGGAAAGAGTGTCCGGTTATTTGATGCCGGCCTGGTCCTTGCGCCCAGCCGCGTATGCTCCAAAAACGGCGCGGATTTCATCACGCACCCGACGGAACACGGTGAATTGCTCCTCCTCGCTGCCTTGGGCGTGCGCCGGATCATCAAAGGGGAAATGGTAGCGGTTTACCTGCCCCGGAAACATAGGGCAAACCTGATCGGCATTGCCGCAAACGGTGATGACGGTTTCCACATTCTGCGAAAGGAATTCGTCCAGATGTTTGGAATTATGCGCCGAGATGTCGATGCCGATTTCCTGCATGGCGCGGATGGCCAGGGGGTGAACGTAGCCAGCAGGTTTTGAACCCGCGCTGGCCACACGATAGCCACTGCCAAGGGCTGCTTTGAGAATGCCTTCGGCCAGATGGGAGCGGCAGCTATTGCCGGTGCACAGGACGAGAATGAGAGGGTTTTTCATGAGTTGAGGGTGTGGAATTGTTACAATGCGACGGACCTGCATTTGCCACCGCAGCATCCACTTTCGCGGACGCCGATGCAGAGCGGGACTGCTAGCAAGGCTCCAATGACTGGAGCCGCGAGATAGACCCAAAGGTGTTCGGTGTGTCCACTGACGACGGCCGGAGCCAGCGAGCGAATCGGATTCATGGAGGCCCCACAGATTGGCCCGGCGAACATGGCTTCCAGCGCGATGACGGCCCCGATGGCGATGCCTGCGGTAACGCCTTTCTCTTTACCGCCGGTGGAGACGCTAAGAATAGTCAGCATCAAAATCGCGGTCAGCACCACTTCCAAAATGAAACTCTGGGAGGCCAGCCCGGCGGGGAGCGTCGCGCCCAGCTTTTCATGGGCGGGAAACAAAATGTGCAATAACCAACTCGCCGTGAATCCGCCTGCCGCCTGCACCGCCACATATCCGGCCACGGCCTGCCATGGAAAGCGGCCGGCGGCGGCGAATGCCACGGTTACGGCGGGATTCAAGTGCGCCCCGCTGACATCACCGAAAGTGTAGATCATCGCCAGGACAATCAGTCCGAACGTGAGGGCGATTCCGGCATGACCTATGGCTCCGCCGCTCACATCGTTGATGACGATGGCCCCCGTTCCGGCAAAAATCAGCGAGAACGTCCCCAGAAATTCAGAGAGCAGTTTTTTCATTTTAACAGCAGCCGGGAGCGCAGCATGAGGATTCCTTTTGGCCAGCACTGGGCACCAGACAGAATTCTTTGGCCAAGCAGTCAGTATGCTTGTGGGCGAGGTGGAGCACGACCGCGCCATCGATGATGTCGTGGCTTTCTATCGTGTATTGGGAGATCACCGCCTGCTCATATTCGATTTCGACCGGAACGGTATCGTCCGGGAGGAATGATTTTGCCTTCTCCAAAATCGCCGCCGCTTTCCTTGCTTCAAGGCGGTGGTCGACGTCATCCCCCACCCACACCTGCAACTGGCAGGTGATGAGTTCGCGCAGCGTGCCGCCGCAATCGATGAACGTTTTCTGGACACGGCCCACTTCCGTCACATGGAAGGAAACCGGGACCGGGGAGCCATCAGGAAGTTGAATCTGAAAGTTGTTTCCGGCCTGACTTTTGAGGAGGGATTTGAATTCGCTGAGGTTCATAGGGGGTGTTGGTTGGAATGTTAAAGAATTTTCTTCGTTTTTCTGTCCGCCTTCCTGCCGGGAAGGGATTTGGGCAGCGGGCAGCAGCTCTCCTCGCGCGCCCAAACTTCATGCCGGATGGCGCCAAAGGATTCCAAGCCGGAGCGACCGGGCGGGGCAGGGGGGGAAGCGGTTGTTCCATGCATTGGGCAATATTGACGAGGATGCCCCCGGTAAACATCAAGGAGGTTGGAGTTGTCCAGGGCATCACCCCCATCTGCGAACCAAGGAACCGTGTGGGGAACGGGCTCGCGTCATTCTGCTGGGAGCATCCAATGGATGGTTTCCCGTCGTGTATTCCGGCTTGTCGCTCCCAGAAACTTTGGATCCGGTAGGCAGCCTTATGGCCGCCCACTGGGGGCAAATCGAGGCCTTTCAATCACTGGAGCAAGTGAAGGGCTTATTCGCCCTCCCCCCGGCGATGATGCCGCAACTCACTGACTTACGCGAACTGGGGCCTGACACGGTATGGAATGGCATCGTTGCCCGCCGGCAATCATTGCTGCAGCCGGCGGCGGATAATGCCGATGACCTAAAAACGCCCGAATGGGAGTTGTTTAGTGCATCCAATCCGAACCGGGATGAACGCGACTTCAAAACGCAACTGATTGCTTCACCGGTTGGATATGAAACGTTCTTCGAGCGCACCGTTCTGGTCCACAAACTACGTGAAGTGCGTGCCTTGGTCGGTTTCACGCGGGTGGAATCCGCCGGAGACGGCGATGATTACAATGATCTCTCTCCGGATCGGTGCGTGCGGTTAAGGCGTGATCCGCCGAATTGGGTGCCCGCGACGGAAGTGCGGGGGGAGGGAATTTTCATGCAGTTCTCGGAATCAGCCATTGGACAATGGCTTTTACGCCCAGAGGTCGAGGCCTTGGACCGTCAGTTTCTTGCGTCGCACTGCCGATGGCGCGAAATGAGGAAATTGGAGCCGCCTCACACCACAGGTTACCCTGGCCTGAAGTATATCCTAATCCACTCCATCTCCCACGCTATCCTCAGAGAGATTGCCCTCGAATGCGGTTATACGGCAGCCAGCATCCGGGAACGCATCTACTGCCGCCACGATGAGGAAGAAGGCGGACCCATGGCCGGTTTGCTTCTCTACACCGCGGCTGCGGACAGTGAAGGCACGCTTGGAGGTCTGGTGAGTCTGGGCGAACCCCGGCGGCTCGGCCAGATCATCTCCCAAGCGCTGGAATCGATGCGCATCTGCGCGTCAGATCCATTGTGCAGCGAACATGCCCCCTCCCGTGACGGCCGCACTATCCACGCGGCCTGCTGTCACGGCTGCCTCTTTGCCGCAGAGACCTCCTGCGAAAGAGGCAATCGCTATCTTGACCGGTCCGTGTTGGTTAACACTTATGCCAAGTCGGGACGGGCCTTCTTCGAGTCTGCTTTCTGAAGATGAAATCCGATGCTCTTACTTCAGCCATCGTGCACGCGTGCGCCACCTCACCGAGAACGGCGCTTCGGAAGGCCTGCGACATGCTGGCGGAAGAAGAGGGATTGGCCACATCTGGATTGGGAAAACTGACGGGTATCCTCTCCAAGGAGTCCGTGCTGAGGCTGCACATGGCGGCGCAATCCTCCGCGACGAGTGCCAAGGAAATGGCCTTGGCCCTGCGTGCCACCTTGGCAGGCATCGACTACAGTCGATTGCGGCCTGACATCCAACTCGTATGGACGGGACCTGAAACCGCCGAGGCCAAGCCGCGGGATACCTTGCCTCAGATGCTCGAGATGATTGGCAAAGCCCAAATTGAGATTCTTCTGGTGACATTTGCCGCCTTCAAAGCCCACGCGATTATGCGAGCGCTGCAAGAGGCGCACGCACGGGGAATTGTTGTGACTATTGTAACGGAATCGGTCGAAAATAGCGCGGGCCAGCTTACCCACGATGCTTGGAAAGCGTTCCCCGCAATTCTGCTTCAAACCGGATGTCTGTGGTATTGGCCCATAGCGAAGCGCACAGTAAATGCGAAAGGAATGCCCGGAAAACTACATGCCAAATGCCTCGTTATTGATGGCTGCGAAGCCCTCGTTTCCAGCGCCAACCTTACAGATGACGCCATGGTGCGGAACATAGAGATCGGGCTTAGATGCTCCAGTCAGGCCATCGCCATCGAAATCCAACAGAAGTTTCAGGGACTTAAAAAGAGTGGTCACCTCATTCCAATCAAAGTGTAGAGCACATTCCTTTGACTAACTTTATTCTCGAACTCCGGGGCCGGGGGAAAAGTCTTTCCCCCCGCGCCTACTGCGTGGGGCGCTCCCCTTTCTGCGGGGGCACCCGCAACGCCCCTGCTCCGCCCCGGTAGGTGCAGCCTGACAGATTCTCCCGGCAGGGCAAAGCCCTCCTGCCGCTCCAAACTGTCTGACCGGCTCCACCTCCCGGAAGCCGTCATTCCATGCTCCTCCGTTGCGCTTCCGCCTCCGCTCCTGTCTGCGACCCGCGACGGCTCCACTCCACTCCGTCCCAAGAAACAACCGCTTCCCCCCTGCCCCGCCCGGTCGCTTCGGCCTGGAATCCTTTGGCGGGTCCCTCAGACCCCCACCAAAGCCTTCCTGATCGGCCTCCGCTCCCAATAGCCGTCCTGACGTGGAGTCGTTCGCTAAAGCCTGGCGGCCCGCTTCCACTCCCCCCACGCCCGGACCGCTACTTTCCTCCCGTCGCGCGGCCACAGGCCGTTCCGTTTGCAGTTTAGCGACCGCCTGCGGCGTGGCACACCTGCGAGGGTCAAGGCTGCCCATCGGGCATAAATGGCCGTCCCGGCCACCGGCTGAGCCGGACTTTATCCCCCTCGCGATGGCGTGGCTCCGCCCACGGCCAGGACCATCGGTGTGCAGGCTTTTCCGCGTTCTTCATTTCGTTTCCAAACAAAAAAACTTTGCCCGTTTTTCTGTCAGGATACGAATGAAGATGATCTTTATGCCTTCCCTATTTTCAGCAAAAGGAGGGTCTTCAAGTCCCTCCCCGAGTCCGCTCCTTGAGATTCCGGTTATTGCCGCGCGGGCATTGCACGCCCCCAATGTGATGTGCGCCGCGAAAGCTCGGAAATCCACGACTCTCTTGATAGCAAATCCCCAAAATTCATTTCCAAAACACCTTTTATTGTTGACGCCGCCACATTATCAGATATATTGATTTCATCATGAACGAAGCCACTTATTGCCCCGAAGATAACAAATTGCGCCTCTACGTCGGACGTGTGTCCCGCGAGGAATACGAAGCCTTGAGAGCCGAAGGCTGGACCAGCACGCCCAAGCAGGATTGCGACTTTGTCGCTACATGGTCGCCCAACCGCCGGAAGACCGCGATGGAATACGGGGAAGGCTTCATCGGCGACGAAGACCAAGGCCCGGCGGACCGAGCCGCAGACCGTGCCGAGCGTTTCGGTGACTACCGCGAAAAGCGCCTGGGGGAAGCGCTGCGCCACGCGGACCACTACGACGACGGTCCCATGGCCCACGGCTTCCAAAACAAAGCCCGCGCCGTTCGGGCCGCAGACCGCCACGACCGGATTGCAGGCCGGGCCGTGGATGCTTGGAGCAAAGCCGAATACTGGCAGAGCCGGACCGCCGGGGTGATTTCCCACGCTCTTTACGTTTCAACCCCCGCCGTCCGCATGGGTCGTATCAAAGTGCTGGAATCCGAGCAACGGAAGCACCTTGCGACGCTGGAGACCTACAAAACGCTATATCATAAGTGGGCACTGGTTGCCGTCCTCACATCCAAGGACGACTTGCCAAAAGGCTATTTGCCAGTCACCCCGGAAGTGCAAACCGCGCTGGCCACCCGCTTGGCTGGAGACACCCCCGGAGGATACGACTACCCGCACCCTGTAACGGGGACAAAAAGCTCACTATGGTTCCACCTCACGGATAGCAATAAACCGATCACAGGACAACAAGCCGCTGACCTGTGGTTGGCAGGAAAAATCAATCCCGAGGCTCCGGAGTTCGAAGATTCCCGCAAGATGCAGTGGGCACGACACTTCGAAATGCGGCTGGCCTATGAAAACCAAATGCTGGAGGCCCAAGGCGGCCGCGCTGCCCTGCTGGAAATGGAAGTCGGAGGCTGGATCGGCAGTTACCAAATTTGGAAGGTGAATAAATCAAACGCCACGGGTCGGGTGGTATCGGTCCAAATTCTGGCCCCCGCCCGCTATGGCAACACGGGCAAGGAAACCTTCCAGACCTTGAACATTGAGCGGCTGGACTGCGGTTCCTACCGCGCCCCCACTCCTGATGACCTCGCCTTGATAGCCAGCAAAAAGACTGATGTGAAAGCCGCCAGACCCAAAGCCGCCCCCTGCCCTCTCATCAATCCCACTGACGAAGACGCCGAGCGCCTGCAGGCCATTTGGAACGAACGGGAAAAGGACGCCAACGCAGCGCGCGCGAAAGTGCGGGGATTGGGAACCCCCTCCTTCGCCCCGTCCGCTATCGTTCGCCTCACCCAGGCCCAATACAGCGCCGCCGCCGCGGGCACCTACGCCAGAAGCGCCACCCATGGGCTCTGCCGGAACGCGGAGCTTTACCGCGAGAGCAACGGTATTTGGAGTTCAAGCCGCGAGGACCACAACAAGCGCGTCGGCTCCCCGGTGTGCAAGCTGCGCTCTACCAGCTCCGGTCAAACCTTCGGAGGCGCGGATCGGATTATTATCCTGACTGATAAACCCCGGAAGCCATTCCCCGCGGCCGTCTGGGAAACCATCGAAGCACTGGACGCGGCCCCCGCCGTGGCATGAGGTTCCTCCCGCCGATGTAGTTGAATCTTTTTTCCTCTATTCCATGAAACCCCACCCTATGCACCGCCTTCACACCCTGCGGATGGAAAATGACGCGGCAGGCTATGCCATGGCAGAAATCCGCCCACGATTCGACAAATTGAAAACCCGCCATGAGGACGGCACCGCCCCTCAAGCTGTCAGCGCCTACCAACTTTTCCAAACGCCCGCCGACTTGGCGATCGAGCTGGTGGCGCTGCTTGATCTACAGCCGGGGGCACGCGTCTTGGAGCCATCGGCGGGACTTGGGCGGTTGCTGGACGCCCTTGCCCCGAAAGCTCCTTCCGCCGTGGTCGCCGTGGAAATCGCCCCGGCCTGCGCAGGGGTCCTTTTCCAACAGGACCGGGCCGGGATCAGCATCCGCCAAGCGGATTTCCTCAAGCTCGCGCCGGCGGAATTGGGCTTGTTCGATGCCATCGTAATGAACCCGCCGTTCCACGCGCGGGCGGACATCCGCCACATTCTCCACGCCATGAAGTTTCTGAAACCCGGCGGACGACTGGCCGCCATCTGCATGGCGGGTAATTCACGCGAATTAGCATTACGCCATTTCGCTAAATCATGGATTCCCCTTCCCCCCGGAGCCTTCCGGGCGGAGGGGACCAACACCCCAACCGTCATGCTCCGGATTGACCAGCCGCTTTAGACGCGGATCTGAGTAACCCGGCTCAAGGGGAGCGCCCCTTGAGAATCCCCCTTTTCAGAGCGGAGCCAGTCCGCTCTCCCTGCCTCATTGCAAACACCCCTCTTCCCCGTAGGCTCGGCCCATGCCTTCGAGTCCGAAGAAATCCTCCTCCCGTGGCCGGGGACGCCCCCCCGCCGGTGCCGCACCCCTCACCCCCGAGGAACGCGCCGCCGCGCGAGCTGAAACCTACCGCAAAACCCGCCTCAAACGCCAAACAACGCAAGGCATCCGCCACCAAGGCTTCGACATTCAGGAAACCATTCTGGCACGTCTGTCCGCCTATGCCGAACACTCCTCTCGCTCCCGCAAAGACATTCTGGAAGCCGCCGTGGACGAATACTTGAAGGCGAAAGGATTCTAGCTGATGCGGGAGGGGGAAATCACTTCTCCTTCCAACTGCCACCCGGCTTCCATAAGCTACTGAAGGGCCGCCCTTCTGCTGCCGCCAACGCGGGGGGCAGCAGGAACCCGGCAGCAAACGAAACCACCTGCTCCAAACTCAGCATCGGATCGAGCTTCACGGATTTTCTCCAGAAACTCTTCCACATGGCCTGACGCCCCGGATCATTCCAAAAGGCGGCACTGAATCCGGCGGGTGTTGCTACAGGGAGAACTGTTCCGCGCCGTTCAAAAGTGGCGCGGATGGAATCGGCCAGTTCTTGCCCGTCGAAGGCGCTGTGGTTTCCCAGAAAGTAAAAATCGTAGTAGTCCTTCATCCGGGAATTCAGCAGTCCCAAGGTCACGGCCGCTTCATACTTTTCAGCCAAGGCGCTTTCCATCCGATAGGCCCGGATCCTCGCCGCCGGCATATCTTCCAGCAGGCTGGGAAACTCCACCTCGACCGGCTGCACCGCGGTGGCGTCTCCGAAGCCCACATCAATCTGGAGCAGCGTCCGGGCGCTGCCGATCATTCCTTGGATATTCAGCCGCACCCCGACATAAAGTTCCTGAGCGCGGATCGGTTCCGCCTTGACGGAGGCGCTGTCAAAAATCACCCCGTCATCCGGCACCTGACAGGCGCAGATTTTGGCAAAGACCGCCTCCAATTCTTCGGAGGAGGAGTCGCCAAAGCCCAACAAATCCAGATCCCGCGTCACCCGGTGCGGGGTTTCGTTCCACAGCGCAAATAGCAACGCCCCTTTGAGCACGAAACGATTCCGGTATTCGGATTCCGAAAGCCGGAAAAGAAACCGCTCAATCGTATAACGGGTCAGCAGCGTGTTGTAGTCCTGCCCCGTGGACGCCATGACCGTCTTGAGACGATCCCGCACCGAGGCCGCCACGTTTTTGAGGGCATCCTTCCGGTCATTCATGCGGTCAGGCTTTCGAAGTAAGGTCTCATCACATTTCCCATCCGGCAGAGTGCCGCCTGTTTCCACAGGTCATCCGCCGTCGCCTTCTTTTTCCGCCAGGCATCGTGAAGTGCCTCCACCGCCACATTCAGCCCCACCTTGCTCCGGTATTTAAAGCAGTCCACCACCGTCCGGGCCGGACTGGTGATCCTGACCGTCACCCCGCAGATGACATGCTCTTCAATGCCTGAAACCAGCATCTCCGGCTTGGACCACGACACTTCCAGCCGGGGATTGGTCATCCGAGGCCGTTTGGTCCCTACCGGCAGCATGATATAAACATCGGAAGGATTCTCCGTCGTAAGTTCGTGGAACCTCAACGCCGAAAGCAGGCAAATCACCGCTTTCGGCGACCGCACCGCCACCTCCGCCAGAGAAATATGGGCATCCACTGGAAAATCCTTCGCGATGTAAAGCCCCCGCTGAGTCCGTTCCAGCACCCCCTCCGCCACGAGCCGCCGCAGTTGCATCCGCGACACCCCACGCGCTTCCAGCTCCTTCGATTGAAGGATTTTCTTCCCCGCAAGGCTCAGCACCTCATTCTTGGAAACACTCGCTGACATGCCGTCACGTTACACTATTACCCAGCTTAATGTCAAGTTGGGTTACTTTGTAAAATGATCCTCCGCGTTGGCTGATTCAATCTGACCAAATCCGATTCAGTTCAAACTTCAGCCTCAAATAGCACGGGAGATGGTCAAACCAAAATTATAAATCCACACCACCGAGTTCGCTTCGATACCAAATTATCCCTGGAGATTCATTAATAATAATCGTTGTTGAGTGGTTCCGCCGCAATGTCACGACCGATTTTGACCACAAGAAATGCCGATGCCGTAAGGGATATTTTGCTGGAGAGGAAAAATGCGGATTTCACTCCCGAATACTTTGGAGGAGCGACGTTGCCGGGATTGGTCGAACTTTACCGGACAATTCAGGACAACTCAGCCAACGCACAGTTATTTTGGCAAGGAATTGAGGATGCTGCCATCCAGAGTCCGTGGAAGAAGGTTGACGCGTGTTGGCGGAGAGAGCGGCCAAATAGAATTGACTCATCCACAATGGATTCTGTGTTAGGGTTTTTCAGAATTGATACCCGCGCAATCGGAGATCGTCGGTCGCTTTCCCAGCTTCAGTATTCGGAATTCCAGCAAGGGTGCGTGAGGATCGGCAAAAATCTAGGATGGCCTCAGAAGTATCTGACAGCATTAATGGGGGTTCTTGTAGAAATGACCCTGAACATCATTGAGCACAGCGAGCTTGAGGGTGCCGGTAAATTCACCGGATTAATTGGCTGCCAGATTGAACGCAATTATTTTTCAATGATTATCTCCGACTTAGGGATGGGCTGTCTCGAAAGTCTAAAAACGTCGCCCTCATGGGATCATTTGCATAGCGATGAGGAGGCGTTACACGCTATCGTTGACGAACATGCCAGCCGTAAAACCGGAATGGGGGGAGGGGAAGGCTTCCGCCAAATTTTCAGCTCTCTAATCGACCACAATTCGATGATCCGAATTCGTAGCGGCTCAAGCTGTGTTGAATTAACCCAGCAACCAGGCAGCAGGGATGCGGCCTATCGTCGGTCCCCTTTCATGAGGGGGTGTCAGATTACAATTTCGACGGCAATTTCGGGTAATGTGGAAGAAAAGATAATTTTGGATTGACCCGATCATTCGTTTGGCTTATTGACGCCTGTGTTCGGAAACAATCTTCAAATTCACGTCCATGCGCCTCATGCGTTGGGCGCTCTGGAAGCTCGGAAAGATTTGGAGCAAATCATGCCGGTTTTTGGCCGAACCCAGCAGTTGCCCACGATGGTGATTTTTAACTTTGAGGGGGTCGATCATACCAATGGCAGCTACCTTAGAGCTTCACTTCTATGGTCGGTGCTATGCGGTCGAGCGGATGTCATGGGCACCCCTTCAGGCAGTAGTGAAGCTTGGGCCATACGACCTTTTCCATTTTTCCCCGTTATCTCAAACTGTTCCCGCGATGTAGCCGAGGAAATACGAGATTTTGCCACGCAGAGAGGAGAGAGTTTTCTGCTTATGGACAGATGGGAAAAGGGAGAAATTGAGTCTGCTCAAATCCTAGGTCCGTTAGATTTGTTTCTGGCTTCGACTCTGGAACTGGTGTGTTCCCAAGGCGAGATCACGGCTCAACGGCTTCACACCTTATCCACGGAAAAAATAACGATAAATGCGTGGAGCAACCGTCTCTTGGAATTGTTCAGCAAACGGCTCGTGCAAAGAAGAAGAGAGGGCAAATTCTGGATTTACTCATCAATTTCAAAAAAACATCGACTATGGGATTAGACTTTATGCGCGATAAAGGGGCCGCTTTTGAGGTGCGCCGAGATGCCAGTCGGAATCAAGAATTCGACATGGACTTGCTTCGGAATGCCCAGCCCGATTTATCGGGTCAAATTTTCCAGTGCCACCTTACAGATAATGGGGCGGCATTAGTCAAAGGGCTTAGGCTATTGATCAGAGTTTTCAGCGAATCAGAAATGAAAGTTTCCCAGAACGGGCAAGAGATAGGTGCCATTCAGTTTGAAGATGCCGCAAGGCTCGCAGCATTCATTAAAAGCAACAACGTCCATACCGGGATTATGACAGTGCTATTAACCGACCTCCCGGATATTTCAGGTAATTTCTCGGTCCGGCCATTCAAACCATTTAAAAACCAGTGAGGTCGCGTCATGCCCAATCAAGCTTTCAGAAACAATCCTGCACCGCCTTGTTCATCCTGTGCGGAATGTGTTTTCCTGCGCGACTGCGGCGGTTTGGACGGCCCTGATTATAGCAAGGGATGCTTTCAGAGATGTGACCTTTACTGCAAGCTCAATCCCTGTGACTGCTTGTGTCCTTGCACTCCCATAGGTTTTGACGAAGCGTGGGATGACGTAGGGGGAATCTGCACTCCACCAAGCATTTGCGTTACACCTCGCACCGCACGTAAGTTGCCATACTACGTCCCCAATATTCATCACGCGGGTAACCGCCGTCATGTGCTCTCAGAACGGGTTGTCGCGATACCTTTGGCCGCCATTATCAGAAAGAACCGTCGTGGTCTGGAAATTGCATTTGAGACTCACGATGAACTCTGTTTTACATTAAAACTCGCCCGCTCAACGCAGGTCTTACTTTCGTGCATTGCCCCTGACCAGCTCATTGAAGATTTTTGGCGTGATCACCAACTCAAAAACCTTTTGCAACAAGTCAGCAAGCTAAATTTGCTTGGAATGACAGTGCCAAATTATTCCTTCATGCTGGACACCCCAAGGGTAAACTCCCTTTATAGCCTTTCGCGGATTTTCAGGCTGGTTGACCGCATGGGAGATGCTGGCGTTCCCACAGTCCCCCATATTAATGCGAGCACTATTTCGGATTGGGGCAAGTGGGAGCAGATAATGAAGACCCTGCCGCAGATCCATTACGTCGCCTTCGAATTTCAAACTGGCCTAAGGGATGATGCCAGACGCACCAAGTTCCTCAAAAATTTGGGGCAAATGATGCAAAGCCTTGGGCGCAAAATCCATCCAATAGTTTTTGGAGGAACTGGCAGGATCCAAGAATTGAAAGCCTTATTCGAAGATTTCACTGTCGTCGATAGCACCCCATTTATGAAGACGGTGCATCGTTTCAACTTATTCCAATCAGCGAAACTTCGGCCTCGGTGGAGGCTTTTCCAGGGTCCTGCCACAGAATGTTTAAGCCAAAGACTGGCCGCCAATATTTTCCACCATCGGCAATTTATTTATTCGAGGGCCAATCTCCATGATGTTTCTCATCTCCGTGATGAGCAGCTTGAGTTGGTGGCGTAGTCCGACCGACGGTGAAATTCATAGGCTGTAAGTGGTTTCCATCCCTCGTTTCCCTTATGAGCTGCAAGTAAGTTATAAACGACGCATTCCTCCCAAACATTCTTAGGAAGCCATTCACCCCAATTGGTGTCAAAGACGTAATTTTCAACCACTGCAACCCAGTGAGTGTAGGCCAAGCTTGAACCATTAAAACATCGTTCCAGCCAAGGCCCTTGCCATTGGATCAGGCACAACCCGAAAACCGGCCAACTGCTGTGGAGACGATCAAAAGGCAGATCGAGTTCTAGCAAGGCTTTCTCCATGTCGCGACGATTCAGCCCTTGCCACATCTCCAAGGCATGCCCCGGCAAATATTGGAGCACGCCTAACCCAAAAAGCGCGGACAAAGCCGCTGGACCACAGTTTTTTGGCAACAGCTCTTTTTGAGGAGTAGGAAAATTTCCTTCGAGGTAGGTGATCGCGATGGAATCCTTCATCCAGTGGCCATCAAGGGAAGGCAGCACATATTGGGCAAAATAATTGAACTGCTGTAGCGTCACGGGCACAATCTTAGAAATCTGAATATTAAGGCAAAACTGTAGTCTAGAGGATTTAAGCGGATGGGCAAGATTTTCCCTCAGAACAATCAGGGGTCCTCAGGGAAAACGGAAAAAATTGCACGCTAAGCCCTCAGGGACCCTGAGCAGGCTGTCTTGTGCGGTTTCCGGAACGGTTTAAAGGCTGAAATGCCGAGACGCAGCTTCTTTTCCCCCGCTGAGCGTGCCACTCTCCTTCAGCCGCCCCAATCGGAAGAGGAGTTTGCCCGCCGCTATACCTTCAGCGAGACCGACCTTTCCCTGATCCGTCAGCGGAGAGGAGATGCCAATCAGCTGGGCTTCGCGGTGCAGCTTTGTCTACTGCGGTTTCCGGGCCGGGGTCTGGAGATGGGAATGCAGATCAGCGATGTCATGATCCGGTGGATCGGCAGCCAGCTTGGTGTGGAAGCGCAGTGCTGGCCGCAGTATGCCTCCCGCGGGCAAACGCGCCGGGAACACCTTGTGGAACTCCGGGCCTATCTTGGTTTGAGGCCATTCGAGCTGGGGGATTTCCGCTGGGCCCGGGCTGTTGAAAGTGATGATACCGCCCATTGAGGTTGTGGAAAGGCTGGCGTCGGAGGCCATCACCCGGGCCACCCGTCAGATTTGCGCGGTTCTCGCCGACCCTTTGTCAGAAGCCCAGCGGGCAAAACTGGATGGCTGGCTGGAACTGAAGCCTGGCACCCGGATCACTTGGCTGTAGCGGCTGCGGCAGTCGCCCGTGAAACCCAATTCGCGGCACATGCTGTAACACATTGAGCGTCTGCGGGATTTCACTCTCTGGGGCTTCCGGATGGTCTGGACCGGCGGGTTCACCAGAACCGGCTGCTGAAAATGGCACGCGAGGGAGGACAGATGACTTCCCGCGACCTTGGCAAATGTGAAAGCCAGCGGAAATATGCCACACTGGTGGCGCTGGCTATCGAGGGCACGGCGACGGTGATTGATCAGATCATCGATCTGCATGACCGCATCATCGGAAGCTTCTCAACGCGGCCCGCCACAAACATCAGCAGCGTTTCCAGCAGTCCGGACGGCGGATCAACGATCAGCTCCTGTTATACGGAAAAATTGGCCGGGCGCTCGTCAAAGCGAAAGCGGAGGGAGTCGACGCCTTCGCGGCCATCGAGACCGTGCTCCCATGGGATGAGTTTGCGGCCAGTGTCGCGGAGACTGGCAAGCTTTCCCAGCCGGAGGAGTTTGATTTCATCCACCTGCTGGCCGAGAACTGGCCAACCGTCCGCCGTTATGCCCCGGCCCTGCTGGAGGTTCCACCGCTGAAGGCCGCTCCCGCCGGGAAAGCGGTAATGGAGGCTGTGGAGCAAATCCGTGCGCTCAACGCCGGTTCGCACAAGGAGCTGCCTGCGGACGCCCCCACGGCTTTTATCAAAAAGCGCTGGGACAAGCCGGTGCGCACGGCTCAGGGCCTAGACCGACGGAACTACGAGATCTGCGCTTTGTGCGAGCTGAAAAACGCGCTCCGCTCCGGGGACATCTGGGTCAGGGGATCCCGGCAGTTCAAGGATTTCGAGGATTACCTCATTCCCGCTCCGGCTTTCGGGGAGCTGAAGAAAACGGGGACCATCCCGCTGTCTGTGAATGCCGACGCGGAGGCTTATCTGAAAGAGCGGGTCGCCCTGCTGGAGGAACGTATCCGTCAAACGTAGCCCCGTTGGAAGGATGGTGCGCGGCGTAGCTGGAGGCATAAACTACGGCTCTTATGGGAGCAACTGCCTTGAAGATATTGAAACGGGACGCGGTGGGCCGCGTGAGTTATTGTGCGGAACAACGCGAGGCGATTCTGGATGAGTTTGAACGCAGCGGGCTGAAGGGGGCGGCGTTTGCGCGGATGACGGGACTGCAAAATCAGACCTTCGCCTCATGGATTCAGCGCCGCCGCCATGAGCGGGGCGATTACCAGATGGCGGCCCCGGCTCTCAAAGCATCACGGCGGCTGGTTCCCGGCGTCCGTCTGATGGAGGCAGTGATGCCCGGCCCGGTCCATCCTCAGGCCGATCGAGGGCCGGCCCTGGTTGGAACTGCGCTGCGGGACGCGGCTGCTGGTGGCGGACGGGCGGCAGGCAGAGCTGGCGGTGCGGATCATTCAAGCGCTCGCCTCCAGCGCGCCATGTTGAGTTTTTCCGGTGCCTTGCGCATCTTCATCGCGCTGGATCCCTGCGACATGCGGGCGGGGATCAATACCCTGCATGCCCTTCGTCAGCGGGCGGCTCCAAGAGGAGGTGAAAACCGGAGCCCTCTTTGTCTTCACCAACAAGCGCCGCCGACTCCTCAAGGTGCTCTACTGGGATGGAACTGGCGTTTGGATCCTGACAAAACGGCTTGAGGCCGGGACTTTTTTCTGGCCCCGGGCCGCGGCGGACGGGCAAACCAAACTGGCCCTCAACCCCGAGGCCTTCGCCATGCTGACGGACGGCATCGACATGCACGGCGCAAAGCCGCGTGGCTGGTATGAACGGGCCTGAGAGCCCTCGGGAGATATTTTTTATAGCAAGTTACGCAAAGAGTTATTGACAGCACGGGCACTATGGCTTTGCCGGGCGCGCCTGCCGCCTTATGCTGACCTGCGAACCCACTGCCCGCGAAGTCCTGCTCGAAGGACAGGTGGCGTCGTTAACCGAGAACCTCAAGGGGCTTCAGGAGGAAGTGGAGCGGCTCCGGCAGGAAAAACACGTGCTGCGGCTCAAGATCGACGCCTTGTCGCGCAAACTCTTCGGCCGCTCTTCCGAGAAGCTCAATCCCGGCCAGTTGCAGCTCATTTTCGACACCTTTGCCCAGGAAGCGGCCGCCGCCACTCCACCTGTGGAGGAACCCGCCGCCGGAGACCCTGGTCCTGACGCTACTCCGGCCGCCCCGGGTCCGTCACCTGCGCCGGTGAGGAAAAAGCGCAGCTTGGCCGAGCTCATCGGAAACCTTCCTTCGACCACCACCGTCCTGACGCCTCCGGAAGTGGAAGCCGACCCCGGAGCCTGGCGCGCCACCGGGGCCAGCGAGGAGACCAAACTCCTCGACTACATTCCCGGGCATTTTTGTGTGCGCATCATCGTGCATCCCAACGGTCGACCACCCTTTCCAAGCCCCCATCACCGCGCCGCTGCATCTGCTCCAGGACCGCTGCATCGCCACGCCGCGCCTCCTTGCCAACACCCTCGTCCTGCGCTTCGAACAGCACCTGCCGTATTACCGGATCGAGCAACTCTACGCCCGCGCCGGGGTCCCGCTCTCCCGCCAGACCCTTTGCGGCTGGGCCGGCATGGCTGCCGAGGCCAGCGGCCTCATCCTCGTTGCCACCAAGGACGAAGTCTTCGCGGACGGTTATGTCCAGGTGGACGAAACCCCGGTGAAATACCAGGACCCGGACAGAAAAGGCGTCTGCGGCACCGGCTACTGCTGGCTGTTCCACAACCCCGTGAGGAACCTGAGCTACTTCGCTTGGCGCACCGGGCGCGGGGCGGACAGTCTCGAAAAAATCGTCCCGGCGGACTACCGGGGCATCATCCAGTGTGACGGCTGGAAATCATATAACCGCTTTGTCAAAAACCGCGCGGAGAAGGGACATTCCATCCAGCTGGCGGGCTGCATGGCTCATGCGCGACGCTACTTTTACGACGCCAGAGCCGAAGGGGAAGATGCCGCCTGGGTCCTCCTGCAGATGCAGAAACTCTATCACATCGAAACCCGTCTGCGCGATTGCCGCGCCGGGCCCGCCACCATCCGGGCCGAACGCAAAACCCACAGCCTTCCCATCCTCCGGCAAATCAAAGCACGGCTCGACGATCTCGTGGTCCGGCGCAAACATCTGCCCCGAAGCCTGACAGGTGAGGCCATCACCTACACCCTCGGCCAGTGGGACAAACTCCTTGTGTTCCTCCAGAACGGCCGGGTGATGATCGATAACAATCTTGTCGAAAATGCCATCCGGCCCACCGCCATCGGCAGGAAAAACTGGCTGTTCATGGGCGATCCCAAAAGCGGCGGACGCGCCGCCCTGTTTTACACTCTCATCGGCAACTGCCACCGGGCCGGAATCGACGCCCAGTCCTACCTGACGGATCTGTTCACCCGTCTGGCCCTCCCTGCCCAAACCACCAAAACTCTCAGAGCCCTCACTCCCCATGGATGGGCGGCGGACCGGCAATCACCCGCAGAAACTCCGGCCCCCTGAAAAACCCCCTTCCAGTCAAACACGGATCAACAGGGCTACGCTTGACGGATACGAATCATTAAGATGATGTTGCTTTTATAAATAATGTCGTAGCTGCACAAATACATGTGTGATATCCTGATAGGAATGCAACCCCAATCCATTCCCATCCATTTACCTGCCGAAATAGCAAAACGGCACAAGTAATTAAAATCATTAATAATATTCCACTACACGATGCGCCGACAAATACGATTAGAAATCCAGGCTTCCACTTCTTCACAAGAAAAAAGAAGACCACGCACCAAATAATTGATATCCCAATGAAAGTTAGCATCATATTACGGACAGCATCCGGCTGATTTTTGAGCAGCAGCGAACGAAGCTTTTCCGCCTCCAGCCACTGCGGAATGATATGTTTTTGCTAGCGCCTGACACAGTCTGGTGCCGGGGTGCATAGACCTGGTCACCATTTCAAATAAGCGATGATCAGGACATGAAGCCAACATATCTTTAAGAAAATTATTTTCGCAATCTGCTTGACGGGCACCGCAAGTTTCATAACACTTGTCGTGAGTTTCGCACGCGGAGTAGAAGTCATATCCGAATGGCTTATCTGGAACCATCCAATCACCTCCCCATGTATCGGTAGAGGAGCCGCATCCTCCAGGTTTTTTGGCGGGTGTTGCTGCTTTGCGGTATGCCGCGGCTGCCGCTTCTTTGGAATATGCAGGGGCAAGGTTAATTCCTGACGGATTGAACATTTGCTGACCTAGCACGTCAACTAAATCGACGGCGTCATTCATAATCATTACGTAAAGATTAGAACCTCCGCTTTCTTCAATTGGATCACGATTCAACCATCTTGCCATCCAAGAGGAATAATACCGATACCCATAGTAATAAAAGTCCGTCTCGGAATCATTGAACTTGGTGGAGAACCGGAAGTTGAGCGAGGCGGGAATGGAGCCGGAGGCCGGTGGGTTGAGCAGGTGGCCGAACGGACTGTATTCATATTGGGCGGCGATGCCGCCGGACCCATCAATATACTGGCATATGTTCCCGTTGCCGTCGTAGAGCGGGTAATATTTGGTGCCGCCTATGCTGGTGCAGAGAAGGCCACCGACGCCCCCTGCCCCTTGCGTTGTTCCACTGAGATCCAGTCCCCAAAGGTGGGTGCGGGTCAAAGCGCTGCCCTGGTATTCCGCGACCAGATTCCAGCCGTCGTAGATGAACCATGTGGTGACGCCACCGGCCGTTTTGGAAATCCGGCGGCCGTGCGGGTCATAACGGTAGGCGGCGACCAATCCAAAGTTGACCTGGCGGAGCTGGTTTTCCGCATCCCATTGATAGGTCCGGGCGGATCCGTGGGTGTTGCCGCCGGCATCGCTGGTCAGGTTGCCGTCATCATCGTAGCCGGGGCTGACGCCGCCGATGGAGGTGTATTGGTTGAGGGTATTGACCGCGTGATTGGGGCTGCCAGGGAGGGTGGTGCCGCCTGCCGCCTTGGTGCGGTTTCCGATGGTGTCGTATTCATAAACCGACTCATAGGCGGCAGTGGTGTGGTCGTGCAGAGTGACTTCCCCGCGGGAATTATACCCCCACTCGACGGAGGGGGAACTGGCGTAGGCGCTGCCGGTCTCGGCCAATCCGCTGCGGCGGCCCATGTTGTTTACGGCGTAATCATACTTTGAAATGATGGAAGCGCCAAAAGTATTCTGCTTGTAGTCCAGCACATCGCGGTTGGTTTCCCAGGCATTGTAGGTGCTGACGGTGGCCCCGCTGGTGATGCCCTGAACGAGGCTGGGAGCGGCGGACATGTAGGCATAACTGAACGAGGGGCCCGAACCGCTGAAAAACGAACCTCCGCCGGTGAAGCTGTAAGGACGTGAGGCGGCCGATTCGTAGGTGCGAGTGAAATCATACTCGCTGGTGCCGCCGTTTTTGAGCTGCCACCCGGTGGGTCGCAGCAGGCTGTCAAAACTGCGGTCGATCACGCGGGTCAAAGTGCTGGCGCCGGTGTTGTAGGTGATGGTTTCGGTGTCAGGGCGGAGAGTGGAGGCATCGTAGGTATAGGCCCAGGAATGCCCGCCGACCTGGGTGGTGGTGGCGGGACGTCCAAGGCGGTCGTAAATGAAGGTGCTCCCGGGAGTGATCCCGCCATCCGAATGAGTGCTCTCCCAAATTTGTCCAAAGGAATTATAAGAATAGGTGGAGGAAACCCCCCGGTGCCAGGATCGGGTGAGCGGACGCCCGGCGTTGTCATAGGTGTAGCCCACGGTTTTCGCTGCGGCGTCGGTTTTGCTCACCAGTAGACCGGTGGAAGCTTGATAACCCCAAGTGGTTTCATCGCCCCCCATGGGGGGAGTGCCGCTCTGCCAGGTTTTCATTTTCCAAAGTTCGCCGTAGGCGGTGTATTCGTAACCCACGGGGTAAGTGCCGGTGCCGGACACAAGAGTGCGGCGGTTCAGCAGATCGTAGCCGAAAGACGTGGTGGTGGTACTGTCGGGAGCGGTGATGACGGTGACCAATCCTGTTCCGGCCCCTGACTCTGAAGGTCCGTAAGTGTAGGAGGTGGAATTTCCCGCAGCGTCCGCCTTGGAAGCAACACGGGATTTATTGGCTTCATAAACCGTCGCTGCCGCATTGGCGTGACGGGGCTGTTTGACGGAGGTGGACCGGGCCAGGGTGTCGTAACCGTAAACGATATCGCCGCTGGAGCCGGATTCATGCTGCCGCTGCAGCAGGCCGTAATAAGTTGTGGAAGTGGCGTTGTTGCTGGCACCCGGACGGACGAGAGTGGAAACGGCCAGTTTGGCTCCGCGCTCCACCGTCACCGAATTCCGGGTGATATTGCCGGAAGGGTCCAGCCGTTCGTTGGCGGAGGTCTGATAGCCCGTGAATCCCGCGAGCTGAGTGCGGGAGGTCCCGGCCAGAGTTTTGGTGCTGCTGCCCCCAACGGCATAAACTTCGGTGGTGGTGACCCGCCAAGGGTTGATGGTGAGGATCTGGGCGGTGGTGGAAGTTTCCGTAATGCGGTCGGTGGAGGAGGTCAGGGTAGAAGTTGCGTTATCCCCGCTCACGGTGGTGCGGAACAAATCTCCGGTGCTGTCATATTCATAAATTGTGGCGGGCTGACCGGTCGCGGTGACCAAGGTAAGTTGCCCCAGGGAATTGTAAGCGTTCACCGTCTCCGCGGTGCCACCGCTATAAGTAGGGGTTTTCACCTTGACGGTGCGCCTTGCGATATCCCGCTCCGTTGTTTCGTAGCGGGTGCCGCCCACCGAGGAATCCACGCCAGTGTAAACAGTGTCCGTGGTGCCACCGCCGGAAATAGCAGCACGATAATAATAGGCCGGAACGACGGCAGTGCCTGTTATCCGTAGCAAATCCCCGTTGGGTGCACTGACTTCGACTTTGGTGCCGTCGTTGGGAAGAGTGGTGGTGACGGTGGAGCGGTCGGAGGAATAAGTCCATGAGGTGGTGTTGCCATCGGTATCCTTACTGGAAACAGACCGACCCAAGGGATCCTTGATTGAACTTTCGGTGAGGGTCAGACCGGGGCCTCCGGAACCGGGGGTGGTGGTGGCAATCGTCTCCGTGCGCAGCGGAAGCTGCTGGGCATCCATGGTGTAGGTGCCCGTGAAGGTGGTCAGAATTTCCTCCTGCGCGGGGTAGCTCCCGCTGGCGGCTACGCTTTTGCGGAAGACCTTCCAAGGGATAACGGTCTCGGGGTAGTATTCGTATTCGGTGACCACTCCCTGTTCATCCGTGAGCTTAGTGAGCCGGACGCCGTCCCACTCCCGCTCCTCCAGAACGCGGACCTGGGTGGAGATGAGGTCTTTGCGTTCTGTGGTCTTCGGGTTGCCGGTGGTGTCCCAGGTGCAGTTGAATTCTTCAAAATCCTTCCAAGCTCCAGTGTTCAGATAGCAGGCATTGGTGATTTTGGTGGGAAGCCCGCGCACATCCAGCATTACTATGGTGCGGGTGGAGGAGCCGCTTACGGGCAGTCCCGCCGCCGTAAGATTTGCCGTCACGGTCGCCAGGAGTTCCCCGCCGGCCTGGTCGGCAAACGTGTAGGTGGTCAGGGTGCCATCCGTGGCGCGATGCTGGCGCGGGCGGCCTTTGTTGGTTCCAGTCCCATAGTAAGTAGATACCGTGCGCAGGCCTCCGGATCCGAAGGCCGCGCCAGGAGTGACGGATATTTCATGGATTTCCACATACTCTCCGCTGACTATGGGATAGGCGAAGTATTCCTGCTGGATGATGTCACTGCCATATTTGACGGTGCTGCTGCGGGGACGGAAATCAAAGGGTTGATTTGGCTCGTCGGCGGTGAGGGTGTAACCGTAATCCTGGGTCGAGGAGGACGGGGTCGAGCCTCCGCCGGACGGCACCGGTGTGTTCACGGTGGTTTGCGTCAGTCGTTTGTCCGTGTCGTAGGTGGAACTCGTGTTGACCCCGGTGGTGGTATCCGTGGTGGTGCCCGTCAGCCCCACGACGGATGGAAAAGTCTGGGAGCGCGTAGTAATGATGGGGGAACCACTCCAGTTGAAGGTCTGCACGGAGCTGGTGGGGAAAAAATCCTGACTGATATTTGTCAGGGTGTAGTCATCTGGACCGGTTGGGGAAATGGTCATTCCGGGCGCGGCCAGCAGCTTGGCCTTCCAAGTAGAGTTACGGGTGCTTCCGTAAGTGGGGGTGTTGAGAATTCTGCGAAACTGGAAGGGGCCGTTGGTATGCATCTGAGTCCAAGTGGAGGCAGTCCCTGAAATGCTGACGGTGTGGTTGGTGGTGTATTTCTCGGTCCCGAGCGATCGGGTGGTGGTCAACAGGCCAGGAGAGGAAGGAGCCTCAAATTTGATGCTGAAAACAGCATTGCCGGTCACGGCGTAAAGATCGCCCGATTTTAGCCCCACCTGTGAAGCCGCATACTGACTGATGATGAAGCTGCGACTGGTGAGCGGCACCACATCCAAGAGCCCCGCCGGTGTTTTAATCTGGCGGAGGAAGCCGGAATCGCGCAGCCCGTTAACTCCGTAACCGCTGCCGGGCAGTTTGCGGATGATTTCCACGCCCATTACTGCCGACAAGCTGCTGGCCGACCAATCATATACCCGGCCGGTAATGGTGGTGAAACCGTTGGCCAAGCCGCCAGTGATTGGAAAATGAACCCATCCGTAGCCCGGAACAAACTGGCTTAGACGGTCTCCTAAAGTCGCCGGAAGCGCTGGTTTATTAACAAAAGCACCAGAGGAATTGGTCCAAGTCACCCCCGCCTGGCTGGAGGCATCAGCGGAGAGTGCCGGGAGCCCCTTCGCATAGGGTTTGCTGGGAGGTATGGTGTCCGAGAGGTTGAAGAGGATGCTGGAGCCATCCGGCTGGAAAATGGTATAGCGGCTGAAACCAGGGGTCACAACAGCGTAGTGTGCCTCCATGTTCAGGATGCTGTTAAAGGCCAAGTGCTCCGGTGAGCCGAAGTTCAGTTTGGGTTCCTCCACATAATAAGTCAGTTCGCCGATGCCGAGGCCCGGCTGATTGGGCGCGATATCGATAAATGCTCTTTCGCGGAGGGAGCCGCCAATGCCTGGTCCGCTCCCTGAATCCCCTGCGCACTGGTAACCATCCACGTGGCCGGGACAGGCGCGATTTCCCGATGGACCGTCCGCAATGGGGGGTTCCGGTATCTGGCCCGATTTGGCGCCGGAAGATTTAGGCCCAGTTTTTGGGGTTGGTTTGGCGCAGACGGGAATGGGACCAAACCAGATGGCTCCAGGCGGGGCTCCCGGCCAGAGGAGCACGGGTATCTTACCGGAAGTGTTCCAACAGGGCCGGACGGGCGGGGGAGCATTGCCGCCGATGGCAATCGACTGCATAACTTTGCCCAGTGGAATCGGAATAGGGGGATTGGCGGCATGGAGAGTGGAACTGCTGCCGGTCACAAAAGCCAAGGCGAGAGCGGCGGAGGCGGGAAGCTTGAATATCATGGGAATTAATTAGAGACCGAGTTTGGAAAGAGCGGCTTGGGCGGCGGGGCGGCAGGTGTTGTCCGACAGAAAACTCCTCAGCAGAGCGGCATCTTCCTTGGTGCCTGCGACTGCCAGTGCTGCCATGGCGCTGAGTTTGAGCGGCGTGACGGAGCGGGGATTTTGGAGCGCCTGTCTGGCGGCGGGAGCTGTCTCCCGCATCCCGGCGGCGCTGCCAGCCTGGAAGGCAGCGGTGCGGGCGGGTTCTGTGGCCTCGGAGGACTGAAGACAGGCCATGACTGCTTTTCTGAATTCGGAGCTGGCGGGCCCCGTTTCCAACCGTTGCCAAGTCAGCAAGGCTGTCCCCTGCATATTCCGTCCGGCCGTCCCGGCCGAATTCTTGACCGCTTCCAGCGCATTGGCTCGAAGCGCATCGGGAAGAGACGACCGCCGCATCAAATGACCCAATTTCTGCAAGGCATAATCTCTGAGCACCGGATCGGGGTTTTCAGCAGCAGCCCGGATCAGCTCGCGGTCTGTCCCCCCGGGAAGATTCTTCATTCTTAGCAGGAGATCAAAAATATCGTTGAAAATAGCATGCCAAAATACTTCAGGTAGCCCGTCCGGTTTGGGGAGGACTGCAAAGGCCAACAGGGCGGCAGCATCGGTGGAGGAAATGTTGGGAGAGAGCCCGTGGAGGATTTCCAGTCTCCGCCGGGCGGAAGTGTCATTGCCCTCCAGTTGGGTGATCAGGGCCACCATGGCGGATGGCTGGGTCTGTTCCGCAGGAGCCGCGCGCAGCCGGGCACCGGCCGGCAGGATGACCGCACAGGCGGAAAAGGCGGCAAGCCAGCGGGAATGACGGCGGGTCATGATGGAGCGCGAAGTGGGAGTTATCTCGTGCCCAGAACCGTGTCTCCCTCCATGAGGGTCATCTGGTGGCAGAAGGAGGTGGCCACGCCTGGGGAGACCGCGAAGCGGAGTTTGGCCATACCTGAGTCATCAAAATCCTCCGCGGTGAGCCATTTGGTGACGGAACCATCCTCAAAAGTCACTCCGGCTACTATGATATCCACTCTTAGCTTTAAGCCCGGCGTCCGGATCGGCATAAACACGTCCATTTCGACAATCCGGGTGCCGTCAGGAAGCGTCTCCGCAGTGTAATAATAGGTGTCCACATCGGAAAACAGGATCACCGAGCGGACGGTGGCGGATTTAAGCACAGGCCCCCGGCCCGGCAACCGGAACGCAATCAGAGCGTCGCCTCTGAATCCACCCCCAAGAGTGAACGTCCGGGGAGCTGTTCCGGAGTGTTCCGTGAAATAAATCAGAGGATCAGGAAAAGCCTCCGCCTCCTCCGACAGACCGGGCAGCGCCACGGTGCGGCTTTGGCCGGAATAAAAAACCAGCGGCTCGGGGATATTCACACGCACGGCTTTTACTTCAATGCTCTGCTTAAGTGGCGTCCCATCGCCGAAACTGACTTCAGCGGTAACCGTATAAATTCCAGGTTCGGAAAAGACGTGCTCCACAGGAACCTCCGGAGTGGTGTCCGCAGAGGCCACTCCATTCACCAATACCTTCACTTTGGCCCCCGCTTGAAGCCCACCTTCCGGAATGGCTGTAAGCCGGAGGGCATCCCCGGCGCGTATGAGCAGGTTGCCGGTTTCAAAAACATTGCAGGCTTTCCAGGTGATGGCGGTCGTTTGTGCTTTCAGGCCGTTCTCAAAGGAAATGTTCACAGTGAGGGCTTTGCCATCCTCCGGCAGAGGGACATCCGCATACCAGGCCCGGTCGGGCAGCGGAACGACTTTGGCGTCATTGTCCAGCCGGACCAAGCCTGCGTAGGCGGCGGTGCCTTCCAGGCAGAATGGGGAGGTGAGGGATTCCGTCACTGTGGAAGTGACCGCGTTGACGGCATCGTCCCCGCGCAGAGGCGGAGCCGTGCCCGCCGGGGACTGAAATACTTCCAGTTCCACAAAGCTGATCGTTTTGTCCCGCTCCGGCAGGGCCCACGAGGCTTCGAGCGTATGAGCGCCTTTGGGAAGATAGGGCAATTTCCCGGAAGCACTTCCGGGAGGGCCATCCAGTTGATTCAGAGGAATGGATCCCAGCTCCACGCCGTCGGCTTTGATTACCAGGCTCATCGGCGTTTTGGCGGCAAAGGGATAGATGCCCGCTGACAGTTTGAAATAAGCCACGCCGTCCGTCTCCAGATTGAAGGGAAACGCAACGGTACCGCTGGGGGTGCTGGCGGTAAAGCCCTGCCCTGACACCGCCCCCCGCCCTTTTATTACCACGGCGGAACTTCCGGGGACTCTGGCGGCTGGCAAAAGTGTCAAACCATCCTTCACCGCCGCGTTGGTGCCGGTGATGTAATACTCAAAATCATCATCCAAGCCATCCCCGTCCGAGTCGGTGGTGGTGGGATTGGTGCCCAGGCGCCATTCCGTAAGATTGGGCAGGCTGTCTCCGTCCGGATCGCCCCAGGCTCCGTTGGCGTATTCCACATTTCCGTTGTCCCGCGGGTCCAGCTTAAACGCGGTCTCCCAGGAGTCCGGAAGCTCATCATCATCAAGGTCGGCGGGATCCGTGGTGAAAGCGGCGATGAGTTTTCCCGAGGGAATTTCCGGAGCCACGGCTCCGGGTGGAATCCATGCGAGGGCGGCGTGATCACGCCCCTCCCCCTGCTTGTGCAAAAGCTCGAAGAAGTATAACTTCCCGGCTTCAAAGCTGACTTGAGCTGATTGCTGGGGATAACGTTTGAAATCGTTTTGGCCGGTCCAGAACGGGGTTTGAGTTATCAGTTTGCGCTCAAATTTACTTTCACTGCTGCTGACATAAAGTGCGGCCTGATCGTCCCCTGAAACCAGCACCTGGTATTTGCCGGAAACCGGTGGGACCAAAAATCCGCGCAATCGCCCGCCATACCAGGATCCCCGGTCCGGGGGAACCTCGGCGCTGTCCAGCATGACCCGGTGATCGGGCAGTGCCGGAAAACGGGGATTCCCCGTTAGGCGGTCAAGCGTGATACCGGGAACACTTTCCCAAAGCTCCCACAAGGCGAGGCCGGGAATTTTTGCCACATCCGCGCGCTGCGGATCGGAGCCACTTCGCCATTCCTGATAGTTGTTCAGGAGGTCATGGTCGGGATCGCCAAAGGCCCCGTCCGCTCCGGCCGCCACTGCGGAATTGAGACCATGGGCCGTTTCCCAATCATCTGGAAGCCCATCATCATCCTGATCGGCAGGAGTCCCCGCATAAGGCACCAGGAAGTCCCCCAGAAGGATGGTCTGCCCCATCCCGGGCACGTTCCAACCTGCGGAAAGATGATCCGGACCAGCGCCCTTTTTGTGGAGAATCTCCACATAGTATTTTTTGCCCGCCTCCAGCGGCAGAAGCACGGAGCTTTGTTTACTGTTCCACTCCCGGTGACGCCAAGGGGTGAACACGGCGACCTGGGCGATCCGGTTTTTGTGGAACGGACTGTCATCCGTGCTGAGCCAGAATTCACAATTGTCCGCCCCGGCCAGGGAGAAGGTATAATTGCCGGTAACGGGAGGCACTACATATCCCCTGACCCGTGACAAATAATTCGTCCCCACGCCGGCATAGTCAAGATTGACGAGTGCCTTCCTGCGCGAAGGCCCTGAGGGGAAAGCACGGATTGCCTCCAGTCCGGTGAGGGTATTTCCAGGCACCCCATCCCACAGCTCCCAGGATAGTCCTGTGGATGGAAAGGCGGAAACATCCATGGGATTGGTTCCCGCGAGGCGTTCCGCTTCATTGGAAACACCATCCCCATCCGCATCCCCCACGGCGCTCGATTTCCGGAAGTTTAATCCACCCGCGCTTTGGTTACGCAATCCGCGCTGCGCCTCCCATTCATCCGGAAGGCCGTTGTCATCGGCATCATCCGGCTGGGAACTCCAGGAAACCAGATTTTCCCCGCTGATAACCTCCGGAGCGGAACGGCCCGGGCGGGTCCATGCCACGGACAGGTGATTATCGCCCAATCCCTGCTTATGCAGCGCCTCAATGTACAACACCTCCCCCTTTTCGAAGACCCGGGGAGTGGAGGTTTGGGACGGGAACGCCCGCCATTGATGCCACGCCGTATAAACCGGGACGGTGGCCACTTTCTCCTTGCTGGAATTCTCCGGCCCTTTGCCCAGCCAAAGCTCGGCCTGATCATCGGCTGCAATATGAAAGCTATATTCCCCGGATTCAGGAATGATCACCGCTCCACGGATGCGGCCGAGAAAATCCTGCCCCACGTCACGCGGCCCTTCAAACTCTTCCAAATATTCGGTCCACCAAGGGTTGCGTGGAAATTCCGACCCACCATTGGCGGCATCAAAAAGATAGCGGCCCGGCATGCCAAACCAAACATCGCGGGTGATCAGCCCACGCCGGGCGGCGGCGTCGGGTTTTTGGGGATCGGTTCCGTAACGGTATTCCTCAAGATTAGTCAGGCGATCCCTATCCGGGTCGGCTTCGGCCTCTCTTTTCCCGGTGACAACGGATAATCCGTTGGCTGTTTGCCACTCGTCCGGCAAGCCGTCATCATTGGCGTCCCGCGCATCCCCGGTCCATGCACTCAACACTTTGCCGCCAAGGATCTCACGGCGCTGTCCCGGCACCTGCCAAGCCACCGAGAAATGATTCTGCCCGTTGGTGGCGCGATGCAGGACCTCAAAGTAGTAACTTTGTCCGGCCTCCAAACGCACCTGGCGGGACTTTTGCGACGCGAATTCATCGAATGCATGACAGCCTGAAGGAGCATGGCTCCGGGCGATAAACTTACGCAGGAAAGGGGCATCATCCCCGCTCAGCCAAAATTCCGCCGTATCGTTTCCGGCAACCCAGAAGGTGTAGTCGCCACTGACGGGGGCCGTGATAAGCCCACGCACGCGGGAGACATAATGATTGTCGAGAACTCCCTGAAAGTCCAACCGGTTCAGAGCACTCCTCAGGGAAACCGGGCGGGAGAAAAGACCACCATGGCGGGAGTCATACAGGGAGGCTGGCAAGGTTGTCAGGCCGGAATTGTCCGCGAGCCAGAAATCCTCCACTACCCCTCCTGGCTCCTGTTCCTGGGCTTTGAGCGGATCCGTGCCTGCCCGCAATTCCCCGGCATCGCTGACACCGTCCCCGTCGGTATCCGGCAGGCGCGGGTTGGTGCCTGCGACATATTCCTCCAGATTGGTCAATCCATCCACGTCTGGATCTTCATCCCGTCCGCGTCTGGACAATTTATCCTGCCAAGCATCCGGCAGGCCGTCGGCATCCGCATCAGGGAAAAGCATGTTTTTGTCCGCGATGGCCAACCGCCGCAGCCGCACCTCATGCGTCG
This sequence comes from uncultured bacterium, assembly GCA_903936775.1. Lineage (GTDB taxonomy): Bacteria > Verrucomicrobiota > Verrucomicrobiia > Verrucomicrobiales > V1-33 > CAIZWU01. The sequence continues at coordinate 59,065 of CAIZWU010000273.1, read as the reverse complement.
CGTCGCCCAGGAGAGTGAAATAGCCGGTTGATTCCCGCTCGTCGGGAAGACTGCCGAAATTGGCCGCTTTCATGAGACCATTCACATACAAATCCCATGTTCCCAACAGGGGATCCTGACGAATGGTCATCCGGGTCCAGTCCCGCATGGTCCCGGTGCCGTCCAGCGCCAGCCGGACCTGGGTATCCAGCCACTCGGCTCCGCCGCTTTCCTCCTGGTGGCGGGCCAGCAGCCGTCCTTCCGAATCGACGCGCACTAGTGCTGCCAGCGAGCCGTTGGCATCCGCAAATTCCGCATTCCCGTTTCCAGCTCCCAGCCTTACCTCCAAATCAAGGAAAAGAGGTTGGGGCGATGGTGGTGGTGAAAAATAAACCGAAGCCTGTCCGCTGGGCTCCTGGGGGGGAATGGATAGATAGAATGTCCCTTCCTCCTCCTGAATCTGTGCGGTTCCCTGCTCCGTCTTCCATCCTTGCTGCCCGTTGAGCGGACCGATCCAAAAGTCTTTCCCGGATGTAAAATCCATGTTTAAAGGCAACTCCACGGCCTGGGCCACGGACAGCGCCGCCACCGCCGTGGAAAGAAAAGTGTGAATCAAAACCGCATTCATGGGCAAACGAAATCGCATTTCACTCACCTTTTCCGGTGAATATCAGTTATTTGCCGGGAAACCAAGTAAAGAGCAAGCAAATTAGCGGAAGAGATTCACAATCCGCTGACGACCTCCGGCATGAACCCCTGACTTCCATCCTCAGTGTAATTGGAATAGATCCCCCCGCTGTGATATGAGTATCCCAATCGCTGCCAGGCCAGATTGGGCCAGACCGCATAAGTGGGGATCGTTTTATGCAGTATGCTCAGAGCCACGTCCAGGGGAGGCGAGGCCGTTGCCCCAGCCGCTGCCCGCCTGATCCTCAAGGAATGCAGAATGGTTTTGTAATAACGGCTGTTGACCGCCACCGCGTGGGTATCCAAGGCACGGGCCACCCGTAGCAAGCCCGGACCCGTGAATTCCGGGCGCTCCATGTGCAGACAACCGAAATAGAGCAGTCCCCAATCTGATGGCACCTCCAAATCGGCGGCTCGTTCCCTGAACTGATCGTGCAGAATCACATCATCCTCCAGAAAAAGCAGAGCCTTCCGTCCGAGCGCGCGGGCTTTACGCACCGCCAGCAGGAACGTGAGGTAATTTTCCCTTAAGCCCGCGTTGGCAAAACCTCTTGAATGCCGTCTTCCCCCATTTTCCCTCGAGGGCCACCGAATCACCCGGAGACGGTGCATGCGGAACATTTCCGACACCGTCCGACGCCGCTCTTCCATCCGCGGCGGATTCAAACACACTTTATAGGGAATTTCAAAGTCCAGATCCATAGTGGCCAGTTAAACCTCCAGAAATTGCAAGAACAATGCGGTGGGATCACAGTAAAAATTCTGCATGTAGAGCCCGAAAGTAAAATGCACCTTTTCCAGCACATTGCCGCCGAGGTTGTGGGTCAGCGCCGCCTTGGAATATTGCTGGAAGTGGGAATCCAGATACATCGGAAACACCACCTCCCCCGCAGGAAAGGGACGGATTTTAAGGGGGGTATCCAACAGCAGGCGGTTCCACGAAGCCTGATCGCTGCAGTTTCGCTGGCGGTTCGGCTCGGATTGATCAATCGCTTCCCAGGCTTTCATCACCTCATGGAACCGGGAACCCCGGACGGCAAAGGTTCCGCTGTTTACCCCATCGCACCACAGGGTTTGCATTTCCTCCTCCGTAAGGAAGCAATGGAATTGCGGCAGGGTGATGCGCAGGCCAGGCTCGGCTTTGTAGGCAATGTCCCAATCCCCTTCCAGCAGATGATCCAGATTGCGCAAAGCGAGGCAATCACAGTCCAGGAACAGGATCCGGTCATACCGGTCCGCCGGAATCCGCTCTGCCACACGGTATTTCCATTCCCAGGAATACTCCGCTGCCTCCGAGCCGTGCAGTTCAGGCGTTTCAATAAACACTTCCTCCAATCCTTTCCGCTCCACCAGGAAAAGTGGTGCTCCGGTGTTCCGGAAAATCATCACGTCCCCCGGAAAATAGGTTTTCACCAGCGAGGAGGCCAACATTTTTGCCAGTGCCCGGTGGCTGGAACAGCCAGGCGGATCAAACGCGATAGTGTAGACAAGATGCCGGGACCCCATTGACCGCAATTAATCGACAGGATTGTTGACTTGTCATCACATAATCTCTAGTCTGGCAAAATTAATCTCCATGAAAGAGACCTCCTCAAACCCGCAAAAAACAGGGGCCGCTTCCCCTCCCGGCCACGACTGGAACTCCGGGGCTTCGCGACGCCAGTTTCTTGTAAGCACAGGCAAAGCGGGCGCCCTGACGATTCTTGGACTGCACAGCCTGAAGGTTGAGGTTGTGGCGGCCACCGGCAGTGGCGCGCCCACGATGTGATCGACGCCTTGCCATGGGTGCTTGCGGTTGAGGGGAATTACCCGCGACTTCCCGGGTTGGTTCACTCAAAAAGAGTGACCGTGCAGATCGTCGATTGAACTCAAACCAAATCGGTCCAAAAATTTACCAGTCGTCGCAAACCGCAGTCGGCCATCTGGCCCGGCAAATTCTTCAACCAACTCCAACTGCCGAAGCACGGAAACGAGGTGGCGCTTGTCGGTATCGCCGAAGATTTGATCGATCTCCCCCTGACTGACGGGCTGTTTGAAGGCGATGCAGGAAAGAACTTCCAAGGCAGCCTGGGTCAACTCCCCTGCCCCGCTGGAGGCCGGGACGCGTTCGGCGATGAACGCGGACAGCATTTCATTTTGAATGCGTCCGGTGAACATTTGAGCGGTGCCATTCGTCAGGCGGATTTGCAGGCCGAGGGTTTCCAAGGCGGGACTGGCTTCCAGCAGGGCGGTGATGAGCTGCACCGTAGAAAGGGCGGCCACCGCCCGTTTTTCGGAATCCCCTTCCCCCACGAAAAACTCCCGCAACTTCTCGCGCAGCGTCTCGATGGTGTAGGCCTTTCCTGTCGCAAACAAAATCTGCACCACCGCGCGGACGGCGTGGGCATTGACGGCCGCCTGGCCGACGGATTTTCGTTTGGTTCTGGGACCAGCTGAAATCATGGCAGGGCAAGATCAGCGACCACCCCCCGGAGGCGTTCGCGGTCGATGTGAGTGTAACGGGCGGTGGTGGCCAAGCTCCGGTGGCCGAGCAGCTCCTGCAGTTCCCGGATATTACGGCCGCGTTCGTTGAGCAGCAAATTGGCAGCGCTATGCCTCAGGCCGTGGGCACTGATGACCGGAACCCCGGCGGCGTGGCACGCGGCGGCGAGGCGTCGGTTGAACGCCTGGTTGCTGATGGCCACGCCATCGCGCCCAGGGAACACGAGTTCGCTTCCGGCGAACTCCACCGCTCCCCGGCGCAGGCGCATTCCTTTGAGGCCTTCGAGAAAGACGGCCCACTCACGGAGGGAATCCGACAGCCGCGGCATCAGCGGGACATCGCGATATTTTCCCCCCTTCACCTTGAGCCGGGCGGCGGTGAAATCCCCTGCCCCGTTGCGGACCAGCCGGTCAGTGGAAAGCAGCGCCCACTCGTGGAACCGGCAGGCCGTAAAAAAGAGCGCTTCCGCCAAATGCGCGGCCAGCCGCCCGAAATAGTCCGTGCCCAGCTCCCGCAGCGCCAGGAGCACTTTGGCCAGATCCGCCGCTTCGAGGAATTTGATTTCCTGCGCATCAGGACGGAACCGGGGGGCTAGGCAATCCACGAACGGACTCGGTTTATCCAGGACTTTATACAGGAATGCGATGCCCGCCTTCACTTGGAGGTGATGGGAGGCGGAGCGATTGCCCGTCAAGTCCTCGTAATAGGAACGGGCATTTTCCCTTGGGAGGCTCCCCAGATCAAACCCGGAAGCCGTGGTCCACGCCACCAGCTTAAGCCACGTCCGCCGGTAAGCCGCCAAAGTCGGGGCCGCGAGCTGCCGGTCGCGGGCAGCAATGGAGAGGCGCTCCAAGAGGGTGGAAGAGGATTCAGCCACGGGATTGTTCCTCCGCGGTTTCAATCAACCGGACCACGACGTTTCCGCACTTCCCGCAAAATCCACGTAGGATCAGATCACCCAACTCCTTGATCCCGGTAAAGTCCTCGATGCGGCACATGTCGGCGCAATGGCCGCAAAAAACGTTATTCAAAATTTGTTCACGGTGCAGTTCCGGGATGGCCTCCCACAGCCGGATCGCCGATGGCGCAAACGGCTGCCTTTTTTTCGGCGGACTCTCCGCCGGTAGGGTTCCGCAAAACATCTTGCCGAACAACTCCCCTGCCCTCGCCGCTCCCTCATCCGTGAAGACGATGGATTTGGACTTTCCGACCGGGTCGCTAATGAGCCCCTTTTGGTGAAGCCGCCCCAACGCTTCCCAGTCGTGCCCTTTCCATGCCCGGCGGCAGGCAAAGCCCCCATGACCTTCCGAAAAGGAGGTCAGCCAGAGCAAGGCCAGCACCGCATCCTCGATGCGGTCCGGATCCGGTGGAGGAATAGTAGAGGCCATTCAGGTTTACGGGTGATTTCGGGGTGCGGAAGGTGCCGTGACGGGGAAAACCGCCTCCGAGGGGCGCTTCTACGGGCAAATCCGATTACACAATAATAATTCTTATTGTCTTGGTTTCAACATCCAATCTGAGAAATTGGTATTATTGTGCAATCACCGCAATTCCTCTAAATCAGGCCAACTTTCCGCTGCTCAATCAGGAAATCCGCAGGGGTTCGGATCCTCATCCCGTAAATTTCCCGCCCCAGCGCCCCGTGAAAATCGGTCCGGTCCAGCGTCAGCAGGACGGCGACTTCGGCGGCGAGGGCGGTGATGACCACCGGGCGGTCCTTGGCTTTGGGGAACACCAAGGCTCGTTCTCCCATGGCGAGGGCGTCCGGCACCAGTTGCAGCACCGGCTGGATTTCGGTTTCCCAAGTGACGGCGGCGGTTGGGCCGATTTTGGGGAGGTTGCGGAGGGTTTCTTGGAGGCAGTAACCGGAGGTGAGCAGGGTCCACCCCTGCTCTACCCCGTTCCGGCAGACAAAACGGGCGGCCCCCGTGGCTGATCCGGAGGCGGCCAGCAGGACGCTGGTGTCCAAAAACAGAATCATGAAGGCCGCGCGAGGGATTCAAATTCACGCATTCCGGCCTCATCTTCCGCGATCCAGCCCTGAATTACTTGGGCCGGGATATCCCGCACAGTGACCGCCGAGGCGGGGCGGAGAACAATTTCCCCATCTCTCTCCTCAATGACGATCAGGGGATTTTCCCCTGCCCCGAACCCAAATTTACGACGCAGGGCGGGTGGCAGCGTGACGGTCCCCCGTTTACTGATTGGAACTACTGTTGTCATGCGGCAATGTCGCATTGCCGCATTGCCGCACAACTGGTTTTTGGGAAATCGACCCCTTTGAGACTTATTCTTTCTTCCGACGGGCATCGAGGGCCTTGGCCGCTCGGAATAGGTCCGCAGCTTCCTGGGGCTGGGGGTTTGCCGACCGTAGCGCTACCCGCACCAGATCAGAGAGATTTGGCTTCCGGACGCCCCCCGCCCGAAGAATGTCTTCCAGACGATCCAGCTCAATTTGATCCTCCGGCAGAAAAACGACGTTTCGGACGAGTTTAGCCTCTTGGATCACTGGCGGAGGCATGATCCGAAGTGGAGCCGAAACCGCCTTTTCTGCTGGTTTGGAAGGAGCGGAAACTGCCACACTGGGCGCTGCGGCCTCCTGGACAGGGATTCCTTCAGGGGGCGTTTGCTCCACGAGCGGGGGCGAAGCAGGTGGAATTGCCGGCAGAGCTGCCGCTGCGGTCATGGCTTCGTGGGCGGCGGCGGCGGGAGCCTCTCCCGCCATTTTGCCGAAACCTGCAAGTTTAGCGAGTTTGTCTGAAGTGGTTTTGGATGGCATCGGATTTAAATGGTGAAATGCTAATTTAGCGAAACGCTATTGTATCTCCAGCGCAAGGTTCATGATCTCCTCTTTGGCCGCCCCATCCAAGGCTATCCAGCCGTCCAAGAGCACATGCTTGTAAACTTCCCGGTCGCTGATCGAATTTTTAGCAGCCGGGAGCGGCAAGCTGGCGGCAAGAGATTCCAAGTTTTTGCCGTAAGTGGTCGATTTTTTGACCCGATTGAAGACAACCCAAGCTTTAGCCCCGGCTTTCAGATTGGACGCTACGACCCCGGCGGAGTGCCTGAGGGTCGCCAGCTCCGCAGGACTGGGTGTCGTGGGGATTAAAATTCGATCCGCTTCGCAGATGGCGGCCAGCACCAAGGGATCATCGATCCGGGGCGGACTGTCGATAATGATGATTTCCCCGTCCTCCTGGAGTTCGAAGCCCTCGGTATCTGTCAGCCAAGCGGTTAAGCTCTTCTGGGGGTCAAGATCCCGAATACCGACCACCCGCCCCGCTTTTTGGAGCGTGAGGGCGAATAAAAACGCGAGCGTGCTCTTGCCCACCCCACCTTTTCCCTGAAGAAACAGCAATTTCATTTAATTAGCTAAAGTATTGAAAAGGGTGAATCGCCATAATGGCAAATCACTCGAATGGCTCCGTCCTCAGCCCTTTCGATCTCCAGATTTACTTAAGCGTGACGTAATGTCAATCCCACATTATGGCGAATCGCCATTTCGCCATAATGGCACCTCAAATGAAACACTATTTCACTGATTTGCCATTAAGTTGATTCGCCGCTTTAGCACTTAACCCTTTCCATCTTATTGGCGATTCGCCTTATCAACGATGCTTTGAAATAGCGCATCATGCTTTTCGCCATCTCACCATCATCACTATTCGCCATTACGCCAGTTTGCCATTTTAGCACTTCAATGATTTGGCGCTATACTCTTTTCGCCTTAATGGCGAACCATTGTTTCAATGGTTTGCCATTTTATTGAATCACCCTTTTCACCATTCCAACTTAAAGCTTTTTTGGCGTTTCCCACGAATCGCTAAATCACACTTATCGCCATTCCTTTGAAATGGCGTTTCGCCACTTCAAGAATTCAACTTTTCGCTATTCTTCAAATCCATTCCAAAGCCACTTTAGCGAATCACCAATTCAGCTTGATGCTAAGTTCGCGTTTCACAGGAAACGCGAATTCATCCTTTTCGACATTTCTTCGAAATGGCGTTATGCCATTTCGCTATTCTACATGAATAGGGTCACTCCCTTCACTTTGCGGAAACTTCATTGCTCCCCTACGGAAATCAAATTTCCCACCAAGCGACAAACGCAGCGGACTTTGGCTTCCCAGAAAGGCGGCAAGAAAACGCGAGGAGCGGATCGAATCAGAAAACCATTGCGCCATTTTAGCGATACGCCATTTCTTTGAATTGCCATGATGGCTTATTCCGGGGGAGAACTAGCGTTCGCTTCCAAGAGTCGATATCCTGCGTCCGTTGTTTCAACGACCAAGCCCGAGTCCCGGTGCCAATGCTCGAAGGGCAGGGCATCGGACTGGCTCCACTGGTCGCACAGAAACTCTCCGAAAAGGATCGACATGGGGCCTTCCAAGGCGGCGCTTAACCCCTTCCGTTTGATCCGGTCCTTAAAGACCAAATCCGTGGCGCAAAGCGTGTCGATCAGCGCTTTTTGCTTATCCGCCGGCAGCTTGCCGAAACGCGTGAAAACCAACTCCGAAAGGTGCGCCCGGTAACGGCTTTGCAGTTCATTTTCCACGGTGCGGCGGGATTCCTCGAAACGGGCCGAATCCTGTTTCCGTTTTTCATCCAACACTTGCTTGGTGCGGACTTTTTTCCGTTCTTCGGCCAAGTTCAGGGCAGGGGCATAGTTCTCTTCAAAGGCCCGGCGGATGAAGCCGACCGGACTTTTGGCCTTACCCTGGGCGACCAGATCATTAATGAGCTGGAGGACCTCCTTGAATCGCTCCTCTCCATACCGTTCCAGCCATTCCAGGCCCTTGAGATAGGGGACGCGGTAGCGGTCATGCATCTCCACAATCATGGGGTGCTGAGCTTGGTCTTTCGTCTCGACGCTGAGTTTGAGATTGAGCTGCGGGTTGATCCTGACGGAGAATTTCACGGATGAAACGGACCGCCCCATTTTACCGAAGCTAGGTTCGATCAGGATATCCGAGCAGGTATTTACCTCATGAACGGCCGGTTTGATGATGCGCTCGTTGAGCCGTTTGAAGGTGTCGTAAAGCGTGACCCCTTTTTCAGTGATCCCCATGAGCCTCCGAAACTGCTCCAGACTCCATTCAGGAGTGCCTCCGGCAAAATCTCCATTTGGACGATAGCGGGCGCAATTCTCATACAGGGCCAGTCCGTAGCGCGTTTGAAAGTCGCGCAGGCTGCTCATGTTGATCCGCGCATAAACCCCCGGATTGTATAGCTGCTTGGCGAGGAACTCGGAAAACTCGTAGCGACATACGCCTTTCTCGATGACGGCGTAAGCGCAAAAGGTGGTCACAGCCCACTTTCGTCCCGCGCCCTCGCCATCATCCCAACTAATGACTGTTTTGGCGAGCTCCACCAAAGAGTTCTCCAAGGCCCCGGTGTTTTTTGAATCAAATCCCATCAATTCACAGAGGACATCGACCGGAATTTCGTGAGTCCGCTGGTTCAGAAGATTTGGATAAGCGTTGTAAACCAACGAGGAAAATGCTTTCCTTTGGACAAGCGACAATGGGGCATAGGTGTGAACCGTGCCGACATGTTTCTTGAGCAACTTGTCCTGGTCAGACATTCCACGATCTTGCTCCTAAAAGTCACCTTTGCAAGTCCAACCTCAAGTGACTCTACGCGGTGACTCCTGAGATCCATCATCTGAGACTTTCCCCATAAATGGTGACCTTTCGATCCTGCAAGATCCAATCCACTCTATCGATGAACTGGTTTTGGATGGGGATTTCCCCATAAACGGTGACCCCTAACTCCCTTGGCCATGCTTAGGTTAAAGCACAGGAAAGGACGAGCAGGATTTTCCCCATAAACGGTGACCTTTGGTCCGGATTTGCCCGGAAGTTGGTCGTAATCCACCTCCGGGCGTTCTCTGCTTTCCCCATAAACGGTGACCTTTCACCCAAAGTGGATGCGAGGTGCCCAACACTGCGGGTAAATCCACCCACCTTTCCCCCATAAAAGGTGACCTTTGGCGTATTCCTGACGGTGTTGCTTCCAACGAGCCTTCATCGCCCCATAAAAGGTGACTTTTCCCCGTTGAGGAAGGTGGTTTTTCCCAGATTGAGGCCAGAATATAGCTCCTTTTCCCCATGGATGGTGACTTTTCATCCGTTGTGAAAGCCACCCACTCTATGCATGAACGGGACTTGCGGCCTGATTTCCCCCATAAAAGGTGACCTTTGGCCTGAAATGAGTGGTCCAGCTCGCTCTCGGCCACCACCGTTGGACCTTCCCCATAAAAGGTGACCTTGGGCCATCTATCTTTAAAATATTTGGCAACTCCTTTACAATCAATCTATTGTGCAAATTGACCATTTCCCCATAAAAGGTGACTTTTGCTCCAGATTGCCCATAAAAGGTGGCTCTTCCCCCCATCGAAGGTGACCTTTGAGTCCTGAAATCCCCACAAAAGGTGACTTTTCGCCCCATAGAAGGTGACCTGTCCGTCTCTAAGTCGTTGAATACTAAGGAGATGTTGAGTTCTAAACAAATTAAAGTTGTATTCTAAATACAACAAACAGGGTGGCTGTTATTTGTTTCTCTGGAATTTTGGAAAATGCCGGAGGCACTGAGCATCGGAGAAAGACTACCGTGAGAAGAACTTGTCCTCAAATTACATGAATTCCCCGATCAGGAAAGGAAAAGTTCCTTTCACCATCCGATCTTAAATGCCCGAGCACACTGGGAATCACGAGATAGCAGGCTCGAATTCTGCCCCCAATTCGATACGCACGATTCTTGAGACGTGAGGGAGGCCACCTTCGGAGGTTTTTGTAGCCTCGATGGAATCCACCAGATTTCGTTGCAGATCAAGGAGTAGCGGGAGCAATCGTTCTCCTTCAAGTTGCAGTTGGGTTTCGCCGAATTGGCAAACCAGCAGTTTTTCTCCCGCGCTGAGTTCGAAGGAAGTGGCGTGGATATAGGGCAGGACCAATTGCGGGCCATCGGTGATGGCGAACCGGACGCACGGGGCTTCCATGCCTTTGGTGAAGGAGACGACGGATTGGGCGGGTTTCATGAAGGAAGGATTTTTGAGGTAAGAGTCTTTGAGCGGATCCTGAGTGTCTGAGCTGCCCAGCGGAGGGCAGCGGAAAGCCGCGTTTTGGGAACTCGGACAGGACTGGTTTGAATTTGCGATGGGGAAGAGGATCGAGAGGGCAGGGGAGGAGGCCGCTTTTGCGCACGTTCCTCTACCGGCTTCCAGATCGTGGGGCGGGCTTTTTCCACCAGTTCCAAGGCGGAAAGTTTCGCCCGTTCATTGCCGGCGGTTTGGCGGAAAAGCTCAATGCTTTCGACGAGCACTTCGAGTTTATCGACATGGCGGGTGAATCCGACATGCACATCCCGGCGGTTTCCCATGGCAGTTAGGGAACGATTGTCTTCGATCCACATGACGTGGCGGCCTTTGGCTCCCTGAGCTTTGTCCACCGTCAGCACGTCGCCCTGGGTGAGCCGTCCATCGTTGGCGGCAAGCTGCAGGCCGGAATCGAAGGTGAGCGTTTTTCCGGCAATACCGCTGATTCGGTGCCGGGAATTTCGCTCGTGGGTTTTGCTGCCGACTTTGATTTTCTCCGTCAGCACCATAAAGGCTCCGATGGAGCGCTCGACGGACTTCTTCTCAAACAGCTCCGTGACCCGGTCCAGATTGAGCTTGGACGTGAGCCTACCGGTTTCGATTTTCACGACTCCATTGTCCACGGAGACTACCCGCGACAGGCGCGTGCTGCCCTGATGTTCGTAGGCGACGGTCTGGCCGACATAGTAGGATTGCGTGGAGCGCATTTCCGGTTCGCTGAGGCTGAGGGGCTTCAGCGTGTCGATAATGGCCGTGCGCAGTTCAGGGTTGGCTTCCATTCTTTGCCGATGGATTTCTTGGGAAATCCCGGCGCAGAGGCGATGAACCGAAGAGAAAAGGAGCAGGTCATCTCCCTTGGCGCGGGATTCGATGGCCCTTTTGGCTGCCAAGGCGATGGCTCCCTGGGGTTCAACCTGTTGCAGGTCGCCCCGCTCCTCGAATCGCTCCAAGGCCGCTTCAAACTTCACCCGGTCCCCGGATGACAGGTCAGCGGCCAGTTGCTTGTCCTCTGACCGGAGTTGACGGCGGCTGATGGCGGCGCGTTCCACCGACATGCCGAGGCCCAGCCGCTCCTGGAGCGCAATGAGGGGAGACCCACGTCCGACCGCCAGTTTCTGTTCCGTATCTCCTTGGAAAATGAGACGGGCACCGGTTTCACGGGCCAGACGCACTAGAGACGAAGCCGATGGGGTGTCCAGCAACCCGGCTTCATCGACAAAAATGTCCGCTCCCGAGATCGATGCTTTGAACTCAGGGTTCATCCGGGCCTTTTGAAGGAGATGCGCCACCGTGTTAGCGCTTCTGAATGCTTCCGCCACGGCCGCCTTGCCATCGGCGGCGAGACGCGGTGCTTCCGCCCGCATCGTCACGCGGGATTGTTCGCCGTAGGGGGCCGCCAACACCACGGGCCGACCAGCGGCCAGGGAGTCGCCCACCAGCATTTCCATGCAGAAGGTTTTCCCAACGCCTGCACCACCGCGGACGTTCAGAAATTGATCCCGCGAGGTGGAAACATAACGATGAATCCCCTCGAACTGCCGGAGCCACGTTTGCACTTGGTCGGCGCTGAGCACCTCCCCGCGCTGAGCTGCCGCGCGGATGATTTCGGAAACCCGCTCCGGGGTCGCCGTCAGAGCCACAGGAGGAGAGTAGGATTCCGCCGCAACGCTGGCAACGCGTGCCCCGAATCCAGCTTGAACATCAACCAGCAGCCGGACCTCCTGTTTCACCAAAGCTTGGGTGGTGACCAAATCGACACCGCTTTCCCGGCCCGCGATTCCCATGCGACCCACCACAAGTCTGGGATCTTCACGCAGTAACGCCGCAAACTCGCGGTTCGTCACCGCGCCCGGAGCCAGCCGCATCGCGTTGCCGATCAGCTCATCAAGTCGGATGACCGATTCATGATTGAAGGCAGCTTTCAGAGCTTGATTCAACACGCTAGTCAGATCCACGGAGGGCTTTTTGGGAATGGCGTTCGCAGGAGGAACCTCAATCGTCAGCCCGGCTTGCTCTAAGCGGGCTTTGGTGTTGGCCGTGAGGGTTTCAGCCGAGATTTCCGTCTTCGGCGGTCGTGTCAGCAGCACCGCCGTCTCCTCCGCAGGCAGATCCGCCATCGGTTTCCCGTCCGCCGGCCCCAGCAGCTTTTTCATCTCCGCATAGCTTTCCAGATGCTGCGGAACGCCCCGCGACCGCAGGTTCTCTATCACATCGCCCAGCGTCCTTGCCTTGTAGCCTTCCTGGAGCAGTTGCCGGGCAACCGCCACCTGCCGATGCCGGATGCTGAAAAGTTCCACCGCTTCCGTCGGCACCTCCTGCAACCCGAACCCATTCTTCGCCACCTCCACCGTATAGCCCAGCGATGCCGCTCGGGTCGCGAGGTTATTGTGGATCCGGGCATCAAGCGTCTTCCGCAGCTCCAACATATCGCCGAAATGCAGTGCCAGCAGTTCCCTCCTCTCCGCATCCCAACTCATGTTTCCGATCAGGCCATGGACGTGGAAATTCGGATCATTCGTCCGGCTCGTTTCATGTTGGAACAGGCCTGCCATGAAATTTCCCGTCGCCTTGGTTTGTTCCGCATTGGCCAAATCCCCCCGCCGGTCCCGCACCGCCGCTGCGGACTCGAACCACCGCAACTCATCCGTCACCGCCTCCAAGATGTGATCCTTCAGCCGCCCATCCACTGCCGCCGCTATCGATACCGACTTCGGAGCCGTGTAGGTGAATTCCGTGTAAAGCAGCTCACTGGACCGCGCCCGTTTCATTCGGGACTTATCAGTCTCCAGATCGGGCGCGGTTCCCACCTCGCGTAGATCCCCGTCCAGCCACTGCCCAAAGTCGGCGTGCGAAATGGCGGCCCCGTCCAACCCTACCATCGCCGCGAGTTGTCCGATCCAAATCCCCTGCATAGGATCGTCCTTCGCGATGAAGTAATCCGCCGTGGCAAGATGGTTTTTGAAATAGGCCAAAGCGCCTGCTTTGTTGGTGCATGTTATTTTTGAAACCATCGGACTTTTCCAGCCTGACAGGCAAGGTCCCGATAGCAAGGGTGTTCTGAGTATTAATTATTATCACACATGTCCCTAATAGGTGAACCTATTGGGTTGATTATCCTCCCAAGCCAGGCTTTATCAGCCGCAGCGCACCTCGGCATTCGGTGTTTTTTCGGTCACCTTGGCGGTGGACTCAATTTGCGCCGATTTGGATGGGAAAGGTCCGAAGAGACATGGAAGAAAGACCGAAAAAGCGTCGCGAGATAAAGAGTTGTAAAAATCCAACACCTTGGTAAAGGCTTGGTGTGATCCCAAATTTAACCAGAGGCAGGCCCTACCAGTCACGGTTGCGCACCCTCCTGCCGGAAGCGGTAGCACTGAGAAAGACTGGTGCAAGCTGGGCGCAAATCGCTGCGGACTTGAGCGAAAGCGCCGGGATGGAGATCCCTCTCACGACTTTGTATGAGGCCGCGACAAAGTGGATCAGGAGGCGAGCTCAACTGGACGCGCTGCCGGACCCGACACCCCCGATTCCAGCATCAAGCCAAGCGGATCCAGTCACGTTTGCAGCGGCCCCAAAGCCAACGGGCAAAATTGACTCCCCAACGTGGGAAGACTTCGACGAGGAGCCGAAAGGCCCCGCCATAAAAATTAATCGGAATTCGATTCGACCAGACCAACCAAGATGAGCAAAAAACCAAGTCCAGAAAGTAACGCCACAAATTGCCGGAAAAGGGTAATCCTTGCGCCCCAAAGCGCGGGTAGAATCGGTAAATCGACGGCTGCGGAAGCAATCGTCACTTGGATGCAGTTTGCTGGAATCGATAACGTTTTATTCGACTTGGACGCGGAACATTTGACGATCACGAACCGCTATCCAGACATCACCACGACGTTCCCTGAAGCCATCAAAAGCGATGATGGATGGGCACGTTTTCTGTCGGGGGTGACGTCAGTGGAAGTGCCCACGGTGATTTGCGACCTTCCAGCACAGAGCACGGATTTTGTTCTGCGTCAGCTCACGGAGCGCAATGGGCTGGACCTGCTGGAGGCTTCCGCGATCCGTCTGACCGTGCTGCTTTTTCCCGTGGATGATGCAGCCGCGAGGCAGTCCGCCATTGAGTGCGTCAGGATGTTGGGGGACCGTGTCGACTGGATCGTCGTCTGGCAGCCCGGCCCGAAACAGTTGGTTGATCCAACAGACTGGGCCAACTCGAAATTAGGGGCCAGACTGGCCTTGCTTAATGCTGGTCAGCTTAAGTTGCCTCAACTCACCAGGCTCACCTTTGAGGAAATCCAAAAAGCCGTGAAGGCGGAAAACCGTTGGATGCCACTCTCCGAGGCGATTGGAAAAGTCAGTATTGTCCCGAGACACGAGCTGGAGTTGTGGCGGAATCATGCCCTGACCGGATGCGAGGATATGGCTCACTACCTCATCCCCGATCCCGCACTCATCAAATCCAAGGCCTCCCGCCCCAAAGTGGTCGGGACTTATCAGCGCCCTACTGGACCGGTTTTCGACTTATGAGCACGGGAGACAGCGGTCGGGTTCTGGAAATTCTTCTCTCGCAAACATCGAGTGAGGACCGGGAACGTTTGCTCGTGGCTTGGGAGCGTCATGCGCAGGGAGACCCTGACAGCCTGCCTGCTCTTTACGCCTTGGCTGATCGGTTTTCGCTCACCGCCCATGCTGCCCTGTTGGAAAGGCAGGAGAGCCTGCTGTCCGCTTTTCAGAGTTCGGTGGCGAAGACCCAGTTTCCCTCATCAGAGAAGGCCACGAAAAAGACACGGGTATGGTTGACGGGAACTTTGTGTTGTTTGGCGGCGGCGGCAACGGGTGCCGCCGTAGCGCGGCAATTTCCGTTTCTGCCAACTTCTGCCGGATGGGATGGAAATGCTATAATGGAGCAGATTCGGGTGGCAGGCGGTGACTTGACTCACCGTGTCAGCCGCCGGGAAGGAAAAGTCGTCCACATCCTTGAGCTTCGCTGTGCCGTCAGCCCCCCTGAGGCCTACCTCACTCCGGAGCATCACGGAGTCATCGTCTTTGAACATCAACCTCCAGCAGCTCCACGGAAATGAGCAGCCAAGTAAATAAAAGACTCGGAAACGGGGGCCTAAAATTTGTGCTCATCTCCTTTATGGTGTTGGGCACGGCTTTGTTTTTCAAGACTACCGGCCAAGGGCAAGGGGCTGGGGTCAATCGTCGTGGGTTTCTCTACATGATTCTTCTTCCGGGGGCCTATCTCGCCTGGAGTCACTTTCAAAAAGCCTATCCCAAAAAATGAGACGATTCGCCATGTTCCTTGTCATTTGGCCCTACATCATCCCGGTAGCCATCATCTCCTGGTGTGTCGGGTGGACTTTCGGCATGGTCTATCGTCTGACTCTGAAACCGTTGAAGAGACTGGTCCATGCATCTTGACCTGACTCCGGTCACGGATGCGCTCAAGTCTTTCGGGCTCAGCAATTCCAACATATGGTTCTGGTTGGCCGGTCTCTTAATTGTTGGCCTGCTGATTTGGCTGGCTTTGAAGCCTGGAGTGGCCGCCGAGAATATCATGTTCACCATCGCGGGCGAGGAACTGGAGATCGACGAGGCGTGCCAGAATTTCCTCATCACGGGCGGCATCGGTTCCGGCAAAACGAACGCCCTCAACTATCTCGCCACCAGCCTGACACACCATCAACCCAAATGGGGAGGTTTGTGGCTGGATAACAAAGGCAACTCCGAAGGCGATTTGCGGGCAATTTTGGGGGCATTCAAACGGGCGGGCGATGCCATCGTCTTGAAGGCCCGAGCGAGCAGCCAACCTCCCGAGTTCTTCTATAACGTGCTTCAGGATCCAGCCTTCACGGCAGAGGCTTTGGGTTTCGCTATCATGGAAGTCACCAGCCCCACCTCCGAAGCCGCGCATGGGGAATTTTTCAAAACCCAGGGAGCCATGCACCTCACCAAGGCCATCCAAGCGTTGCGACTATTGGGAAAACCAGTCACTTTCACCAGCCTGTTCCCAGTTCTCACGGAAGCTAGGGACACGGCGGATATGGTCAAGGCATTGCACGCTTTGGAAAAGGATGATACAAAAAGCAGAGCCAAACGCGAGAGTGCAAAATCGCTGATGGATCATTTCCAAAATCGGTTTCTCGCCATGCCGCCTGACCAATTTGGTGGTGTCACGGGCACAATCACCAACGCCTTGAGTCCGTTCCAGACTCCCGCAGTCGCCGAGGTTTTCGCGAGCACCAATCCTCAATCATTCGAGTTCTCCCACCTTGAGCGGGGAAGGGTGCTTTGCATCTCTCTCCCCCAGATTTATCCCCAGGAGCGGTATGCGCTGAACGCCTTGTTCAAGCAGCTCTTTTATCAATACGCCCTCGCGCGATACGATAATCCAGAAGCCCTTAAAACGGCCAATGTCCTGTGCTTGTGGTTGGACGAAGCTCAGCACTCGTTGCGCAAAGGCGACTGGGGCGACTACCGATGGTTGGATAGATTGCGGGCCGCCAAGTGCGCGGTGGTGATGGCCATGCAGGACCACACCAGTTGCTATCCGGTCCTGGGCCGGGAAGTGGCAGTCGTGACCATGGCTCAATTGCGGAACCGACTCATCTTTGGAGCACCCACTTTTGAGAGTGCTGAAATCACCGCCAATTTCATTGGAAAAAGAGAAGTGCAGAGAGTCACCCGTGGTTACTCCGGTGGAAAATCCAACATCTCCAGGACGCCTCACGAGGAGTTTGTGCTCAAGCCTCAGGAGATCACCGGGATGAGGAATCACCGATGCCATATCTACCTTGCACGCAAGGTTTTACGCAGAAGCAGGAAGCTCCCGCGTTGCGAGCCGTCAGCCGGAATTATCCCGAAAATAAACTGAGTTCGATGGCTGTTTGGTGAGTCGAGTTACGTCATTTTGCAAAGAGACGTAAAATTCCAACACTTTGCATTGCTTTTCCATTCAGCCCGAACAGGGTGCCGGAATCGTCACCAACGACGCTCGCAACCCACTCACTCACACCTATGCTGAACGGATTCTTCAACGTCGCCATCCTCGCCCAAGCGGCCGGGGGAACCAATATCCAGGGAGCCCTCTCCAAGGTTCTTGGATTGCTCATGCTCATCGGATTTGTTTACGGTGTTATCAAAGTGATCGGCGGGGCCGCTAACTATAACCGGGACCCGGATGGCGCGAAGCAGAGCATCATTGCAGGCGTCCTTATTGCAGCCGCAGTCGCCATCATGACCGTCGTCTTTCGTGCCTTCGGCATCGATGTCACCGGCATGACGATTGACGTCACCGGGTTCTAAAATTTGTCAAAGTTCCCTCCCAGATGAACGACGAACTTGTGGCTTTCCACACCAACAGCGCGGATGACTCGTCCGGCGTGGCCTTCAAGCTGGATGGCAATTTGTATATCCCGGTAATTGGCGCGGCCCTGCTTTCCGTGGGGTTGCTGACGGGACTCATTTGGGCCGACGCGGTTTCGACTCCCATCGCTTTTCTCGTGGCCGCCATCCCGTTTGCGCTGACGCTATTTATCGTCCTGACATTCTTCCAAGGGAAGGAGCCGCACTACGCCGCTGACTGGATGGCGGACCGGACGACCGACGGTTCCTTTGTCCGCTATGCGCAGGCGCAGCCCACGCATCCCATGGAGCGGCTGGCAGCGCAGCTCTCGAAGGGAGGGAATTAACACGTATGGTGCCAGCCCCCAATGGTTTCTTCCTTCACGGGATGTTGTGGTATGACCTGCCTCGTGGAGATGCGGTTCTGGTCAAAGGTTTCCGCGTGGACACCCTGGACGTGAGCGGGGCCTCCGTGGCCCTCATCAATGCCCAGCACGCCGCCATTTCCAATTTCCTCTACAACCTCCCGGATAACGTTCGGGGGCAGAGTCAGTGGCGGGTGACCAGCGATTACCGGGATGCGCTGAAACCCTACGATGAAGTCACGGAACGTGACGCCGACAACGATTGGACCGTCTTTGCACGAGCCGAGAAAAGCGCCCGACTCCATAGTCAAATGGAGCGGGATTTTCTTCGCCGTGAAGAGCACATCATTTGGCTTTCCAAGCACATCGAAACTCCCATCGCCAGTATCCTCCGGACTCGCAAGACAGTGAACCGGCATCTCAATGTTTTGTTGGAAAGGGAAGCCGGAGCCTTCTCCAACCTAGGTATGAGCTTGCAGCAATCGCTGGGATCGTTCGCCGCCATCACCGCTCTGGATGACCACGACAATTTCATTCAGACCCGGAATTTCCTGAATCCCTCATTGTTGTTTCAGGATAAGGAATCAGCCAGAACGGAGTTTGATGCCGCGGCATCGATTCAGGACCTTGTGTTCCGGTCGGATGGTGTCCGGATTGAGGATGAGAATGCCTCGTTCCACTTCGCCGGCCACTACCATAGCATGTTCGTGATTTCCCGGATGCCGGGGCGGGTGCGGCCTTTGGCCACTATGGGAATGACCCGCCTTCCGTTTAACGATTACGTCATCACCACCAATTTCATCGCCAAGAACACCCGCGAGGAAATAGCCAAGGAGGAGAAACAAATTCACCGTCTCGCCGGCGACATGGTGAGTGAGCACAAACACAGTTTGGGGACAGCGAAGAAGCGGAAGGAAACCAAAGTGGAAGCGCTGGCCGAGGGATACATGCGTCTCTTCGGTGCCCTCCAGGTCATCCGCGTCTGGGATAAAACGCTCGAAGGACTCACCACCAAATGCGAGGCCATTAAAGCCGCCATTTCGGATCTTGGTGCCCAATACTATCACCAGACCCGCGCCACCACAGCCCGCAATCTTTTCTTCCAGACATGGCCGGGCAATACGTTCACAAACTACCGGGGTTACGACATCGAATTGTCCCATCAAGCCCTCGCTTGTGTCCTGCCGTTTTCATCGACCTTCACTGGCATCCTTGAAGGGGCCGAAGCGCTGTTCCATGGCGACAACAGAACGGTGGTCGGGATGCGCACGTTTGCCGGTTCCACGCCGCAGCACATGTTCGTCATGGGTGGCACCGGGGCGGGGAAGTCCGTGGCCATGAACGCCCTGCTTGCCGAGACCGAGCCGTATTACACTTACACCTACATCATCGAGGAGGGGTTCACCTACGCGACTTACACAGCAACCTTGGGAGCCACCCCCATCGTGCTTCAGCTCGATGGTGAATTGACCCTGAACTATCTCGACACAAATTCCCTTCCTCTATCCAGCTATCACATCGGCACCGCCGCCGCCCTGTGCCTCAAGATGGTGGGCTATTCCGACAACGAGGACACCAACAAACAGCGCGTCGCGATTTTCGGCGAATACCTGAACCAGCTCTACTTTGACGCCTCCGAGGACTGGATGGCGCAGTATCCTTCCCGGATCGACGAACTCCAACGATTCGGTTATGCAGTGGAACAGTTCCGTCTGCACCACCAGCCCGCCGCCACCACTTTCACGGATGCTTACCTCGCCTTTCGTGAGGCGCTCTCCGAGCACCCGGAGGACAGCGACCGGTTTCTGCAATCGTTCACTCAGGAAGACATCATCGAGTGGGCCAAAACCCGCGACGGAGGCCAGACAGTGCGGAATCTGATCTTCACCCAGTGGGAACACGCGGACTATGAAAACCTGACGCACCACTCGCTCTACACCGCACTCCGGCACGGGAAGATGGTTCATCATAACGCCGAAGTCATCGACTACCTCGCCAACATGTTGGGCACTTGGACGCGGGCCATTGGGCAGCGGGGCAAGTTTTTCGATGGAGTCAGCAACATCAGCTTGGAATCCAAAGTCCTGCACTTTGAGCTTTCCCTGATCCCGGAGGCAGCGCGGGATTTCAAAGAGGCGGCGGGATTCCTCGTCAATAATGTGATCAGACACCTCATCATGACCGCTCCACGCAAACTGCGGAAGCGGATCATCTTCGAGGAAGCACCGCGCTTCTTCGCGGTCGCCGGCGGAGAGGAAATCATTTCAGCCGCCTACGCCACTTATCGGAAATATGGGGCGTGGCTGGTGACCATCTCCCAGCAGCTTTCCCAGATCCCGGCGAATCTGCGTCCCATCCTCATTGGGAACTCCCAGATCAAGATGATCTTCCGGCAGAAGTCTTCCACCGATTTGGACATGCTCCAATACGAGTTGAAGCTCCCTCCGATCACGGTCGATGCCATCCGCAACTACCCAAGCCCGGAACATCTTCCGGCGCACGACAGGTATTCGGTTTTTTGCTATTGGACCGAGCACATGGGGCAGCAGATCAACGGATCGGTGCGGATCTACGCCAGCCCCGAGATGCTCTACGTGGCGGCTTCCGACAGTAACATGGTGGACGAACGGGCCGAGGCCCTGAGCCACTACGAGAACGTCCTCGACGGCATCATCAACGAGGTCGCCACGCGTGGAACCAGCAATTCAAACACCCCCAAACCAAGACCGAATCCGTTCATGAAAAAAGTGAGTCAACTTGCCGTCCGTGCGTCCGCGTTCCTGCTTATCGGGACCATTTGTTGCGGGAACATGGCTTGCAGTGCCTCCGGGGTAAGGAAAGGAACGACCTATGCCGCAGGAGCGGCAGGGGGCGGATTGCTGGCCCATGAGCTGAGCGATGGAGATCCCCTCATCACGGCCGCTGGAACAGTCGCAGGCATCGGCTTGGCGGCGGTAGGAAATCACTTCGGGGACAAGGAGGCCATCACCGCCGAGGAGAAAGGCTATCACCGCGGACAGGGCGACGCCACGAAACAACATTACTGGATGCTGCAATCCATGGAGCACGCCAAGGCCCGGGAATATGGGATCGAGAACTCCTACGAACTGACCATTCCCGCTGCGGAAGACGTGCATGGCGTCCAAACCGTGGCACGGCGGGCCACGGTGCGGCTGGTGGAGTAGTCAGCCTTCTGACATTCGGCAAACGCCATTCCAAATCCTCATTATGAAACTTAAATATTTCCTCATTGCGACAGTCGTCGCTGCTGTTCCCGCGCGGGCGGTGGACATCGTAAACGATCCAATCCATACGGGCACCAATGCCTTCAATTGGGTGCTGAACTACGCGGAATGGATCACACAGATCCAGACGCAATACACCCAGATCGAAAACTACGTCGAAGACCTGAAACGCATGGGAGACCCGGAGGAACTGGCCGGACAGTTGGGACTCGACGAGTTGAAAAAGCTCAGCGATTTGACCGAGCTGACCAAGAGCTATCAGAAGTTGGGAGAGGAGGCCTTGAGTGATCCGCTTTCCGTATTGCGGCGCACTGCCGGGGGTAAATTTTCCCAAGTCGGTGAAACCCTGCCCAGTGGTCAGGCCATCCAATACGATCCTGAGAAGTATCGGGCTGCCGCCACTCATGCCGCCATCGCGGAAGACTATCGCGCCAGAAGCGAGCAGCTCGCCACGGCGCGGGAGGACATTCAGAAACAGATCGATACCACGGCGAAGGATTTGGATGGGGCCACCGACGAAGCTCAAGTGGCTCGCCTTCAAGGCAAAATAGCAATCCTGCAAGGCCAGCAGGAACAGCTCTCCCGCGAGGAGCTGCTGGCAGCGGCGCAGTCCACCGTGGAGGTCAATGATACGGCCTCCCAGAAGCAA
The DNA here is from genome assembly GCA_903936775.1 of uncultured bacterium. Classification (GTDB taxonomy): domain Bacteria; phylum Verrucomicrobiota; class Verrucomicrobiia; order Verrucomicrobiales; family V1-33; genus CAIZWU01. The sequence goes on along the minus strand of CAIZWU010000273.1, from coordinate 37,219 downwards.
GCTCAGGCTCAGGCCGCCGCCGAGGCCTTCGATCAGGAGCGCCGTGCCGCGTTGGCCAAAGCCACGCAAGGCACCATCCCGAAATCCAAACCTTCCACCTTTGATCCTACCGCTAAATGAACCGACTGTTTGTTATAATTTTGGCAGCCGGGACTTCCGCCTGCAAACCTGCCGTCGATCAGAAAGAGGAAGCTGTCCAGGAAATGCACCGGCTGGAGACTAATCGTCAAAAGGCGCTCGAAAAGGCCACGCAGGGAACCGTTCCAAAACCGAAGCCATCGACCTTCGATCCCACTGCACCCGTTAAACCTGTGCCTCCGGAGGAACCCTGATTCGTGGTATTTCTCGCAGCAGAATTGGCAAATCCTCAAAACCTGTGGGAAAAGATCCTGGCTTTTCTGACGGATTTCGAAGCCATGTTTCCGGGCTTCAACGGCGTCGCCCTGAATGCCCAGAAGCCGTTCTTCCTCATCGCCTTTGTGATGGTGGTTTATCACTTGGTGCAGCGGCTATCCGGTCCCGGCTCCAAAGAATCCCAATTACGCGCCATCGGTTCCGCGATGGTGCTCGCGGCCTGCATTGCCTTGTCCAACTCGGGCGCGAAACTGGTGCAAACGGGCTTCACCACCATCCAGACGGATATTGGGGCAGGGAACAGCTCCCCCGATTTGGTTGAAGCGAAGAAGGAAGAACTCCTCGTCGCGATGACTGTGGGTGTTGAAGAAAAAGCGGCCACTGCAGCGGGCGACTCCAAGGGGGCGCTTTACTACCTGACACATTGGGGTGACGCCATCGACAAGGGCATTGAGTCCCTGGTGCCGTCCATCGGCGGCCTCATCATTCAGGTGGCCTCATTCTTCCTGATTTTCTGGGCAAAACTCGCTTCGCTCATCGCGTGGGGATTTTGGCTCATCCAGCAATTTTTGTTTACCTTTAGCCTCATCTTCCTGCCTGCCATGATAGCCATGATCGGCGTCGGCAGTTTGCGGTCCATTGGGACACGCTACGTGATGTCCGTGGTCGGTTTGCTGTCCTGGCCCATGGGGTGGGGTTTGGTCAATGTGGGAACAGAAGCCATGCTGACTTCGGCGGTAAATACCATCAAGGCGGCTCCGGCAACAGATTGGGAAATCACGACGTATCTCTGGGCCATCGCCATCGTGTCGATTATTCCGTTCTGGATGATTTTTGGCTACGCTTTCGTGCCATTCGTGATTCAACGCATGGTGACATCCGGGGCCAATGCCGCTTCCGGTCTGATCGGCCAAACCGCCGGGGCAGCCATCGGAGCCGGTGCTGCGATAGCCACAGGCGGCGCGTCCCTGGCGGCAGGAGCCGCCGCCGGCGCGGGCGGTGGTGGCAGCGCAGCAGGCGCAGGGGCTTCCAGTAGCGGCGGTTCCACTGGGACTGGTTCAGGCGGCGGTGGAAGCAGTGGAGGAGCATCAGACGCGGCTGGATCGGGTATGAGTGGTGGCGGCGGGGGTGGCCAGAGCGGCGGCGGATCATCATCAGGTGGAACTGCAGGTGCAGGCGAATCCCCGTCAGGTGGTTCCAGTGAGGGAGGCAATTCCCTTGCCGCCTCCGCTGGAGCCATCGCGGCAGCAGCAGCCATGGCCCAAGGACCTTTTGACGAGCTGGCCAAGGAGTCAGGAAATCCTGCCCCGGCCAACATGACTCCATCCAGTTCCGCCGCGCGTGAAGCGGTGAAACGCAAGCAGCAAGCCAAGGCGGCCCGCCCGTCGCCTTCAGCCGGTCCCATCGGTGCGGCCAGAACCGCCTGAGGCAATACCTCCGTCGATAACCACAATTCCCATTCCGACTTTTTTACATGATGCCAACCGAAGCCCCGCCCGATCCACCCAACTATGTTGTGGAGAACAAACAGTCTCCGATCCGACCTCCCGAACAACTCGTGTCCCGGTTCAAGGACCGCCGTTTCCTTGCATGGCTGTGCGTCCTTCTCGTGGTGTCAAATATAGTGACTCCATCGCTGGTCGCGTTCGTTATGTTCCGAAAGCAGATCGTGTTGGTGGCGGACTCCGCAGGAAATATGGTCATCGCTCCCGGCCTGGATTTTAAGGAGGCTTCAAAGGTCCACACCACCTGCGGATTGTTGGCCGCGCAGGCGCTCCTGCAACGCGGCCCGGCAGGCTTCGACATGCCGGACATGGTAAGCAATATTTTCTTCCGTGAGGGGAAGCGCAAAGCGGATGATGAAATCACCAATGCGTTGCCCGCCCTCACCAGCCGGGGGATGCATCAAAAACTGGAAGTATCCAAGATTGAGGTGAAGTCCGTGCAACAAACCCAAGGCATCCAGATCTACTTCATCGAAGTCGAAGGCCAGATCATCCGGGATGGCCAAATTTCCGGGGCCAGAGTGCGCGAAGTCGATGAAGTGAAACTCCTTTTCCAGATGTGGCAGAACCCCCGTCTCACCGAGAACGGGCGATATCCGCTCGTGGTGGCGGATTATAAATATCTCCATCTCCGCCCGACCGGAGAGCGGCAGGCAGCACCCGCCGCCGCGCCAGTCTCCATTGCTCCCGTGCCTTCCGCTGTCACTAAATGAAACGCCTTTTCCTATCATTAACGGCGTTGCCGCAGCTTGCGCTGTCGGCTCCAAATCCAGTCATCGCCAGTGTCGCGTTGGACCCGAACAAGCCCATCATCGTTCCCACGGCCGCCAACATCACCACCACGCTGGAATTCCCCAAACCCATCCAGGGAATCGATGGAGTTGGCCTAGCGTCCGCGCCCAAGGAAAACGCCCAACTTCTGTTTTCCGTCAGTCATGTGCCGGGCACCCGATTCGTCTCCTTCACTCCCCTGACATCGACAGCTTCCACCAACGTCAATTTCATCTACGAGGGCGAGGTGTATGTTTTCATCCTGAAAGTGGATGTGGAACGGGCGCTCTTCAAAATGAGCCTCACCGATCCGCTCGCTGAACTTCAGCAGCGGAAGGAAGCCGAGCGGGCGGACTTGAAAGCGCGTGCGAGAAACCAACCCATTCCTGAGGAGCGGGACACGCTGCGCGTCTCTCCGGCCCGGATGCTGGGACTTATCGACAAGGTGAAAGCCTACCATCTATTGAAACAGTCCCCGGAAAACGTGGAAGACCTCGAACGCACCGAAGGTAAATTTGAGCCATCCGAGACCCCGGAATGTAAAATTCAGCCTCTCAGCGTTACCCGGAAAGGCGCGTGGGATGCGTTGGTGTTTGAAGTTGCTATCACAAACAAAACCAAGGAACCGATTTTCTACGATCCCGAGTCGTTCCTCGTCGCCGTTGGCCACCGCTCCTACGCCTCCATCATGGCGGACGCGGAGGGAGCGGTCCCAGCGGGAAAAACGACCGTGGCTTACTTCATCATCCAAGGCGATGCGGCTCAGGGATCAAACAATCTTTCGCCAGACAACGCGTGGCTCATCTCCATGCAGGAGGTCGTCGAAGGACCGGCGCTCATGCCTCAAACCGGGGCAGGGAAAGAGCCTGTCGAACGACTGGAATCATTGGAATTTGAAAGTCCGAAGCCCAAAAAATGAAAGCCTCCCTCTTTAAGTTTTTTAAGTCAGCCCACGGGAAGTTTTTCGGCTTTCTGGTCGTCGCTTTGATCGCGCTGGGCGTGGTCAATCGTGGGAAGAACTCCGACGAACAAGCCAAAGCGAAGGCGAAGGAACAAGCCGTCGCGCCGACGGCCACCGTCTTCAAAGATCCCATGCCGACGGACGGCTACACCGATAAGCGGGCCTTTGTTCCCGCCTTCGACAATGTGGAGGAACAGCGAACCCTCATTGCGCAGCAACGGGAGGAATTGAAAATCCTGGAGGCCAGAAAAAAGGACGCCAAGCCCGTCCAGCCGAAAGAGATCGTGCCTATTTCGTTCCTGCCGGTGCAGCCCCCTTCAAAAGCAGCGGCACCCATTGTGCCGCCGCCCCCAACTCCCCCTGAGAAGCCACTCATCGGTAGCAAGGACAACTTCGCGCCCTACGGTCGGATGATCCGGGCTAAGCTTGTTACCACCGTGGATTCATCCACTCTGGAAACTCCTGTGATTGGCTTGGTCACCCACGATTTGTTCTGGAATCAAAAGCTCCTCATTCCGGCCAACTCCGAGCTTCACGCCATCGCCCGCCCTGACAGAACGCGGAACCGCATTGATGTGGCCGGGGATTGGGTGGTCATCCTCGCGGATGGTGGCGTTTATCCGAAGTCTTCCGAAATTGTGGTCAAAGGAGTCGCCCTCGATATGGAGGTGACGCCGGAGAAGGACCAGTTCGCTTTGACGGACGGCAGCGCAGGCCTTCGCGGCAAAGTCCTCACCAATGAGGACACTGCGAATTCCATCAAGCTATTCAGCGCGGCTTTCCTCTCGGGAGTCGCCGAGGGATTCACGGAGCGGCAGACCAACGCCTACGGACAGAACCAAATTGTGCCCGGCGTGCAGTCCGCCGCCGCGCAGGGAGCCAGAGCGGTCACCGACCGTTATGCCGAGCGCATCCTTCAGCTCATCGAGCGCGACGGAGCTTACGTGCGCGTCCCGGCAGGCAAGCAATTCTACCTTTACCTGCGTGAACCGCTCATCATGGCCAAAGCAAAACTGGGAGCTTCCCTTTCCCATGAAATTGCGCCAGCCGTGGAGGATTCAAAATCCGAGGTCAGCAGGGGCGGCCCGTATGAGAAACCGACGCCGCTCCCGCCCGAGGTGCTCGCCATGCAGCAGCAGACCGAAGCGATCCAACAGCAGAATGCCTTGAGGAATATCGAACTCGAAGACCGGCGGCTTGAGATCGAAAAGCAGCGGGAAACCGCTCCAAAATCATCCCTGAAATCCAAAAAGTAACATGACCAGTTTCACTCAAATTTCCACCCTGACGGGCTTGGCCTTCCTCGCTTCTTGCGCGAGCAAACCAGCTCCGCCATCAGAAGCCGAAGTCCTCGCGCAGCTCGATCCCGTGAAATGGCAGGTGGAGCGTGAGATCCCCATGGAAAGCACCGCCAACGTAGCCAACGCCGCCGAAATCAAAGCCTATCCCGTGGGCCGGTATGTCGATGCCGCGAATCCCGGCATCATGCACGAACGGCACACGATCTATCGTCGCGAGAAGGACGAATCCTGGCGTCGGGACATGAACCGCGGTCACGGCATCCTGCTTGGACCCACCGTGGGATTGGATAACCCCATCGCCAGGAAGAACCCATCCAGTCTGGAACTCGCTTCCGAATTGACCCGCCAAAAATTGGTTACGATGCGACTCCTGACTTTGGAAACCCAAGCGGGATCAGGTGACGCCCGCGCTCAGAAACTTCTGGGCGAAGCCCGGCTCATTGCCGCAAACCAAGCGGAGATTTTGCGCAGGCTGGATCAGTATGACGCTGACCGGCGGGCCGATCAGCTCAAAGCCAAGCTCCCGCCTCCCGCCGGTAAATCTGCTGCCGCCGATCCCATGGACCTTCCTATCCCGGAACGGCTGGACCCCATCCCACCCAAAGCCCCCTGATGCCTCGACCAATCGAAGAGCTTGAAGCCTATCTGAACGGAGCTATCCGAGGGCAGAGCCACGCTTTGCGCGGTATTGCCAGCGCGGTCACCCGGGCGGAAGTCGGATTGAGCAAAGCGGACCGCCCTCAGGCCGTGTTCCTCCTGCTGGGACCGACGGGAACCGGGAAAACGGAGACGTGTCTGAATCTGGCTAATTTTCTTCATGGCACGAGGGACGTTCTGGTCCGTTTTGACATGGGCGAATACGGCCACGAGGACAGCCTGAAACGCCTGATAGGAGAAAACAAATCCGATCCCGGCTTGTTGGGAGCCGCCATCGACGCCAATCCGCAGGGAGGCATTCTGTTGTTGGATGAAATCGAAAAAGCCCACCCCAAAATTTCCAAAGTGTTTCTCGGAGCGACCGACGCGGCCCGCACCACCAGCACCGATGGCGTCACGCGTCGGTTGGACAACTGGTATATCATTTTCACCTCAAATCTCGGCAGCGCCAGCGCCGCCCAGATGACAGGCGTGCCCTACAAAATGGTGGAACGCACCGTCATTGCGGCGGCCACCAATTACTTCTCGCCGGAAACCATGGCCCGCTTCACCAACAAGATTGTGTTCCAATCCTTGAGCTACGAAACCCAAAGGATGGTAGCGCAGGATCTTGCGGCCAAGGAGGCCCGCCATTTTGAAAATGTCGCGGGCAGGAAAGGTTTGGACGTGAGTTGCGGAGTCACCGCTTCAGCCATCGGTTATCTCATCCGCAATGGCTATACCCAACAGATGGGAGCGCGTCCCATGCGGGATGCGATTGAGCGGCTGATGGGCGAACCATTCGCTAAATGGCTTTTGAACAGGGAACCTAAATCCTGCATTAAACGATACTTTTTAGAATTTGACGCCATGGAAGCTGCAACCGAAATTTCCATGAATGTCAGAAGCCTCGAAAGCGCCCAAGAAGCGGGCGAAAGTGCAAGGCCCACGTCCACACGTCGGGAGGTCTGCGCAGCGTCGTAACGGACGAACATCGGCTATCGCCAAGGAACCGGACTACGTTCACAGCATTTCATTCAAGGTTTACGGGGAGGACGCAAAAATGGCTCGGGTCATCGGAAATTTTTCCAACTTTTCCAACATCTGCCTCTACGCGCTGCGGGCTTATTACAAGTTGCTGCGAAAGTTTTACGGGCCCGGAAATCCCTTGAGCTTGGAGACGGACCGATTGGCTCCTCCCCCGCACGAATACATGCTGGTCCCTATCAAAATCGAAAAATTTCAGGAATTGGCCGCTCTTTCCCAAAAACTGGAAGCCAAAACTGGCAAACCCATTGGTATTGAGCAGCTAATGGCCCGTGCCGTAGAGGGAACCTCCTCGGAAGACTTGGAGAAAATGGCCGATCCATTCCCCGAGATGGGAGATGGGTTGTTCCGAATCTACGCCGAGCATTTGGACGAAATAAAAACTGATGAGTAAATTGGATATCGACACCATTCGCCGTTCCGGCGATGCCACAAGTATTGCGGACCGTTCCAAAGCCTTGATGGAGTTGAATGATAGGGTTGGAAATCATGATATGACGCTCGATGCCGGGGTCGAGGCAGCCGTTTTGATTTTTGGAAATAACTCTCCCCAGTTCAAAGCCCGTTGTGAATTGTTACTAGCCATGAATGCACCCGACTCTGTGAAATCTGCGGAAGCCTGTTCCATCGAGAATGCCTTCGGTGCGTCCAGGTCAAGAAGCATAGCAATATGAATAAGGATTCGAATCCTCTAATATCAGGGCAGTGACGGGGAAAAGCCTTTCCCACCGCGCCTACTGCGTGGGGCGCTCCCCATTCTGCGTGGAGCGCCCCGCAACGCCCCGTTGCTCCGCGCCTGTCACTCCAGCCGCGCACCATCTGTCCTGGCCGGTTTCCGCCGTGCCAAGCCGGATCGTGCTGTTCCGGCTTCCGTTCCTCAAAACCATCCGCCCTGAAACTCGCACGCTCCAGCCACCCGCACGCGGAGTGACCTGCGCTCCACTCGCCTTCATGCCCGGATCGCTTTTTTCTTCCCTCAATGATGCGGCCACGGGCCGTCCCGTTTGTAATTAAGCGACCGCCTGCGGCGTGGCACACCTGCGGGGGTCAAGGCTGCCCATCGGACATACATGGCCGTCCCGGCCACCGGCATAGCCGGACTTTATCCCCCTCCCGATGGCGTGGCTCCGCCCACGGCCTGGACCATCGGTGTGCGGGCTTTTCCGCGTTCTTCATTTCGTTTCCAAACAAAAAAACTTCGTCTGTTTTTCTGCCAGGATACGAATGGAGTTGTTTCTTTTTCCGCTTTCCGGGAGGTGCCTTGGCTTGGGGCGGCGGTCCGTGGTTTGCCGATACGTTGCGCATTGAGCGTGAATCCCGTTGCCGTTTTCAAACACAGTGACAGTGGCCTGCACTTCGATGACGAGCCAGCGGATGGTCGATGCCACAGGTGGAAATGACGTTGGTAGCGCAGTGGCCTGCCAAATAAACACCGTTTCGGTTTTTGGTTTTGGAGCCAACGACGCGATACAGGCGTCCCAAGCTTTCCGGTGTGAATTCAGACGAAATCCCTCCATCCCCGCGCCAGCGCGGGCGGCCTGCATCCTTTTCGCCATGAATCCTGCGATTTCGACAGGTTTCACTCATCGCGGCACCATTGAATGGTGCCTTGCCGGAGAAAGAAATGGCTCCGGCAGCCAATGTTACGCCATACGGAGGGATGTAGTGAGGCGCTGCCATTCTCGTGCTCAGTGAGAGTCCAGTATGGCTCCTCATCCGGCAGCAGGTTCATGAACAGGGTAGCTTGGCATCCGCAAGGACAGATCATGGCGACGTGCCACCGGTGCCCGTTTTGACCGATGACATAGAGTGTGTGTGGCGCGAGCTTCTGTGGCAAGGCGGATACGTCCCGACACGGGATGAGATGTTGCCGTTTCCTGGCGAATATCCCCCGGAGCCAGATCAGTAATTTGCGAAGCCAATTCATGCGGAAAAAGAGGGAAGACCAAGGAAAGGCGTTATGTCGCCACAGCCGCAAAGCGCGGAAAGCGAAGCGCAGGAGGCCCCGTCCGGGTCACTGTCGATCATGCCATGCTGGAAGCTGAGGCACTGCCCGGCGAATTCGGCGTTCGGCTTGGTGCGGAACGGGTGCAGGCGGGCCATGAATTCCATCACGGCAAGGCCCGCGACGGCCATGTTGAGTGGCAGGACGGTCGGGCGTTTTTCCTGCGCGCCACGGACGTATTTTTCGGCTTGGCGGCGGGTGAACTCGGCGGGATCCGTGCGGCGGAGGCCTTCATCCTGCAGTGCCTGCATGTCATATACGCCCCGGCTGAGCAAACTTGATCCATCCGGCTGGACGTAGTGGACGGATCCGCATGCCGTCGAGACACCGCCCTTGCCATCCGCCCTCAGACACACGCCGAGATCGAAGTAGGGAATGCAATAAACAGCGGCCAGCCGGTTCAGGAAATGTCTTGCCTCCACGCTGTCCAGACAGCCGAAGATCACATCGCACTCGGCGATTTCCAAAGCCGTCCGGCGGTCTGTGAGGATGGAATTCGCGAGCGGCACCACTTCCGGACGAAAGGCCGAGGAGGAAAGAAGCTGGGCGAGTCGCTCCACTTTGAGCATTCCCACATCGTCCAACGTGGAGCAGGGCAGGCGGTTGAGATTTACTTCCTCAATGGTTTCCGGATCCACGAGCACCAGTCTACCGGCTCCTTGGCCGGCGAGCGCTTGAGCCAGTGGAAAGCCGAGTCCGGAGCAACCAACCACGGCGATGGAAAGCCCGCCGAGCCGACGGATGGTGCCTTCGCCGAAAGCCTGCACATTGCGGGTGTTGGCCGCGAGTTCGTGCCGGACGTTTGCTTCAGCTCCCCAAAAAAGAAGATCATCCCCGGCGACAGAGATCCTTTCAAAAGGCACTTTTGTCCCATGATTATGCACCCCGCCGCTCAATGCGCCGTCCTCATGCACATGCAGCCAGCCTGTTGCCGCCGGATGGGAAACGGCGTCACTGGTGCCGCAGAGCAGGCCGGATTCATCCGCTGAAGCAAAACCGCGCACGGTATGGATAGGGGCACCGGCCCGATTCCGCATGCCATGGAGCAGACGCGGTTTATCGCCCGCTTTGAGGCGTTGGTTCAGTTCCGTCAATTGTCTGCCGGTCAGGCGAAGGGATGGTTTCATCGGGTCAATTCGTTGGTCAGCCAGTGTTCAACTTGGCCAAGATGGGTGGCGAGACAGTCGATCCCCGGACGCCACGGGTTTGCCGTGGTGCGGTGCCGGGACCACCGCTGGAAAAGCTGGCCATCAATGCTCTCAGCCACAATTTGATGGATTCCTTTTCCGTCCGTCCGGGAGAGGGCGGGGTTGAAGTAGGCCATATCGATCTGCACGTCAGGATAAAGCGGCTCAATCCGCAGAGCCACGGTGGCGGCCTCCACATGGTATCCCGGAGGCACCCTGAATTGGTGGATAAGAACATGTGCTCCACCCTGCTGCGGACGGCCGACAGTTTCCCACGGCAGGCCCAGCGAATCCAGGTGGAGCACGTCCTTTGAGGGAAGAACAAACTCGCGGCGCATGATGTCAGCCGTCGGTTTGGTCGCAGGGCAGGGTGAAGAAGCACTCCACGCCCGGTGTGGTGAAATCGACTTTCTGGTCAGGGCCAATGGTGACGGCACGTCCATCGGCGAATTTCTGCCGGAGCTTTGTCTTCCCCGGATTGCAGGATCCAGAGAGTTCCACGAGTTGCAGCCCTGTCATGTGGCTGACCGGGACGATGTGGTGGCGGTCATCAATTTTGATTCGGTATTTGTGGACACATCGTGGTTGGCGGCCCTCACGGGAGCACAGTTCGAGGTCTTCAAATTCTTCGTGATCGCCGCTCTGCGGCCCGTCGGGGGTGGGGTTATCGTTTGTTTTCATTCTGTCGGTATAAGGGGGAGTGCCGTGTTAAAGGAGCCTGCCGACCCGGCACACGGTCGGCAGGCTTTTGCGAGAATCGGAAAAGATCAGCCGGGAGGCGGGCAGTCATCGTTGCCGTAGCTGTCGCGGGCTCGGATTTGCCCGTTCGGGCGATGGATCAGCAGCTCGCTGTGCTGATTGCGGGCGATTTCGCGGGCCGCCGCGATGGCTTGGGCCTGCGTATCGTGGAGGGAAGTGCGGCGCTCGTTACCGGCTCCGCGGACAGCCCACCCGGTATCGGTGGGGACGACGTGTTGGTTTTTATTCATAATAGAATCGATGATTAAGAATGTGCATATGCCACCAAAGTAAGGACCAATCCTCCATACCCGAGCGCGATGGATTCCTCGGACAGGGTTCGGACATTGGTCCACGGGAACCATGCCGAACCGGGAATTTCACCCTCGGTTATCGACGCAGTCGTTGCTCTTCGAGCTGCTGATTGGGGCGGAACTTGGCTGCCGTGTTTGAGACGCAGGGCGATGCGGGCCGCATCATCGGAGGATATGGAGTAGAGGACATTGTCACCTCGGGACACAACCACGGCGCATTTTTCCTCCGCAAATTTGGCATAGCGAATGGCGGCGCATTCCCTGGAAGTGGCACATCGCTCCGCCAACGTCAGCATCTCCTGCAAGGTGAGGAAATTGCGGCCTTTGGATTGGAGAAATCGGGTAAGCGTGCGTTCGGGAAGAAGTAAGCCGGAGGCGAAGGAATCCGCCTGCATCTCAAATGTTTTTTCGCAGATGAAGCCGGATTCCGAGGAATGAAACTCCCCACGCATCAGTCGCTCCCGATGCTCTTCTATGTAGTAATGGCCCAGCTCATGACCGATCGAAAATCGGATACGGGGATTAACCTCCGCATCCGGGTGGTCCGGATAAAACAGAAGAAATCTGCCAAGATCGGGAAAATATTCGAGTCTTCCACAGAAACCCGTGCTGCCATGGGTAGGGCACAGTTTGATTTTTTCTTTGCGGGCGATCTCAAACACGTCAATGGGCACCTTCTTCAACTCGAGGGCATCGAGAATTTGAGCGGCAAGCCGTTCTTCAGATGTTATCATTTTCGGATCCTCCTTCCTTTTCTTCTTTCAGCAGTTCCTCCAAGGCCTTCCTCCGGGCTTCCTCCAAGGCTTGCTGTGTGGATTCACAAAACTCCTCTTGATCGTGTTTACGGTTCATGGCCATGCATGGACCTGCGCTCTTCCGGAGAGGTGTGGATGCGGGAGCCCCTCCCGATTTTTGATTCAACCGGTTGCGGATCCGCTGCAGGCGCTCGGCGTCCTCCGGATCGTTGATGGAGGCTGCTTTGATTGCAGCCTCGATGTTTTCCTCGCTGGGTGTGTCCGAGGTATATTTTTGACGAAGGGAAGCCGCGATCAGGGCATCGATTGCTCCGTCTGAAAATTCGTGTGTCATGAAAAATTGGGGATAAGGGTTGTTGTCAGGATGGGAAAATCAGGAGCGCCGATTTTTCAGAAATTCCCGGAACTTTTCTCGCACTCCGGTCCAAGCGGATTTTGCGGCGGGTAAAGTGACCGGCCCCCCTGTAAATGCCTGCATGGCGTCGCGGATGTTTTCCCCGGAGAGGAGTGAATTCCTTTCGAGCAGCAAGGACACAGCTCTTGCGGCGGCTTCTTGCTGGCGAGGCAGCACTGGCACTGTCTTGCGGAAATCTTCCATGATAGCCGCAGCGCTGCCGTCACGGGTTCGATCCAACCATGCCATGCTCGCATTTTCCGCGCTGAGAATCGCCCGTGTCTCATTCGTCACGTAATCCTCGTAGGCTTCAGCCCCTCTTCTCTCCGCCCCCTTGCGCCTCAGATGATCAATACCCCTTCGTTTCACCACGGTGAATAAGAGTTGTCGGAAATTCTCACCATCAAGGCTGATGCCTTCCATCGCATGGCGGTGAAATTGCCGGAAGGCGACGACGACAATGTCCTCCTGATCCGAGAAATTTGTGATGCCCTGATCCTTCAGGAGGCAACACATGGGTTTCCAGTATTTGGCGACTATGGCGTCGTATGCTTCCTGCCGTGATGCCGTGTCAGGCTCGGAAAGAAGGAGTGAGAGGTCGTCGTCGTCCATGTTGCTGTAAGTTAGAGAGGGGTTCATTCGCGAGATGTTCCGAAGATACCTCGTTTCCAAGGATCGTTTTGGACCGTCCGAGGCAAAGATTTCCTAAAATTATTTCCTTGGCTTCCTTTTTCCTGGATCACCGGTCGGAAATACCGGGCAATTCACAAGCACGCCTGAGCGGTAATCCACGACCTCCCGGTTGCCACGACGTCGATACGTCCGCATTGGGCGGCGTCGCACTTCAGCAGGAGACGCAGGAACTTCGCGGGATTTCCTTAGTTACAGCGTAGGCGGGGATGAAAAGGTGGGGGCTCGAAGCCTCCCGCCCAATCAAAGCAACTACCCAAACACAACACCCCAATCCCATGAAAACGACCCTCGCAATCCTGACTGCCATCCTTGGCTTCGCTTCTTTCGCTCAGGCTGGCCCCAACCGTCCGGGCTTTATCTTTCAGCAGGCTACGGACGCTCAAAAGATCGTCCGCACCGCCCAGCCTACCGGTCCTCAATGCACCATGAAACGCACCGAGGTGGTGGACTTTGGCGGTCGCCGGGGCGGTCCCGGCTATTCCGTCAGCAAGATGGTCAACTGCACCGGACAGAAGTGCTGCGCGACCATGGCCACCATGACCAAGGCAGGCTGCTCGGCGATGCGCTAATCGCAGTGAAGAGCCAGTTGGCAAGCCTCCCCGGAAGGGCAGGAACGGTTACCGTTCCTGCCCTTTCCGTTTTCCCTCAAAAACTTTGCGGGGTTTCACCGGCTGGTTCGTAGGCCGGGAACGAGACGCGATGGTTCACCTTATCCCGACGTTTTCATGCTCCGCCTACTTCCTATTTTCCTGTCCTTGCTGTCGGTGAGCCAAGCTGCCCCCCGTAGTGCGGCCAAGGCACGCGTGGCGGATGCCGCCACTCTGGCGGCGTGGCAGGCGGAAGCCACGCACAGCCATCCGACGGTAGCTGCAGCGCTGGCACGGGTGGAAGCGGCGCGGGAGGCGGTGGGCGGGGTGCGGCTTTGGGAGGATCCAATGCTGGGCCTGGGACTGACGGGAGCGCGGAATTCCATGCGGGCGGATGATGGCGATATCAGGCTGATGGCCGAGCAACAGTTGCCCCGCCGGGGACTTTATCAGGCCCAGCGCGGGAAGGCGCTGGCGGAGGAACAAGCCGCAGCGGCCGAGGTCGGCATTGCGGGAAATATGTTGGAATTGGAAGTGGCGAAGACCGCACTGGAACTGGCGCTCTCCGATGAAGTGCTTGTGATTGAAGCGGAGCAGCTAACCTGGGTGGAACGGATGAGCACCAACGCCACGGAGAAGCTCAAGGACTTGACGGCCAATGCCGCCGGTCCTTTGCGGCTCAAAAGCGAACTCACCCAGGAGCGGCAAAAACTGGCGGCGGCACAGCGCGAACGGCTTCGCCTTGCCCAGCAACTCAATCTCCTGCTGGGGCGTCCGGTCATTCAGGAATGGGGCACTCTGGCGCTGCCCCCGGTTTCGGATGCCGCCCCGGAGATCAGCAACGAATGGAAATTTCTGATAGCCAGGCATCCCCGCCTCGCGGCTTTGCATCACATGGCGGATGCCGCCGGGGCGGAAACCGCTATCGCCCGTGAGGAGCGGAAACCAGTGGTGGCGATCAGCCTGGAGAGCAATGTTTATAGCGGGGGCGACCTGCGGGACGTGATGCTGGGAGTCCGCGTGACGCTGCCGTGGTGGAATAAATCCGTCTATGATGCCAAGGAAGCCCGCGCCCGGCTGGAGCAGGAAGCCGCGCTGAAAGACATTGCCAGTGCCCAGCGCGAGCTGGGAGCACAGGCTGTGATGGCGACCACGGAGGCCCGGAATGCCGGTCGCCAAGCCATCGCTTATTCCACGGAGGTTCTGCCGGATGCGGAGAAGGCCGCGCAGGCTGTCGAGAATTCCTGGATCAGCGCCACTTCGACTTTGGCGGAAGTGTTGGAAGCCCGCCGGTCCCTCCTGATGGCCCGGATGGAACAACGCCGTTTTGTGGCCGCCCAACAATCCGCACTAGCTACTCTGCGTGCTCTGCGCGGCGGGCGTTGAATCCCTTTTCCAGACTTTTATGAAATCCCTTCCCGCTATCATCGTCACCGCCCTTCTGACGGCGACTGTCACTTGGTTTTTTGCCTCAAAGCCCGCGCCAACGGCGACGGGCAGCGCGATGAAGCCTGGACGCGAGGTGAGTTACTACCAATGTCCCATGGGAGGCCATCCGCGCTATCCCACCCACCAGCGCTGCACCGTGTGTGGGATGGATACGACCGCCTTCTACAAAACCAGCGCCGCCGGCACGGGCATGGGCGACACGGAAAGCCCGGATGCGGTGCCACTGGATGACAACATGATTCAAGTCCTCAATGTGCAAACTGCCGAGGCCAAAAAGCAGAAGCTGGTGAAGACCCTGAAAGTCGCCGGTCGTATCGACGACGACGAACGCCGCCATCAGATTATCAGTGCCTACGTGGATGGCCGGGTGGACAAGCTCTTTGCGAATCATCACGGTTTTGAAGTCGTGCAGGGTGATCCGTTGGCGCTGATCTACAGCCCAACCCTGCTTTCGGCGGAACGGGAATACCGTCAGCTCACGGGTGAGCTGCGGAAGAACACGGCGCTCCGTCTGCGTCAAATGGGCCTGACTCCCGCTCAAATTGGAGCGTTGGATAAGAAACCTGCCGATGCCCTTACTTCGGAAATTTTGTCGCCATTGGGAGGCACGGTCGTCGAGCATGAAGTCTATGAGGGCCAGTATGTCACCGCCGGTCAGAAGATGTTCGCCATCGCGGACTTTTCCATCATGTGGTTTATGTTCGACGCCTACGAGCAGGACATCCCATGGATCAAGCTGGGGCAGGAAGTGGCCGTCACCACCCCGGCAGTTACCGACAAAGTCTTCACGGGGAAGATCACGTTCATCGATCCCAATTTCAACGAGGCCAGTCGCTCCACTAGTGTCCGGGTGGAACTGGAAAATCCCATGGTCGAAGGCCGCCGTGAATTGCTCCACAAGCTCTACGCTGATGGCTTGGTCACACTCGATATCCCGGAGGTGCTGTCCGTGCCCCGTTCCGCTGTCATCCAGACGGGGCCGGAAGCCGTGGTTTATGTTGAGGAAAAACGCGGCTCCTACGTTCGCACTCCGGTGAGGATCGGCACTCGCGGCGATACCCTGGTGCAAATCGTTTCCGGCCTCACCGAGGGCAGTAAGGTGGTGACCAACGGCAACCTGCTGATCGACGGCCAGGCGGAAATGAACCGTGCCTTCATGACTCCCAAAGCTCCGACGATGCCAGTGCCCGGCGGACCTGAACTGACGGATTCCCAGCAAACAGCCATCCGTGATTTCCTGAAAGTGGCGGACGGCATGGCGGCGGCGTTGGCACTGGATGACTTGGTCGGATTTACCGCTGCCAGTGCTCCCGTCATGGATACCACCTCAGCCCTCACGGCAGCGCTCAAAGATAGATCCGGCCTGGCTCCCGCCTTGAAAAAGCTGGAGGAGGCCCGCCATTTTCATGGATTCAGCGACCTTAAGGAAGCCCGCAAAGCCTTCTATGCTTTCACCACGGCGGCAACATCCGTTTTCGAACCGCTGCGCACGACGGACGGTATTCCCGCCTTCCAGGTCTGGCAGTGTGCCATGGTCGATGAAGCCGTGGAAGGAGCCTTTAAAGAAGGCCGCTGGCTCCAAACGGAGGGGCGTCCCGGCCACAATCCTTTCTTCGGCAAAGCAATGCTGAAATGTGCGGAAGAGATCAAATAGCCGCCTTTACCATTCACACGGCATGATTGAAAAACTCATCGAATGGAGCCTGAAAAACCGGTTCCTCGTCGCCTGTGGCGTGCTCATGCTGGTGGCGCTGGGGGTGCGTGCCGTTTACCTGACGCCGGTCGATGCCATCCCCGACCTGACGGAAAATCAGGTGCTGGTTTATGCGGACTGGATGGGACGCGGCCCCCAGGAAGTGGAGGATCAGGTGACGTATCCGCTCACCAGCGGCCTTCAGGGATTGTCCGGCGTGAAGGATGTCCGGGCCACGTCCATGTTTGGATTCTCCCTCATCACGATCATTTTTGAAGACAAGACGGATCAATACTTTGCCCGCACCCGCGTGCTGGAGCGGTTGAACTATCTCCAAGCATCCATGCCGGAAGGCGTCAAACCACAACTCGGGCCGGATGCCACCGGCCTTGGTTGGGTCTATCAATATTACCTCGATGTGGACCCGGAAAAAGCCCCGGATGGCGGCTATGATTTGGCGAAACTGCGCTCCGTTCAGGATTGGTTTATCCGGTATCAGCTTTCCAGCGTGCCGGGCATCGCGGAAGTCGCGAGCATTGGCGGCTTTGTGAAACAGTATCAGATTGAGTTGTCTTCCACCAAGATGCGTTCCGCCGGCGTCAGCCTGATGGAAGTGATGACGGCGGTGCAGAACGCCAACCTCAATGTGGGCGGAAAAGTGGTGGAGGAAAACGGCGCGGAATTTGTGCTGCGGGGCATCGGTCTGGTCGAAACCACTGAGGATCTTGAATTGATAGCCCTGAAGACGATGGAGGGCACGCCGCTCTTTTTGAAGGACATCGCGACGGTGCAGATTGGCGGGGATTTCCGGCGCGGGGCGCTGGACCTCAATGGCCATGAAGTGGTGGGCGGCACGGTGGTGATGCGCACCGGGGAGAACGCCAAGGCGGTGATCGAAAACATCAAAGAGCGCATCGCGCAGATTTCCCCCAGCCTGCCGCCGGGGATTTCCATCAAACCTTTCTACGACCGCAGCGAGCTGATCGACAGCACCATCGGCACCCTGAAACACGCCCTGTTGGAAGAAATCATTCTCGTCACCCTCGCCCACATTCTGTTCCTCTGGCACTTCCGCAGCATCCTTATCGTCACCCTGCCGCTGCCAGTGTCGATTTTGATTTCGTTCCTCCTGATGAAGGAATTCGGCATCACCAGCAACATCATGTCGCTGACCGGCATCGCCATTGCCATCGGCGTGCTGGTGGATGCGGCCATCGTGGTCACGGAAAATGTGATCCGCCATGCGGAACAGGCGGAGGAAAAGAAGGGCAGCGCGTTGACCCGTCCGGAGACGTGGCACGTCACGCTGGCGGCCTGCCGTCAGGTGGGGCGGCCTATCTTTTTTGCGATGGCGATCATCATCCTCGCCTTCGTGCCGGTGTTTGCTCTGAGCGGTCAGGAAGGGAAGCTGTTCCATCCGCTGGCGTTCACCAAGACCTTCGCCATGATCGGCTCCACGCTGCTGGCCGTGACCATGGTGCCGGTGCTGTGCTCCCTGCTGGTGCGCGGGCCGTTCCATGCGGAGAAGGACAATGTCATCATGCGCTTTCTCCTGAGCGTCTATGATCCGGTATTGAATTGGGCGCTGAATCACCGCCGCACCGTGGTGACGTTGGCCTTGGGGATTCTGGCCACTGCGCTGGTGGTCGCGTTCGGCCTGCCCCGCACAACAGTGAAGCAATTGCGCGAGGGCGGCTGGCCCCGGTTGGCCCAGCTCACTGCCGGATTCGGCAAAGAATTCATGCCGCCGCTCAATGAAGGCAGTCTGCTTTTTATGCCAGTGCTGATGCCGAAAACGGGACTGAAGGAAATCCAGCGTGTCATGGCGTGGCAGGATACCATCATCAGCCAAATCCCGGAAGTGGCTACTGTCGCGGGTAAACTCGGCCGCTTTGAAAGCGCCACCGATCCCGCGCCGACGGAGATGTTGGAAACCACCATCATGCTGAAGCCGGAATATGTCCCGGATGGCCGCTTCACCATGAAGCGGAATCCCGTCTGGCGGGAGGGCATGACCATCGACAAACTGAAAGCCGAGCTCACCGAAAAGATGAAGCTGGTGGGCTATGTGCCCGCTTTGCTGCAACCCATCGAAAACCGCATCCTCATGCTCTACACCGGCATCCGTGCCCAGGTGGGGATCAAAATTTACGGCGACAATCTTGACCAGCTCCAACAGAAAGCCTTCGAGGTCGAGAAGCTGGTGAACGGGATCGAAGGAGCGACCGGGGTTTCCCCCTCCCGCATCCAAGGCAAGCCCTATCTGAATATCAAAGTGGACCGGCGGGCCATTGCCCGCTACGGCCTGACGGTGCGTGAAGTTTTGGACGCCGTGGAAGTCGCTACGGGCGGAAAAAACGTCAGCACCACCATCGAAGGCCGCGAGCGATATCCCATCCAAGTGAGGGTGGAGCGCGGCGAGCGTGATGACATTGAAAAACTGAGCCGTCTTCTCATCACCACGCGTCCCGGCGCGGCCCCGGTATCTGCCTCTGCTGCACCAACCGGCGGGGGCATGGGTGGCGGCGGAATGGGTGGCGGCGCGGCAGCTCCCGCGGCCCCGGCGGGCATGGCAGGCGGGGCCTCATCGGCCACCGCGATTCCCTTGGGCATGGTGGCGAAAATCACCCGGGAAACCGGAGCCAATGAAATTGCTTCCGAGAACGGACGCCTCCGCGCCTATGTCCAGTCCAACGTGCAGGACCGGGACTTGGGCGGCTTCGTCCAGGAGATCGAGCAGAAATTGAAAACCATCGACTGGCAAGGAATGACATGGCGCATGACCGGCGAATATGAAAACCAACGCCGGTTCGTGCAAACCATGACGCTGGTCTTTCCCGTCGTGCTGCTCATCATTTTTGTGCTGCTCTATCTGGTTTATCACAGTGCGTTGGAAGCCGCCCACGTCATGCTGGCGGTGCCCTTCGCCCTCAGCGGCGGCGTGTTCCTGCAATACCTCCTGGGTTATAACTTCAATGGCGCGGTGTGGGTGGGTTACATCGCGCTCTTCGGCACCGCCGTGCAAACCGGAGTCGTGATGGTGGTTTACTTGGAGGAAACGGTCAAAGCCCGTCTGGCCGAAAAAGGAGCGGCATTTACCTATGATGATTTGGTTCAAGCCGTGAAGGACGGTGCCCGCCTCCGCCTCCGGCCCAAGGTGATGACCGTGGCCACCATCGTGGCCAGTCTGATGCCGATCATGTGGAGCCACCGCCAAGGAGCGGAAGTAATGAAACCTCTGGCCACGCCGGTGATCGGCGGCATGATTTCCAGCCTAATCCACATTCTGATTGTCACTCCGGTGATTTTCCTGTGGCTGCGGGGCCGAGAGGTCAAAAAAGGAACCATCCATCAAAGCCTTGGCACTCCCGACGGAGAGCACGCCATTAGCCCACATGATTCCAAACCACATTCTTGGAAAAATTCATGAAGCTTCTTACTTCGTTCCAGCCTTACTTGCTCCAGTTGAATGGTCAGCATCCGTGTGCGGGCTGATAAAGCTCAAGGTAAGAGGGTTGGCATCCGTTGTCCCGTCGGAACGACCACAAGAATAAAAAGCAACAGCAGAGGAGCCGCCGTCCCGGCACGCCGGGAAAACAAATCCCTGGCCAGGAAAGAAAATGCCGCTAGTCTGCGCCAAGTCCGGCTGAACACCACGCCGGACCGGATTCCACGAATCCCACCTGATGCTTATGTAAACCGTCCGCGACACCACATCACCCTTTGCGACCATAAAAAGGTTATGGGCCACCTACAAAACCGCCAAATTGTCCCTGCCCATTCAGAAAGATCAAACCCTGTCGTGCCTAATCGGCGCGGCTTGGCCGCGCCTTTTCGGAAGGGCGCTTGGCGGTGCCCGTAGGTGGGGCGTGAGATCAGGTCGCGCCCTTTGCTGTCTGGAAACAGCAGTCCCGGAAGCCTTTTTAATTTGTCACAAGGATCTTGTGAACAAGCGGCTCCCATCCTTTTCCAACTCCGCCTCCATACCCATCCTCACCCAGCCGCTATTATGAAAGCAGTCTCTCTCCTGATTTTTTCTCTCACCCCCGCCATCGTGTCGGCGCAGGAGCCCACTACCGAGCGCAATCCATGGAAAGCTGCTCTACCCAGCGTGCCGGAAGCCGTGATGAACGCCCGCGTCACCGCGCAGACCGTGCTCAAAGGCGGCGGCGGAGCAGAGGGTGGCGACCTCATTATCCAACGCATCGAGCGCCCGGTGTTCCCGCCCAAAGCACCCGTTCCGGCTCCAGTGATCGTGCCGCCCACTGAGGAGCAACTGGCCGCACGCGCTGCCCGCCGCGCTTCGGAGCCTAACGTGCTCCTGCTGTTCTCCCCCACTATTGTGGTCTTCCGTGATGGGCTTTCGCTGGTCCGCTGGGGCAGCGTGGACCGGCTCAAGGGATTCCAACAATATGCCGCTTTCGTCCGGCTGGATTTGAGCGCGATCTATGCCTGCCCGGATTTGACGGTAGGGCGCACCCGTTATTGTATGATGCCGATGATGTTCCATGCCACAGACCGCATGGTGCAGCAGTGGAAAGCCCCCGATCCCTCGTTTTTTAAGGAAGCCACCGACATCGTGCTTGCGGAAGGCGATCCCGATAACAAGACGGCACTGGAACCCCTCCTCGCCCTGCTGGCCAAGTTCGACACCGACGGGCCCCAGTTGCAGGAAACCGCCGCCGCAATCAAGGCCGACCAGGAAGCCCGTGCCGCCTGGGAAGCGGAGCACGCCAACGACCCGCCGGAAAACACCGTGATCCGTTTTTGGACGGACGGAGACTAGCCATATCCTAAACTCTGCCCCGCCACCCTCGTTCCTTTTTCCACCCAGATGAAATTTCTCCTCGCCCGCCTTCTGTTGGTGCTTTCCCTGCCGCTTTGCTTCCCCACCGGAGCAGTTGCCTACGAAGACCAGCAAAACTTTACCTTCTCCGCCGGGGAGGAACCCGGCACCTATGATCTTACCGCCACCCCAGTGCCGGGCCGGGTATATTTTTTCCAAATGTCCGCCGATGGAAACATTTGGGGCTACGGCAATACGGTAAAATTGGGAGCCACCGGCATCACGCTGAAATACACCATCGCCCCGGTTTCAGGTCAGAAGCATTTTTTCCGCCTGAAATATACCCTGGAAAACACTCACACCGCCGGAGCCACCGGCGACTTGGATTTGGACGGCTTGAACAATGCCGCGGAACTGACTGCCGGGACCGACCCCTTCAACCCCGACTCGGACGGTGATGGAATGCCGGACGGTTGGGAATTAAAGTGGGTGCCCAGTCTCAATCCACTTTCCCCCACGGATGCCAACAATGATTCAGACAGCGACGGCCTGACGGCACTGGCGGAATACCAACTTGGCACCAATCCCCGAAACGATGACACGGACGGGGACGGCCTTGATGATGACGAGGAACTGGACGCCGGAGGTAATCCGGTGCATTTCAACATGCCGGAATTCACCCTCCTTTCCGCCACGCGGGAGTCCGAGGTTTCCGAAGAAATTCACCGCCCGGTATCCGGTTCGCCCACGCGCCTTGGTTCGGCGGATGGACGTGGCGCCGGCACCAGCGCGGGCACCCTGCTGGCCGCTTATGAGCGCCCGGCTCCTGGCGTGCCTTCGACGGTTTACACTCCTTGGAATCTCAATGACGCGGCCAATTCATCATGGACGATGGGGAACGGAATCCCCGCTCCCGGCCAACCCGTAGCGGTGCATTCGCTGACCACTGCCCTTTATGCCAGCCGTCAGGATAAGATGCATGGTGATGGAGATGGAACGGCGACCAATGCTGCGGATTTCATTCCCGTCACCGGGCAGAGTGACTACCAGGAATGCCGGGGCATCACCCGCAGCGCTGTCCTGCTGGAACGCACCGTCCGGGTAAAAGCCTCACGTGCCATGCCGGTAGCATGGTCCATCCCCTACAGCCGAAGTGTGAACGTCCGGTCCAGCCGGGAGGGCGATTGGAACAGCCCTGCGACCACTACGGGAACTTTCACTTTCGCGGCTGGGCAAATTTACAGCAACGCCGTCACCATGGACCTCGCCAGCACCGCCTCCGCAGGAAGCCCCATCCCCCTGCGGCCCGGACGGAAAAGGGCCAACAGCACAAGCCCTTGGGTCCTGACCGCTTTCACGGGAACCCAAGCCATCGAATGGCTGACCATCGAAAAAATCGATCCCGCCTCCACCAACGCAAGCACAGACACCGATCGCGACGGCGTGCCCAACACATTGGAAGTAAAAATGGGCACCAACCCTGCGGCCAGCAATAGTGACGGCTCTGGCTACGGCGACGGGGATCAAATGAACCTTAAAGTGCTGCCTCCCGCAAATGGCTTGCTCATCAGCACGCGCGACGTGGATTACCACTTCAGCCCGGAAGACCCCGAGTGCCCATACCACCCCGCCAACCGGCTCAGGGTCACCACCGATCTTCCGGTAAAAAACAGTGTGCAGGACCCTCTTGGATCAAAACTTGGTGTCGATGATCCATTCCATACCAACATATCAGGACGCGCCCCCTTTCCCAGCACCCCACCGGCCGGCAGCGCCATGCCGCTCCTCGCAGCGAATGGCAACTCTGCCGACAAGCCGGAAGCGAAAGCGGCAATGGGCTACAGCAAGTCCGCGGACGGCAGTATCGAAACCAGTGATGGCAAACAGCGCCGGGTCTGGGGCCAACTGCCCGGGGCACCCGCCGCCAACCAGACGCTTTCATACCTCAAAGTCCGCAGCGAAACCAAATCCCCCGCCACCAGTCCACCCACCATCAGGACCTACAGCATGGTGACCTTCAACTTCACTCCGTCTTCGGCCCAGTCCACCAACTACATAGACCTTCTCGCCAAAAGGTCGAGTGGAGGAACCTCATCAGAGGTGACGGAGGAGTTGGTCGCGGTTGAAGCTAGGGCCTTTCAAGACGTGAACGGGCCGCACGGAAGTGCCCCCATGTATGCGCCACCACAACCGGATGACGGCAAACCTTTCGGCGACTTGCTGTCCGCCTGGCCCAATGAAAAAATCACCTTTGGAATAGCCGAGCCACTTGCCGGGATAATCGGAAGGAATGAACTTCCTGCCGGTTATGTTCAATGGACCGCCGATGGGTTGGCCCCACAAAACAATGTAAATACTTTTGACGTGCAATGGGCTACTCCCGGTCTGAAGCACGTTGACCTTCAGGTCGGCACTGCGACATTTCACCTTTATGTCAATGTGCCTGATACCAAAAACTTGGATTATCTCGGCAGTGGACTAAATCCAGTTTCAGCCTTTTTGGTGGACTCTGCGCTCCGGGATGAAATTGGCGATTCAAATTATACAGCTATTAGCATAATTGGTCTGCAGATGCAGCAGCGTGTTTCCGTGAGGTATGGACAGACCGGGGGCACTGGCGGGACCCGCCAGGACGCAATACGTCATTCAAGTTGGAATGCAGGAGGAGCGTCACAGGTCGGAAAGTCAGCCATGATAACGTTCTCCACCGCCAATGAGTATCACGGCAGGCACTCCGCCGCAGGATTTGCCAGCAATACTACGATGGATCTGCACAACAATGATACTGGAGCTACCGCAGGAAACGCCTACTTTGTGGCAGGTATACCGAAGGATCCAGAAACACTGATCGATGAAATGGAGGCTAAGTTCAATGCCGGTGAACTGTGGATCTGGACACCACCTAATGCCGATGTGAATCATCACAACCATGTCCTGAAAAAATCCAACAGCACCAGAATATTCACTCCATGAAAATCATCTTCTATCTCTTGCTCGCGGTTCAATTCTCCCAAATAACGGGGATATCTGCCACGCTTGAGCAGTTTTGGCCTTGGATTGCGCCGAAGCCATTGGCCTTTGGGACATCATTTGCCGACTTCTCCAAGTCCCATCCTTCCGCAGCACAGTTCACCATGTATGAGAACAAACCCGGTGAACCTTACAATGGTGGATTATTAGAGAAGTTGCCAGACGGGTCTAAATTTATTTATAACTTTTTAAATGGTAAGTTAGAGTCAGCCGCCTGGATTTATCCACCCAATGAAGGAGCGGCAAGAATGGTCTATACCATCCGTGATTCGCTTTCTCGAACATGCGGAAAGCCCACGTTCGGAACCACCGGACGGCTCAAGACCCATGGCGGACGCGTCCCGATCGTCTGGGAGCAGTATCGGCCCAACATGGACGAAAATTATAAAATCACACTAAAAGCCACTTCCGAAGGAGGCATCGAAGTAGACCTATTTAACGAAACGGAGGTATCCAAGCACGGGATCAAGACAGTTCCCTTACCCTACATAGAGGACCAACAAGCGATAAATCCCGAGGACGCTCCCGGGGAACAGGTTGCTCCATTCATTGATTTCCTCGCCGCAGCTAGGGCTGAGTCGAAACAGCCAGAAGACCAAAATCCGGAAGACCCAAGTCAAGAGCCAGCATCCAAGCTGCCCGCCACAAATGACCCGAAGCCCGACCAACCTGATTCAAGAGCCACAGAAGCTGCTCCTGAAAATAATAGCATTTCTCGGCAATGGATGCTGGGGAGCTTGATTCTTGCACTACTCGTTTGGATTGCGTTCGCCCTGCGCAAACGTAAGCAAGGCTAAGTTTTGCCAATATGAAACTTTTGCTCGTTCTATGCGGCACCCTTCTAATCGCGCAGTCACGGGCCGCTTCCGCCACTTTGGAAGAGTTTCTGCCTTGGATGGCACCCAATGCATTAGCGATTGGCACCTCGGTTGCCGATTTTAAGAAAGATCATCCTCAAGCCCTCGATTTTGCCGAAAGTGAGCGGAAGCCAGATGTGCCGTTCAAAGGGGACCTTACGGAAGCATTGCCGGATGGCTCCTTTATCAATTATGTGTTCGTGGAAGACAAGTTGGAGGGCCTCGCTTGGAGCACTCCCGCCTCGCCTAAGACCGCAGAAATGGTAGCTGCTGTTAGAAAGTCACTGCTACAGACGTGCGGAGAACCAACGTCCGGGACGACCGGGCGCATCAAAGCACACGGCGGTGTCGCGCGGATCGTGTGGGAAGAGTATCGGCCAACGATTGACAAGAACTACCTAATCACGTTGAAAGCGACGTCCGAAAGCGGCATGGAGGTAATGCTGATCAATGAAACCGAGGCCAAAAAACGCGGCATTAAGATTACACCTCGGACCTACGAGGAGGTCGCGCAGGATGCGCCTCCAGCGGCACAATCAGATAAACGGGCATCTGAATTGGTTGATCTCCTAGCTGCCGCAAGAGTGGAGGCGCAGCCTTCGAAAAGTATGGAAGCCGGGACGCCTGACCAAGGGAAAGGGGATGCTTTACAGTCAAAACCATCGCCGTTAGGCGAAAGTAATCTGGGGAACTCCTCAGTTACACCAACCAAGCAGAAGCAATATTCGTCAACCTCTTGGAGTTGGTGGTTAGCGGGTCTGAGTTTGGTTGTTTTAGTGCTCATCGCCACCGTCCTCAGGAAACGTCGCTAGTAGGTTAAAGCCAGACGCGTCGCGTGGTTTAGGTGTAGGCTGTTTTGGCTCCAAGGGATCCCGTTGCGGGCTATCGGTTCCGCAAATTTTCTTTCGGACTGCATCGGCTCGTCAACCTCTACGGCGGAACTCGTGCAGACTGGCTTCACCGCTATCCAGTTATCATGTGCCGCTCTGTGCCTCAAGATGGTGGGCTATTCCGACAACGAAGACCCCAACAAACAGCACGTCGCGATTTTCGGGGAATACCTGAACTAGCTCTACTTCGACGCTTCCGAGGACTGGAATGGCGCAGTATCCTTCCCTCATCGACGGGCTGCAACGATTCGGCTACGCGGTGGAAGAGTTCCGACTTCACCACCAGCCCGCCGCTACCACCTTCACGGATGCCTATCTCGCCTTCCGGGAAGCGCTCTACGAGCACCCGGAAGACAGCGACCGGTTTCTGCAATCGTTCACGCAGGAAGACATCATCGAGTGCGCCAAAACCCGCGATGGAGGACAGACGGTGCGGAATCTAATCTTCACACAATGGGATCACGCTGACTATGAAAGGAGTTGATCCCAGCTACCCAGTTCACCGTGGAGGTGAACGATACGGACTCGCGCTGGGCCCCATGCCAAACCAGATGGTATTTTCGTGTTCCCGCAGTAAGGTTAATGCCTACTTCGGTCACTTCAGCGGTGACCAGGACAGTAGTAGGTGCATCCGCCGTAGCTCCAATAGTGTCCGTGGTGATGGCAGTGGTCGCCACAGGACCGGGTGTTGGTGTGGGAAACGGGACCAGTGGGGGAAGCACTGGCTTGGACCGGGGCGAGAGCGAATCCCACCACGACGGCAAACAACGCGGCGGGGACTATCAGAGTGAGGAGCTTTTTCATGTGGGTGACGTTTTGTGTTTTTGAAGACGGGGAGTGCGCATTCGACTTTGCCGGAAACCGGCTTATTCACTGACGTGGAAAAAAATTTGCGGGATTTTTCGAGCTCCGGCGTAGGCGGACACGGAGAAGGTTTCTCCCCACAATCCACCACCAAATTCCCGATCAAGAACCATGAAACGCCGCTCACTTTTCACCGCTATTCTCCTCACCGGATTTGCCTCTCTGTTCTCAACTCAAGCAGCCGAGGAAACACCGAAAACCAAAATCAAACCCTATCCTCTGGAAACCTGCATCGTCTCCGGGGAAAAACTGGGAAGTATGGGCAAGCCCATGGTTTTTGAATACAAGGATCAGGAAGTGAAACTTTGCTGTAAATCCTGCAAATCCAAGTTCGACAAGGACGCGGACGCGCTCCTCAAGAAGATTCAGGAAACGCCCAAGAAATCGTAAATCCGGGTTTTACCCCAACCCCGGCTTCGCAGGTGCGGAGCCGGGGGGCCACCTCACCGAAAGCCATGAAAAATGAACCATCCGATGAATCACTTTCCGCGCTGCTGCAGGATTGGAAGATCGATGCTGAACCCCCGCCCCGTTTTTCTGAAGGGGTTTGGCGGCGGATTGCGGAACGTGAAGCCGAAACGCTATCCACTTCGTGGGCGGTCCGTTGGAAGCAATGGCTGACCGGTTTCAACAGAAGCAGGGATTTGACCTGGGGTGCCGTGGCCGCCGTCATAGTGACGGCCGGAGCAGGGTGGATGGGACTGCGGACGAACGGCTCCTCATCTCCATCCGCTCCATCGCCCGACAGTTACCTGGCGTCGGTTGATCCTTACCGCATGAATCAATGAAGCGTATCCACTGGCTGATTATTATTCCCATCCTGGCCGCCGCCGCCTACTTCGCCACGAAGCAGATGCGCCACCTAGGACCGATGCAGGCGCATCCCGGCACTGGCGTGGAAGAAATGGCCATGCCCGCCACCGCCAAGGATGGTTTGTTATGGCTCAAGTCCGAGTTCAAACTCAGCGATGCCGATTATGACCGGATTTCCAATCTGCATGATGCCTATCTCCCCGGCTGTATGGAGCGGTGCCGGGAAATCGCCCGCGTGCGACGCGAACTTTTTGCGCTCATCCAGGAGAACAAAAACGTCACTCCGGAACTGAAGGCCAAACTGGAGGAATCAGGGCACCAACGGGCGGAATGCAGCGCGATGATGCTGGCTCATTTTTACGAAGTGGCCGCTACCATGCCGCCGCCGGCCGCCAAGCGTTACCTCGAATGGGTCACCCGCGAGACTTTGATGGATTGACCCTCCCGCGATGAGCAGCAGCGCCAATCCGACCGACCATGCCGCCGATGCTGCCGACATGGCCCGCCTGTGCGCGGGCCGCAGCGAGGCCTTGGATGCGCTCATGGAGCGGCATCAGACCCGGCTCCTGCATTGGCTGATCCGGCTGACCGGTTGTGAGGCCAGCGCCGAGGACACTGCTCAGGATGCCTTTGTCCGCGTCTTTGAAAAACGCCATCAGTTCAAGCCCGGCGCGAAATTCTCCAATTGGCTCTACACCATCGCCGCCAACCTGGTCCGCGATGCCAAAAGGTGCCAGACCCGCCACCCCCACCTCTCCCTGGAGTCGGAGAGCAGCCCCGGAGCCGGTGACGCTTTATCAAACCGCTTGGTGGAGAGCGCTCCCGATCCCGCGCAGGCCTGTGAAGCCGGGGAACGTGCCGTCGCCGTGCGCAGCGCCATTGCCGCCCTCCCGGAACACTTGCGCATCGCCCTGACGCTGGCGGAATACGAGGACCGTAGCATGGCCGATATTGCGGAAATCACCCAAAGCAGCATCAAGGCTGTGGAGTCCCGCCTCTACCGTGCCCGGAAGGATCTTCGCAGTTCGCTCGCAGACTGGCTGAAACTTTAGTGTTTAAGTCTTCCGGAGCCGTAATCACGGAGGAATTTCGCCCCGTCTTCTTTACTCATGAGTAAGGCCATGCCGTCATGATGCTCCTTAATTTCGAGCGCAGTATGTTTGATGGGGGTAGTGATGGGATTTCCTGAGCCATGAAAATCCAGCTCGATTTGGCGCAATTGGCTTACGACGGAATCGCTCAAATGATAAGAGCTTTTCCAACGTGAGAGTTGATTGTCCAAACCATTTCTCCACCTAGCTCTGGACACGAAAAACAGGAGAACCACGATCATCAGGACGGGCGTCCCGATATATCCGAAGATGATCCAGTTT
The DNA here is from genome assembly GCA_903936775.1 of uncultured bacterium. Lineage (GTDB taxonomy): Bacteria > Verrucomicrobiota > Verrucomicrobiia > Verrucomicrobiales > V1-33 > CAIZWU01. The sequence goes on along the minus strand of CAIZWU010000273.1, from coordinate 8,216 downwards.
TCTTTCCAATCTTTGACGGGCGTTGGTGGTGGGGCCACAGGTGGTTCGGGGGCTTTGGGCCTGCGAAACCTTGCCACGCTTTTGAGTGGTTTTCTAGCCATAGTGCGATGGGTAGTTTAAGAGCGCATCAGTCGTAGGGCGTTGGCGATGACCAGCAGCGTTGCGCCGGTATCGGCGAGGATGGCGAGCCATAGGCTGGTGTGGCCGGTGAAGGCCAGGACGAGGAAGATAGCCTTGATGGCGATGGCGAACCAGACGTTGAATTGGATGATACGGACGGTGCGGCGGCCTACGGCGATGGCGTCGGCGAGCTTGCGCAGGTCATCGTTCATCAGCGCCATGTCGGCGGTTTCGATGGCGGTATCGCTGCCGACGGCTCCCATGGCGATCCCCACGCTGGCCACGGCTAGAGCCGGGGCGTCGTTCACTCCGTCTCCGATCATGCCGACGTATTGATAGGTTTTTACCAGTTCCTTGATGTGCTCCACTTTCTGATCCGGCATGAGGTCGCCGCGGGCCTCATCGATGCCTGCCTGGTTGGCGATGGCATTGGCGGTGCGTTGATTGTCACCGCTCAGCATCACCACTTTTTCGAGACCGATGGCGTGGAGCATTTTCAGGGCTTCCGGGACTTCCGGGCGCATGGTATCGCCTATAGCAAGGATACCGAGAACCTTCCCCGCGCAGCCTTCATGCGGCGTATGGCCGAGGACGGCGAGGGATTGCCCCCGGCTTTCGATTTCGGCTAGTCTGGCTTCCACTTCGGGGGAGCAAACACCGAGTTCATGGGTCATGTTGTGATTTCCGATAAAGTGGGGATGGCCCCCGATGACGGCTTCCGCACCGCGTCCGGTTTTGGATTGGTAGTTGTCCGCAGGGGTGAAAGCAATGTTCCGGGCTTTGGCGGCCGCAGTGACGGCTTCGGCCAAAGGGTGAGTAGAATGGGTGTCGATGGCGGCGGCCCAACGCAGCACGTCTTCCTCTGACGTGCCGCCCCACGGGATGACTTCCGCCACCTGCGGACGGCCTTGGGTGATGGTGCCGGTCTTGTCCACGGCCAAAGCCCGGAGCTTGCCCACCGCTTCCAGGAAGGCCCCGCCTTTGATGAGGACGCCGCGCCGCGCCAATGAGGTAAGCCCGGATACGATAGTAACCGGAGTGGCGATGACCAAGGCACAGGGACAGGCTATCACCAGCAGGACCAAAGCGCGGTAGCCCCACTCGCTCCACGTCCCCCAGCCCAGCAGCGGAGGCAGCACCGCCACGAAAATGGCGAGCACAAAAACCGCAGGCGTGTAGATTCCCGCAAATTTGTCCACGAAGCGCTGGGTGGGGGCTTTTTGTTCCTCCGCTTCCTCCACCATTTTGATGATGCGGGCCAGGGTGGAATCCCCCGCCGCCTTGGTCACACGCACTTCCAGCGAGCCTTCGCCATTGATGGTCCCGGCGAAAACGGGGTCGCCTGGTTTCTTTTCCACGGGGACGGATTCCCCGGTGATAGGGGCTTGGTTGATGGCGGATGAACCAGTGGCGACCTCGCCATCCAACGGCACCCGCTGACCGCTTCGGACGAGGATGATTTCGCCCGGCTTTACGTCACGGGCAGGCACTTCCTCGGGCTCTCCTCCTTCGCGTTTTCTCAGGGCCGTTTCCGGCGTCAGAGCCAGCAGGGATTTAATGGCGCGGCGGGCGCGGCCCACGCTCCATGATTCCAACAATTCCGCCAAGGCAAACAGGAAAACCACTGCCGCGCCTTCCGCACCTTCACCAATGAACCAAGCTCCCGCGACGGCAACGGTCATGAGCACATTCATATCCAGCCGCAGCTTGCGGAGGGATTCCAAGGCATGAGGAAATACCAGCGAACCGCCGGTCAGGGTGCCTACACCAAAAAGCAGCGTGGCCAGCCACGGAAGGCCGGGCAGGGTCCACTTGAAGAGAAAGCCCGCGCCGATGGCAGCGCCGGACACGCCTACCAGCCAGAGTTGGGATTTCGTGATCCCAGCGCTGTGATCGTTGCCGTCCGCATCGAGTTCTTTTTCGCCAAGGCACGAGCAGCAGGCGCTCGTTTTACGATCGGGGGGATGGGTGTCGGACATGGGAATGTTCTTTGTAAGTGTTCTTTGCCACAGGAGCCGTGCAGGACATTATCCAGTTTTGGCCGACAGGGCTGGTGCCAGCGTCACACGCGTCACGAAAGGCTTGCCGAAAAACGGCACATGATGACTTACTACGAAATGTGCTCCTTTCTTGAGGATGCGCGCATCTGTCATCGTTCCCCGGGCTACAAAGGTGGTCCGTTTGATCCAACTGAAAGTGATAGACGTTCCCGTGTCCGCCCGCAGCATCGTAATTTTGTGGTTCTTGACGTCGACTTCTTGGATTGTGCCAGTGATAGGGCGGCCCCGCATCGTCAAAGCGGAAGCGGGGGGGGCCCAACTCACGAGGAAAATGAGCATGAGGACCGTAAATAGGGGAGGTGTTTTCATGGCGTTAGGGAGTGGGTGGCGGTCGTCCTTGCCGAAAATCCGGCCCCAGGGTTGTAATTGTCCGCACCCCTCTCGCCACCTCATGGCCTTGGGAACAACAGCCGTTCTCAGGCATTTCGATGGAAGTGGGATGCGGACAGAGCAGGGTGCCTATGGCCGGGGATCACGGCCGGTTTACTCTCAAGCCCAGATTGTTCATGCGGGGCATCTCGTCCGCTTTCGACTGGGACGACTGGCAGGCGGAAAGGCCCAGCACTGCGGCAGCCATTGATAAGAGCAGGATGGAACGGATTGTTGCTTTCATAGGTGTTGCTTGTTTTGTGGTTTGGGTTCCTTCGGTTTTCGCTTCATGTGCCAAAGCATTGGAAATCATGGATCTGCATGTGCGAAAAAGCAGAGATTTCCGAAGCCGTAACGGAAAACCTGGAACGGCTATTCGTCGCAAATGCAGGCATACTCGGCGTTGCCGCAGGCTTTACAGGTGGAGAGATCGAGTGGAATGCGGAAGTTTTTGGACTTCCCATCAGCCGAGGGTTTCACCTGCACCACAACGGTGTAGTGCTCTCCGGCTGGAAGGGGCGTTTTAGAAACGAGGAGGTTTCCCTTTTTCTCGAATTCCAGCTTGGCCTTGCCGGACGGGGCTTCAGCGGTAGCGGCAACGGTTTCAGTAGTCGGGGCTTGGGCCTTCATCGCCGCATCATAAAAAGCGATGCTGACAGTGCGGTCCTTTTCGACAAAGAACTCAGCGTTTTTGGCTTCCATTTCCAAAACACGGCCTTTGCGGGGACCGGCTTTGATTTTTTCACCAGCAACTGCAGGAGCAATGGCGATAGCAAACACTAAGACAAGTTTCAGTAGTTTCTTCATAATACGGGTGTGTTTATTTGGTTTGTTTTCCGGCCCTGTCCGTGCACTGGAACCAGTGACGGGTTGCCGAAATCTGTAAGGGCAGGATCGTAATTCTGGTCACGAAAGGTCTGCCGAAAACTGGGGTGCGATAATGAACCCTGACTTGAGATCCCTGCTGCAGGTCTCCGGGACCACCGGGAGCCGCCAGCCGGGTCCGGTCCGTCCAGACAAGAGTTCTTGCTCCTGAATTTGCAATTTTGTGAATGGTGATCTCTTTAGTCTGAGGGGACACTGTGTGAATGATCCCAGTCATGTATCTGTCACGCGGACGGCCGCCCGGAATAGGCTTTGCCAAGCAAACGGCGGGAAAATACAGCAGCGCGATGATAACGAATAAGAGTTTCATAATGTGAGTTCTCCTTTGGTCGTTTTTGGTTTGGTTTTCCGTTCAATCCAGTCGTAGAGCACGGGCACCACGAGCAGAGTGAGGAAAGTGGAGGTGACGATGCCGCCGATGACGACGGTCGCCAAAGGCCGTTGGACTTCCGCCCCGGCCCCGGTGGAAATGGCCATGGGCACGAATCCGAGTGACGCCACCAGTGCGGTCATCAGTTTGGGGCGTAGGCGTGTCAGGGTTCCTTCCACTACAGCATCACGCACGTTCTTACCTTCCTCCCGAAGTTGATTGATAAAGCTGATGAGCATGATGCCATTCAGCACGGCAATCCCGCTGAGCGCGATGAATCCAACCGCCGCCGAAATGGTGAAGGGCATCCCCCGGGCGTAGAGCGCGAAGATGCCTCCGGTGACGGCCAGTGGCACACAGGTGAAGATAAGTGCGGCTTGGCGGAGCGAGCCGAAGCTGAGGAAGATAAGCACAAAGATCAAAGCCAGAGCCAAGGGCACCACGATGGTGAGGCGCTTTTTCGCTTCCACGAGGTTCTTGAATTGGCCGCCAAACTCGAAGTAATAGCCGTCAGGAAATTTCACCTTTTCACGCAGCGCCTGCGTCGCTTCCGCCACAAAACTGGCGGTATCGCGTCCCCTCACGTTGATGAGCACGCTGACCCGGCGCTGGGTTCCTTCCCGCGCAATTTGCACAGGTTGATCCACCAGTTTCACTTTGGCCACCTGACCAAGGGCTAGCATTCCGCCCTGTTCCGTCCGGAGCGGCAGCCGTTCCATGGCAGGCAGATCGGCACGGCGATCCTCCGATAGCCGGACGACGATGGAGGTGCGGCGGTTCCCTTCTACCAAGGTGCCGACCTCGGCACCGGCCAAAGCAGTTTCCACCAGCCGGTTCAGGTCGTCCGCGTGAACGTTGTATTTTTGCAGGGCTTCCCGATCCGGCTGGATTTCAATCATCGGGTTTTTCCCAATGCTATCAAACTCTGTCTCGCTCCCTCCGGGGATGCTCCCCAGCACCGTGCGCACTTCTCCGGCAAGACGTTCCATTTCATTGTAATCATCGCCAAAAACTTTACACACTAGATCCGCCTTGGCTCCGGCCATGATTTCATTGAAACGCATTTGGATGGGTTGGGTCACCAGGACGTTTTGGCCAGGAACGCGTTCAAGCACCGTCTTGCGGATCATTGCGCCCAGTTGGTCTTTGGTAATCGGCTTGCCATTTACCTCCCGCCATTCGGCTGGCGGCTTCAACATCAGATAAGTATCCGCCACATTCGGATTCATGGGATCGGTGGCGATTTCCGCCGTGCCGATCCGCGCGAAGATTTCCTTTACTTCCGGAAATTCTTTACGGATGACTTCCTCACTCAGCTTCTGTAGTTCCAAGGATGAAGAGAGACTGACACTGCCACTTCGGATAAATTGAAAGGCGAAGTCTCCCTCATCCAGTTGAGGGATGAACTCGGCTCCAAGCTTGGAAAACGTCCAAGCCGAAGATCCGAGCAGTGCCAGCATTGCGACCACTACCACCCAGCGGAACCGCAGTCCGAATTGTAGGAGCGGCGTATAAACGCGCTTGGTCAAGGTGACGAGCCAGTTGTCCTTTTCCTCGATCTTCCCCCCAAGGAGAAGGGAGCAGAGCACGGGCATTAAGGCCAGTGCCAATACAAGGGAGGCCCCGAGAGCGAGCATCACGACCAACGCCATGGGCTTGAACATTTTTCCTTCAATGCCTTGGAGAGCCAAAATCGGAACATACACTACGGTGATGATGAGCACGCCAAAGAACATGGGATTGGCCACTTCCTTGGCGGAACGCAGCACTTCGCGGGCGCGTTCCTCCGCCGTGAGGCGGCGCCCCAGAATGTGTTGTTTTTCGCCAAGATGCCGCACAATATTTTCCACCATCACCACCGCTCCATCAATGATGAGGCCGAAATCGATGGCTCCAAGACTCATCAGGTTACCACTTAGCTCCCAATGCACCATGCCGGTCATGGTCATGAGCATGGCCAGCGGAATAACAAAAGCGACGATGAGAGCAGCCCGCCAGTTTCCGAGCAGTAGCATGAGCACGACCACCACTAGCAGAGCCCCTTCCGCCAAGTTCTTCTCCACGGTGGCGATGGTTCTGTTCACCAAATCACTGCGGTCATAGAGAGGACGGATCACGACTCCAGCAGGCAGCTTCTCCTGGATTTCGGTGAGCTTTTCACGAACTGCCTGAGCCACGAGACGGGAGTTTTCCCCCACCAGCATGATCGTGGCTCCCACGAGCGCTTCCCGGCCGTCGTCCGTGCTGGCACCGGTGCGGAATCCGCTGCCGATGCCCACGGTGGCCACCTCACTGAGAATCATGGGCTTCACCGCACCGGTAAACTTTAATGGCAGCTTGGAGATTTCCTCCAACGTGGTGACCCGCGTCGTGGCCCGCACGATCAATTGTTCCCCCCCAATTTCAACATAGCCGCCGCCGGCGTTCAGGGTGTTTTGCTCCACGATTTCCGCGAGCTGATCGAGGGACAGACCGCTGGCCGCCAACCGCGCCGGGTCCGGCTGAATCACAATCTGTTTCTCGTAGCCCCCACTGGTATTCACTTCCGCGACTCCGGCGGTGCCGCGCAGCAACGGTTTTACCTGGTATTCCTGAATCTGAGCCAAGGCCATGAGTTGCTCCTCGCGGGTGGCGGGCTTGTGCGGGGCATCCGGTGCGTAGTCGAGACTATAGTAGAAGATTTCGCCCAGACCGGTGGCGACGGGCGCGAGCTTGGGCGCGAGGCCGGGAGGCAATTCGTCCAGCACCCCGGAAAGCCGTTCGGTGACGAGCTGACGGACGCGGTAAAGGTCGATCCCGTCCCTGAATGTCATCGTGACCTGCGATAATCCGAACTTGGAGAGCGACCGCAGCTCCACCATATCGGGCAGACCCGCCATTTCGCTTTCGATAGGAAAGGTCACCAACTTTTCCACTTCCTCGGGAGCCAAAGCCGGAACGCCGGTGTTGATTTGCACCTGCGGATTGGTGATGTCCGGCACGGCATCAATGGGCAGACGCAGCGCGGACCCCACGCCGATGGCGGCCACGACGAGTGTGGCCAGCAGCACGGCGGCCCGCTGCCGCATCACAATTTCGAGGAGACGGTTTAACATATTTTAGTGTCCGCATGAGCAAGCTTTTCCACCGCGCAGAACCTGCAACTCGGCCATCCACAGTGACTTGACCGCTTTAGTCACCACAACATCACCGGAATACAGACCATCCTTGATCTCCACATGGTCCTCATCCATGGCACCCGTAGTGACAGGTGTGCGGACGAAAAACTTTCCGTTCTTTGCATACGCGAAGGACCCTTCCGCCGTTGAAAACAAAGCGCTGCGGGGGATGGAGGCCGCCTCTTCCGTTTCAGGCAAAACCACGGCAGCTTCCACTTCCGAGCCGCCTTTCAACGGGTTTTCAGTGACCACGACAACTTCAGACTCCGACAATGCTGAGGTCTTGTCCTTTTCAATACTTTTTATTCTGGCCGTGATTCCGGGCTGGCCGGATATTTGAACAGTCGCGCCCGGCTGGATCTTCTCCACCTGGCTGGCGTTCAGCCAACCCGTTGCTTCATTGGTTCCGGGAACCGGCATCAATTTGAATTGCACGCGGGAAGCGATTTTCCGCTCCGTCACATCGGCGGTTTGCAAATCAATGGATTTGGCCATTTCATCGGTGAGGGAAAGCCCCTCCCCTTTTTTGAACTGGGCTCCATTTTCCGGCGGGCGCTCGTCAGTGATAGCGCTGGCCTCAGTATCAGTGCAGCTTGGTAGAAGAGTCATGGCGAGGGCAGACAGGGATATAAGTATTAGTTTCATAATGTTATAGTGGTGTGAGTTAGGGGGATTGTTCAGAGTTTAATTTGACGAGAGTTTCAGAGAGTCCGGTGAGTTGTTCGACGGCGAGAGCGGCTTCCAATGCCGATGTTTTGGTTTCGTTAATGGCGTCAACGGCTTCGAGATACTTTTCCTGAAGCTCGACATAGGTGGCGATTTCCACCGCTCCCAGACGGTAATGCCGGTCCGCCAAGGCGGCGGCTTCCTTGAAGGAATCCAACATTTCAGGCTTCCAGCCGGTGAGGCGTTGCCGTTGGGTTTCGTAGAGTAAAGCGGCTTCCGTCACCTGCCGTTCCACTTCGCGCTGTGTTACCAGCAGTGAGGCCTGAGCCTGAATGCGGCGGGCTTCGGCCACTTCCACATTGGCTTTCCCGTTATTCCAGAGTGGCAGTGGCACCGAGAAGGCAATACCAGCCGTCCTCTCCTTCTCCCCGGCCTTTTCCTGGGAAAAAACCGGTCCGACGGTGAATGTCGGGTAACGCTAATTTTTGCTCAATGCGACCTTCAGTCCATGAGCTTCAAGTTCACGGATACGGGCCTTCAGATAGTAATTATTCGCTGCTGTTTGCGCGAGCAATTGAGGAATGCCCG